>CAMORK010000038.1 GCA_946623755.1 uncultured Butyrivibrio sp. | reverse complement strand
CTCTGACTCTTCGGGCAACAAGCTGGTTGTACTGCCCGCCAAAGTCAATGACTATTACCTTTTCTTCTGAAGCCATTCTTCCTCCTCAAAAACTGAAATCTCAACTTCTATCACATCAAATACCGGTCTACAAGAATCTTCTCACAGTAATAATTGATCTGTAAGTTGCAGGGCTGTATTTAATACCTGTTTTCTGAGTGCTGGCGTGAACTATCTGTCCACCACCGATATATATTCCAACATGTCCTCCGTAGTAGATAACATCTCCCGGCTGTGCATCCGCATAGGACACTTCTCTGCCGTAGGCTCCCTGTCCCCAGCTTGTTCTGGGCACGGATATTCCGAAGGCTTTGTAAACTGACTGAACAAATCCCGAGCAGTCTGCTCCGTCTGTAAGACTGGTTCCACCCGGAACATATGGATTACCAACAAACTGACATGCATACTTGGCTATATTGCTTCCTGTAGCACTTCCTGCAGCGGCGTAAGTTTTACTGCTGCCTGATGAGCTTGATGATCCTGATGAGCTTGATGATCCTGATGAGCCGCCCGATGATGAACCTCCGCTGTCTGAATCGCTGTTGTTTTCTGCTTCAGCTGCAGCTCTTTCAGCCTCCAGCGCGTTTTGTGCCGCCTGCTTGGCCGCATCAACTTCCTTCTGCTTGGCCTCGATCTTTTTCTGCAGTCCTGCAATGCTGGCCTGCTGACTCTTAACCTGTGCTGTATAAACAGCCGCATCCTGTTTGGCTTTGGCTAGCTTAACCTCATAATCAGCGTAAGTTGCCTTGTACTGAGCAAGAAGCTCTTCCATATAGGCTTCTTCCTCTTCAAGTTCAAACTGTGAAGCCTCAAGTTCTGCCTTTTCCTCTTCAAGCTTCTGTGCCAGCGCTGCAGCAGCTTCCTTGGCAGCTACATATTCTGAGAGCTTCTGCCTGTCGTACTCATAAAGCTCCTCAATATATTGCGCCTTGTTAAGGGCATCTGCATAGCTTGTTGCGGTAAGAAGCAGCTGGACGTATGACAGATTGCCTTTCTCATACATGAATTTAACCCTTTGAACCATAGACCCATAGAGCGTCTCCTCATGATTCTTGGCATCTTCATACTCAGCATTGGTCTGATCTATTTGTGTTTCCTTCTCGGTGATATCCTCTTTGATAAGCTCAATATCAGTCATGAGACCGACTATCTCCGCATTTGTAGAGTCAATAGCTTCCTGGGTCTCACCCAGAGCTTCGGTGGATTCTGAAATCTGGCTGTTGGCCTCATTGAGCTTATTCTGGCTTGCAGCCTTCTCATTCTCGGCTGCCTTCTTTTGCTGTTTTAGAGCCTTTTCTTCCTCCTCCAGTTTCTTTTGCTGTTCCTGAAGCTCCTCACTGGTAGTGGCAAAAGACTGAACCGGAGTAAGTACAAAAAAAGCAAGGGAAAGTATTACGGCAACGATAGAATAAAATCTTTTCATCCCAATACCCCCTTGCTTTAAATTCTACAACTAGTATCAAAAAAGAATAACAACTACTACATGTAGTATAACATTATAGAACTCAGTTTCCAACTGCGCACATCTTCATTATTTTGAAATATTTGCATTCTCTACCAGGAAATCTGCAACCTTCTCAGCCATGATCTGTTCTCTGTAATCCTCAGCATCGAATGTAGCCTTGTACTCATCAATTGTACTATAGCTTGAGCTGAAATAATTGTCATAATCTTCCTGAATATATTTATCTACTGTAGCCTGATCGATCTCAATATTCTCTTTGTTGGCAATTGCCTGAAGAACCATGATCCTCTTTGTCTGCTGATTCGCAAGATCTTTGAGATAATCCTCAGGAGTGCCTGTAAGTCCGTTGCTCTGCATTATTGTCTGAACATACTCAGTCTCGGAAACCTGCATTCCATATGTGTAATATATCTGCTGAACATAGCTCTTAAGAGACTCAACGATCTGTTTGTAATATCTGTTGTAAAGCTTCTCAGGAATCTCGTCTACTGTAGCATTGTCAGCTACAATCTCAACAACCTTGTTCTTAAGGTCCTCGTTGTACTTAGCGTCCGCATCAGCCTCAAGCTCCTCACGAAGATGAGCTCTGAACTGATCCATGTTCTCTACATCCTCAAGGCCAAGTCCCTTAACCCACTCATCTGAAGGTTCTGCATCAGCAACCTTGATGCTGTTTACTGTTACGGTAAAGATAACATCTTTGCCGGCAAGATCCGCAGAGCCGTAGTCTTCAGGGAATGTGAGGTTAAGATCAACAGTTTCACCCTTTTTGACGCCGATGAGGCCATCCTCAAAGCCATCAATAAATGATCCTGAGCCAATCACAAGATCGTATCCCTTTGATGTTCCACCCTGGAACTCTTCTTTGGTATCGGCATACTTACCAACAAAATCGATATTGACTGTATCACCGTTTTCTACTGCTCTGTCAGTAACCTCTGTCATCTTGGGATTCTGTGAAAATGCTCCATTAAGGCTGTTCTCAACGTCCTCGTCCGTAACAGCTGTCTTCTCAAGATCAACTGTAACTGCCTTGTAATCTCCAAGCTTTACAAGAGAATCTACATCAAAATCAGCAAGAGTTCCTACTTCAAGTCCTGAAACATCAATTGAACCTGAAGCTGCCTCAGCTGCTGCATCCTGAGCGCCTTCTTCTGCAGTCTGTGCTGTTTCTTCAGTTGCTGCCTCTGTACTTGCTTCTGTTGTTGCTTCTGTACTTGCTTCTGTTGTTGCTTCCGGAGCTGCCTCTTTGCCACAGGCGGAAAGCATAACCATTGATGCTGCCAATGCAGCTATAATCCTATAGTTTTTTTTCATAATATGTTACTCCTTTAAACAATATTTCTTATACTACCACACTCTTCTTTCATATTAAAGATTTAATTGCGTAAAAGATAAAAGAATGCTAGAATAGTTAATGCACTTTTTATAGAGTTGGAGGATTACATTTTGAGTACAGGATTGATTGTTTTAATTGTTGTCGCAGTTGTTCTTATCGCAGCTATCGTTGCGCTTATAATACTTGGTAAAAAAGCCCAGAAGAAGCAGGAAGAACAGCAGGTTCAGCTGGATGCCATGAAGCAGACAGTTACAATGCTTATCATTGACAAGAAGAGGATGAAGCTTAAAGAGGCCGGACTTCCACAGGCAGTTATTGATCAGACTCCCAAGCTTCTTCGCGGTTCAAGACTCCCAATATTGAAGGTAAGAATTGGCAACAGAGTCATGAGTCTTATCTGTGATGAAAAGATATTTGACTCAGTACCAACCAAGAAAGAGGTTAAGGCTTCCGTAAGCGGTATCTACGTAACAGATGTCAAAGGTCTTCACGGTAAGGTACAGGCTCCTGAGCAGAAGAAAGGCTTCTTCAAAAGCCTTGTGGCTAAGGCTCAGGAAAAAGCAGGAGCAAAAATGGTTAAATGATCCAAACAATAATGCGGTGACAACTCAGCTTGCCACCGCATTTTTTATGTCTATCACTATCATGGATTTCGAAACAACCTGACCGTCAATCTCCAGGTCGTAATCAGCAACCACCTTTATCTCCTCATTACCGCCGACTCTCGTCAGATCAAAGCTATTCGTCCTGACTCTCATCAGCATTGTCCCGTAAGGCGTTACATACTCGGTATCATACTCCAGATTTTCTGCAAAGGTGAGTTTGGAAGTGGTTGCACCTCCGCGAACAATCTCCATCTTCTGTCCGTCTGCCCCGATGAGCACACGATTGTGAATCTTCATACTTCCGGCTCCGGTATCCTGCTCCTCATCATATTCAATAGCGCAGCTTCCGTCCTCTAAAAGCTCATAGATTCCCGCTGCCAATGATTCCACCTTCTCAGTTGGTTCACCATCTCTTGAATGTATGCCTGTAACGTTTACCTCTACATCTCTATTCATACAATTCACCTGTTTAGATGCCCGGGTTAATAGGTCTTGTTAAAAAGAGCTCCGGAGCAAGGCCACTTTTTTGAACTTCCTCATAGCCTTTCTCTGCCTCTTCTCTGCTCTCATAAACCGCAAAAACAGTTGGTCCGCTGCCTGTCATAAAAGCTCTGACAGCCCCATTCTCTTCAAGAAGCTTCTCAATATCCCTGATCACGCTGTATTTGCCGGTAGTAACCGGCTCAAGTACATTGTGGATCTTATCGCACATTCCTCTGATATCTCCGGTCTCAATTGCTGCTCTGATTCCATCGATATCCGGATGCTTTGCAATTTCATGGCTGTCCAGTTCAGTGTATACCCAGCCTGTAGATACAGCTATTGCAGGCTTGGCTACCACCAGATAAAAGTCAGGTTCAGCTTTAATGGTCGTAAGCTCTTCGCCGATTCCCTCTGAAAGAGCTGTTCCTCCGATTATGCAGTAAGGAATGTCAGCCCCGAGCTTAACAGCGCGCATGCACAACTCTTCCTTTGAAAGCCCAAGGCCCCACAGCTCATTAAGAGCCAGGTAAGCCGCTGCTCCGTCTGTGCTTCCTCCTGCCATACCTGCTGCCACCGGAATTCTCTTCTCAAGAGTTATATCAGCTCCGGCCTTTACACCAAATTCCTCTTTCAGCTGATTTGCCACCTTGCAGATAAGATTGCTTCCGTCTGGCGGTACAGTCTCAGAATCAGCCTTTAAGGTTATCTCACCCGACGCATTTTCCTCAAACGTTAACGTGTCGTATATATCTACGTTCTGCATTATCATCTTCACTAGATGATAGCCGTCATCTCTTTTTCCTATTACATCAAGTCCCAGGTTTATCTTGGCATAAGCTTTTCTGGTTATCTTCATCTCCGAAATCCGCTCCCCTGCTGGTAATTATCAGAAAAAACTCAATATCCCCCGCTAATAGACATCTTCTCACTATAGCTATTTCATTACAAGAAAAAAAATACTAAAAAATTGAAAAATTTTTATTTTAGGGGTTAAGTTTTCCCAAAAACTGCCGATAGTCAGATTAGGTAAACTATAGTTTCGTTTCAGCGCGGTATTAGTTAACCTGTGCGGAAAAGGAGTTCTATATGGGCGTAAACGGAGTTACCGAGGTTACTAACAACATCGCAACGACCTATACTTCTGCTGTTAATGCTCCTGTCGATGACAAGAAAAAAGACAAAGAGGTAGAGGTCAAAAAAGAAGCGGCTGCCGTATACGAGAAATCAGAGGAAAGTTCAAATACCTCCAAGGTTTCATCGAAAGAGTCAGACAGAACCAAGATCATTCAGCAGTTAAAAGCCGATGATGCACTTCGCCAACAACAGCTTCTGGACATAGTCCACAAGATGATGGGCAAGCAGGCAAAGACCTATGGCATCGCCAATACTGATAATGATGAGGATTCTATCTGGAAATTCCTTGCAAAGGGTGATTTCACAGTAGACGCAGCTACCAAGGCGCAGGCGCAGGAAGACATTTCAGAAAACGGATACTGGGGTGTAAAACAGACCTCAGAGCGTATTCTTGATTTTGCCAAGGCGCTTGCAGGAGACGATCCTGAAAAGCTCGAGAAAATGAGATCCGCTTTTGAAAAAGGGTACAAACAGGCCGAAAAGACCTGGGGTGGAGAATTACCCGATATTTCAAAACAGACCTTTGACGCTGTCATGAAAGGTTTCGACGAGCTCACAGGAAAAGTAGAAACATAATACCGTTGCTAGTAACACAAAAAGAGGAAGGGCCCCAAAAAGCTCTTCCTCTTTTCCTGTATCCGTTCTCTTAAATTACAAGATCTTTCTCAATTCGTTTATATCCTCTACTCCGTACTGTTTCATGTAGCTCTCTATTCCCTCTATAACATGAACGGTAGCATACGGATCATGGAAGTTCATGGCACCGACAGCCACAGCACTTGCGCCGGCCATAATGAACTCAATTGCATCATCGCCGTTAGCTATTCCTCCCATTCCGATTATCGGAATATCCACTGCATGAGCTGCTTCATAGACCATTCTCACTGCAACAGGTTTTATGGCAGGACCTGACATTCCTCCTGTTTTATTTGCCAGAGCAAATTTCCTTCTGTGAATATCTATCTTCATACCTGTTATTGTATTTATGAGTGAAATTGCATCCGCTCCTGCTGCCTCAGCCGCCTTGGCCATCTCTGAAATGCTTGTAACATTAGGGCTGAGCTTCATGATGACAGGCTGCTTTGCGTGCTTTTTGATCTCAGTGGTTATCTCTGTAAGTGCCTTGGCATTCTGACCAAATGCGATAGCACCTTCCTTGACGTTAGGACATGAGACATTTATCTCCAGCATATCCACATGCTCATCAGAGAGCCTCTCAACCACATCCACATAGTCCTTTATGCTCTTTCCGCAGACGTTAACAATGACTTTTGTGTCATATCCCTTGAGGAATTCGAGATCTCTTTTGACAAAAGTCTCTATTCCGGGATTCTGAAGTCCGATAGCATTAAGCATTCCGCCATAGACTTCCGTTACTCTCGGTGTGGGATTTCCCTCCCATGGTATATTCGAAACGCCCTTGGTCACCACTGCGCCAAGTCTGTTTAAATCAACAAAATCAGAATATTCCATACCGGAGCCAAAGGTTCCCGAAGCAGTCACCACAGGATTCTTAAACTTAACACCGGCTATCTCTACTGATGTATTCATAAATTCCTCCTCTATACACATTGACGATATACGGATTGCTCCACTGCGTTTTCGCAATCCTACAAACATTCGTAAATTGCACTACCGCGCATTTACTCATGTTCGTTCAGTCTGCCAAGTCACCAATATGTTCATGCCAGCATGCATATTGGTGACCTTGCATCCTTATATCGCCAGATCGTCTGCATCAAAAACAGGGCCGTCAGTACATATCCTGGCATTCTTAACCTGTGAGTGAGCATCAATGTCTTTTGTCTTGCATATGCATCCAAGGCATGCGCCAACACCGCAGGCCATTCTCTCTTCCAATGACAGATATGCTTTCATGCCATTTTCTGCAGCATATGTCTTGATTGCCCTAAGCATCGGCATCGGTCCACAGGCATAGATAACATCTGCCTTTAGGCTGTTAGCCTTTATGGCGTCGATTACATTTCCCTTGGTCCCAAGACTTCCGTCTTCTGTTGCGATAACCAGTTCAGCTGCCTTCTCGAAGTCCTCTCGAAGGAAAGTCTGAGAATCTCTGTATCCGAGGACACTGACCACCGATGCAGCCTTCCCGAGGGTCTTAAGCTCTTTGGCAGTCTGAAGAAGCGGAGGAACACCGATTCCTCCTCCCATGAGAAGGACTCTTTTGCCTTCTGACTTCTCAAGCGGAAATCCATTTCCGAGAACGCCAAGGATACTGATATAATCTCCGGGTTGATAGAGTGTAAACTCGGCAGTTCCCTGTCCTACAACTCTGTAAACCAGCCTTATTGCACTTTTATCTCTGTCCACTTCGCAGATACTTATAGGGCGTGGAAGCAGTGTCGCCTTCCCTGCGGGGTACACCCCGACAAACTGTCCCGGATGAGCATCTTCTGCCAGCTCCGTCTCAAGCCACATATCATATATCCCATCAGCCAGGAGCTTCTGGGCAATGACCTTCGCCTCTGTTTTCATCTTTTTTGCCATATCTCCACCTCAATCAGCTTTATATACTATTTTGCCCCGGCATATTGTAAAGTATATCTTCCCGGGAAGCTTCTCTCCCAGGAACGGTGTATTTGACGCCTTGGAAACGCTTTTGTCAAATACCCACTCTTCATCGGGGTTAAAGATCACAATATCCGCATAGGATCCCTCTCTTACGGTACCGGCATCCAATCCGTACAAAGCAGCCGGCTTGGCACTCATAACAGATAAAAGCTCCATCATACTAAGGTGTCCGGGTCTTACCAGCTCCCTTATGCCAAGAGCAAGCGAGGTCTCAAGTCCTGTAATTCCACTGGGGGCCTCTCTAAAGCTCTTTGCCTTCTCCTCCTTTGAGTGCGGAGCATGATCCGTTGCGATCATATCTATTGTCCCGTCCTTAAGGCCTTCAATAATCGCCAGTCTGTCGCTCTCAAGACGAAGCGGCGGATTCATCTTGGCAAGTGTCCCATGAGTCCTTACTGCATCCTGTGTAAGAGTAAAGTGATGAGGAGTTGCCTCAGCAAATACCTTGACCCACTCTCTTCTTGCCTGCCTTATAAGTTCCACCGATTCGGCAGCACTGATGTGCTGTACCACGATCGTTGCTCCGGTCTTTTTTGCTATTTCTATATCTCTTTTGACCATTGAGATCTCAGCTTCTCTCGGTGAGCCCTTAAGTCCAAGCTTATCTGCGACCTCGCCGGCATTGATACCGTTGTCGGTTATGAATGACGGATCCTCTTCATGAAGACTTATCACTCTGTCGAGCTTTACTGCCTCCTCACATGCCCTCTCCATAACTTTTGCATCCGTAATGGGCTTACCGTCATCAGTGAAAAGAACTGCTCCCGCCTTTATAAGCTCTTCCATAGGCGTAAGCTCTTTTCCCTCCATATTCATGGTGACATTTCCACAGGTGTACACGCTGATTCCGGTCTTGCTGCCTCTTTCAAGCACGTCCTTAACAGTGTCAACATTGTCCATGTGGGGATCGGTGTTCCCCATCATGATAACACTTGTAAATCCACCTTTGGCTGCAGCCGCCGCACCTGTGTCTATATCCTCTTTATAAGTAAATCCCGGATCTCTGAAATGCACATGTCCGTCCACCAGTCCCGGTGCAACAATGCACCCTCCGGCATCTATTTCCGTAATACTCTCTTCATGAGCCTCTCCGCCCGCATCTCTCATGAAAAGGCTCTCTCTTGCCATTTCATCCAGGCTTCCGCTCATTCCGATCTTTACAATCCTGTCCCCGTCAATGAGCATGTCATAGACACCCTCAGTCTCTGTGGCAGGATCCATGATTCTTCCGTTCTTTATAAGTAACATGCATGCCTCCTTCGTGGTACGCTCCTATATACTTTAACATAAAACAAGAAATCTATTCCATTTTTGAGCCACTCATGAGAAAATAAATACGATATTTTTTAAGAGAGGCTTAGATTAATGATTCGTACAATAATTATATTTATATTTCTGGTTATCTTCCTGATTGTCAGCCTGCCCATGCAGCTTGTGCTGTTCATAATGCACAAGTTCAATGATGAAAAAGCAAGAAAGGCATCTCTTGCCATCGTAAGCTGGGCTTTCAACGTGATACTGTTTATCGGCGGAATTAAACGTATCGTCATTGGCGAGGACAATGTCCCCAAGGACGAAGCTGTGCTCTATGTCAGCAATCACCGCAGCATCTTTGATATCGTAGTCACTTACCCAAGAGTCCCCGGACGCACAGGCTACATAGCCAAGCAGGAATCCAAAAAGCTCCCGGTTATCAGCTTCTGGATGGTTTATCTTGACTGTCTTTTCCTTGACAGATCTGACATCCGCAAGGGCCTCGAGATGGTACTGACAGCAATAGACAAAGTCAAAAACGGCATTTCAATCTTCATTTATCCGGAAGGTACCAGAAACAAGACCGATCAGCCACTGGGTGAGTTCCACAAAGGAAGCTTCAAGATTGCTCAAAAGGCCGGTTGTCCCATCGTTCCCGTAGTTGTAAATCACACCAGAGACTGCTTTGAAAACCATATGCCATGGATCAAAAAGACCACTGTTGTTATTGAGTACTGCGAGCCCATCAGGATAAAAGAGCTTGATAAAGAAGACCAGAAGAACATTGACCAGTACGTTAAAAACATCATCGAACAGACTTATGTAAAAAACGAAAGCCTCGAAATCTGAGCATAAAAAACCGCTTTGCATCCCCCAAAAGGTGATACAAAGCGGTTCTTTTACTACATCTTGCTGCCCTTGGCGCCTCCGCCAAGTTTAACTCCCTCAAGAACGTTTGTCTCAAAGGAATATACAATCTTGTGATTCTCTCTGTCTGCCTTAAGAGCCAGCTGGATCATGTTGTCCAGAAGATGCTCATACTTCATTCCGAGAGGCTCCCAGAGATAGAAAGCAAGAGATCCCGGAATTGTGTTAATCTCGTTGAGATAAACGTCATTGGTGTCCATATCGATCATAAAGTCGATTCTGGATACGCCGCTGCAGCCAAGAGCAATGAATGCATCAACAGCCATCTTTCTGATCCTGTCTCTCATCTCAGAAGAGATGTCTGCAGGAATCTTTCTCTTAAGAGAAGCCATTCCCTTAGATCCGCTTGTCTTAGCACCACCCTTAGCGCCGCTGATATATTTGTCTTCAAAAGAAAGAATCTCATCTGAGTTAACAGGCTCCTCGCACTCGGAAGCTTCTGCTGACTCATAATCACCAAGAACTGAGCAGTTGATTTCCTTGAGGTTTGAGATGGCACGCTCTACAAGTATCTTCTTGGAGAACTCAAATCCAAGGTCCAGAGCCTCCAAAAGCTCGTCCCTGTCCTTAGCAACCTTGATACCGATACTTGATCCAAGGTTCAAAGGCTTGATGATAACGGGATAAGCGAATGCTGACTCAATCTTTGAAACCAGAGTGTCAGCATCCTCGTAGTCTTTCCATGTGTAGCACTTGCAGTCAAGAACAGGAATTCCGCTGTCCTTAAGAACTGTCTTCATAACATACTTGTTCATTCCGACTGCTGAAGAGAGAACGTCACAACCTACAACAGGAAGTCCCATTGTAGCAAGATAGCCCTGAAGGGTTCCGTCCTCAACATTGGTTCCGTGAACGATAGGGAACGCAACATCTACAGTAGTAATAACGTTGTTGCCAAACTTCTTCATAGGGTACCTTACAAGAGAAACCTTGTCGCCGTCCTTAACCCAGATAACCTGAGTGCTCTTTGCAATAAGTTCCTTAATGTGAGTGTACTCCTCGATATTTCCGATGGAATCACCAACATAGAAGTCATTGTTCTTGGTCATATAAACCGGGATGACATCATACTTTTCCTTGTTGATATATCCGATTGCCTGGATTGCTGAGATGATTGAGATCTCATGCTCTGTACTTTTTCCGCCAAATAATACTGCTACCTTCAGCTTCATTTTGTTCCTTCTTTCATCTTGTATACTAAATATTTACTTATAATTATCCGGAAGATCATTCTCAAGTAGTATAACCTTTTCTCTGCCCGCGTCAAGTTCATACATTAAAGCGCTGGCTTCACCAAAGGTATTCTTTACAAAAATCCTCTCGGGATCAAAGCCCGCATCCAATGCGCCCTTCTTGATTTCTGCACTGTTAACGTTTCCTACCAGAATAATGTAATCGCAGACAGCTGCTGCCTGTGCACCGAACGCTGTATTGTACTCTTTTGCCTTATCACCAAGTTCAACCATGCCGGGTGTTACCAGGATCTTAACGCAGTCCTCAAAGAGAGCGAGCGTATTAAGCGCCACCTTTGCACCGTTTGGATTGGCGTTATAAGCATCATCAAGAATAGATACATTTCCGTGTCTTGTCAGCTCAAGCCTGTGAGGAACGGACTGAAGGCGCCTTACTGCCATCTTAAGCTTGGTCATTGGAATTCCGAGTGAGTTAGCACAGGCAATTGCTCCGAGTATGTTCTGTACGTTGTGTTCTCCAACAAGCCTGGTAGTATACTCCGCGCTCTCACCACTTGGAGCTGTAACAGTAAATGTTGTTCCTGCTCCTGAGACCATAACATCTGTTGCTCTGTAGTCACAGCCCTCAGACATACCATAAGTGATGGCATCCGAATACTTCATATTATCTCTGATAACTTCGTTGTCGTAATTGACAAACTTTAGGTGCCTGCCCTCCTGTTTACCGCCTTCAGCCTTCTCTTTTTCATCAACCGCATCAAGAAGCTCGTACTTGGTGCTTATGATATTTTCCATGGAATGGAAGGTTTCGAGGTGCTGAGGTCCTATGGATGTGACAATACCGTCATCCGGATGAACGATGTCCGTTATCTCTTTTATGTCATGAAGATGCCTTGCTCCCATCTCGCAAACAAAGATCTCGTGTGTGGGCTGCATGTGCTCTCTGATAGTTCTCACGATACCCATTGGAGTGTTGTAGCTCTCGGGCGTCATCAGGACTCTGAATCCCTCTGACAAAAGAGTTGTCAGGTAATACTTGACGCTTGTCTTGCCGTAGCTTCCGGTTATGCCTATAATACGAAGTCCCTCATGCTCTTTAAGAATCCTCTTGGCATCGTCTATGAACCACTTGTTGATCCTGTTCTCGATGGGCTTGTTGATTAGGTTTGCAAGAGCTGTAACAAAAGGTAGAAGCCCGCAATAAACCACCATGCCAAAGAGCGCAAACAGCATCGAATTAATTTCTGTATACGGCTCATCCCCACTCAGGATCCTCACAACGATATAAGGAACCAGTACCATAATAAGCGCAAGTACAGCATAGGTTATAAATAATCTCTTTACCCTGTCGGTTACTACGAACTTTTTCTTGGCCTTCCTGGGAAAATGGGCAATAATAAGCCCTATAAGAATCGGGAAAATAGCTATAGCTGCCACCAGCTGAATGCCCTTTATCACAGGAACCGGTGCAAATGCCATAAAAACACTGATCATAAAGAGCAGATGAAAAAGAGGCTTCACCCAGTTTGTCCTAAGGAACCTGAAATATCCCTGAAACTGATAGCTGGAAAGTTGCAGCATGTGCGTATAATATCTGAGTCCTAATATTGCCAGACATATAAGCGGCAAAAATAACAATATCATTGAGTACTCCTTACATTTCTATTCCAAGGAAGCTTCCGAGGATCTTGTAAAAAAGATACGGGTTATCAAGGAATGAATAGTGACCTGCCCCTTCAATAACAGCAAGTCCTGCCTCCGGCATCTCTTTTTCCATCTTCTGCCCGTCAGATAACGGAGTAGCAGTATCCTGATCTCCCCAGATGAGCAGTGCGGGCATTGTGACGGACGGCATATATGGTACCAGATCCTCATTGACCACCTTCACAAGACTCTGCCTCATAACGGGTGATGCTGCTGCGTAATCCGCACTTCCAAACTTTTTCTGAAGAGCATCGATGGTTCCGGGAAATGCCTTGGCAATTCCGGTCCTGGTCAGAAGATTCTTGTAAAACTTGTATCTCCTGGTCCTCTTGTTCTGGCCCTCTGTCCTTACCGGCTTAACTCCCGCAGCATCAGCAAGGATGATCTTGGGAATTGTAAATCCGGCACTAAGTCTTCCATCCTTAAGCCCCGAAACGAGCTTGATAATGATCCTTCCTCCCATGGAATGTCCCAGGAAGATGATCTCTTTCTCCTCCGGATAAAGAGTCCTTATAAACTCCAGGACAAAGTCCACATAGGCATCAACATCCATCGGCTCCGTGGGTTCATCACTCTTTCCAAATCCCGGCATATCCATGGCCACCACGTGATACTTCTTTTTGGCAAAGTTTATGACACCGGCGAAGAGATCAATGTTGGATCCCCAGCCGTGAAGCATCACCAAAAGCGGACCTGTACCCTCATCTATGTAGTTGATATTTAATCCATTAATTGTTGTATTCATGACCCATCCATATTAACACCACAGGCGCTACTTTTCCAGTACACTCAGCATAAAAATGAACAGCGAATCGCTCCTTGGATCCACTGCAATTCCCGCTTTTTTTGCGGTGAGGTATGTCCTGTCGGTATCCGTTGTCACATAATTGACGCCATCGGGATTTCTGCCCATAAGGAAGTGCGCGTGGTTTTCAATAATTGTAGTGTATTCGTAATTGTAAATGATATGATCGGTAATCGTGAGGCATCTCATGTCCCTGAGCATCTTATCAAAGTTATCTTCCCTTCCCAGATCAGTCACAAGATAAGTTGATTTAGATGCCGCAGACGCTATTGCCTCAGATTTCTTCATGAGCGCCTTCATTATAGCTTTACAGATATCCACGTCCACAGACTGATTTATGGAAAGATATGTCACCCCTCCGATAAATACATTTTCATCGGTATCGAACAATTCCAGGAAATCGTCTCTTCGAAAATATGAGCTTAAGACTTCATGGTAAGCCCCTGCTCCGGTCGCCCTGTACAGTTGGGCTGCTGCCTTAAATGCCGCGGTATTGTCCGAAGCCTTCTGGTTATTTAAAAAACAGCTGTATGCCCTGTCCGCCGCCTTAAGGCACTGAGTTGCAAACTCTGCGTCGAACTGCTGATATGTATAACTGAATCTCGCCATCATTGAGGCAAAAGAAATCGTGGCTTCCATGGAAACAGATGAAACAATGACAGGAGTATTGATCGCCTCTCCGCCCCTTACCGGATCTGTAAGCGCTGCTCCATATACGCCTCCGGTCCTGGAATCCTGCATCTTTAGAAGCCAGTCTACCTCGTACTTAACTTCATCCAGAATATCCGGGATACCGTTCCCACTCTCGGGAATTCCAACCTCATCGGTAAAGGCCGATGGATTCATCTCATAAGCCATAAGCAGGTTCTCTGCAATGTTACTTCCAAGAGTTGTATCTCTGCCGGCTGATTCATCCATATGCCATCCGCCGGTAACATCTATTTCGGTAGCCGGATCCTCCTGAAGGTGAGCAGGCTGAGTGTGACATGCACTGTGCGCATTATCTCCGGCATAGTTCTCCGAAAGAGCGATTCCGCATCTGTTGATGTAATATTTCTTACAAGCCTCGTCAAAGGCTTCCTTAAAGGCTTTGTCTTTTATGGTAAAAGAGTACGACTCTCCCACTACATCAGTGCTTATGAAGTAGCTTCCCTCTTTTGTAAAGTCGGTAAAGTAGCCCATGCTGTCATACTCATCAAGCTCTTCATTATATACAGCCTTTAGTATTTCTCCGGAAAAGACCTTATTGCCACTTTCAAGGTCATAGATACCAAAAGTCTTCGGCAGATCTTCTCCCTTAAATACTACTGCTTTCTCTGAGCCGGCACTGTATCCTACCTGGTCCACCATAATACCTGGTATCTGCTCGGGCACTTCGTAACTAAGAGTCGTTTCAGATGTGCCCTCGTACACAGAAACATCCGTTGTCATTTCAGCAGAAGAAGCGCCGCAGCCCGCGACGCTTCCTATCAATGTCATTATTAACCCTAAATTTAGTATCTTTTTAAACATACTATTATTTTACGCGGTTGTAGTTTATAAGACAACCGTCGAGGATTATCTGCCTTTCGTCATCAGTAAGATTTCCGAGTTTAAGTGAAAACTCCTCCATCCTGCCGTCCTTTACAGCATATGCCTTGATGTCATCACTCTTCTTAGCAACTGCTGTTCTGATTCCAGGAAGGAAGATGTAATCTTTATTCTTGAACGGAAGCTCTCCCTCTTTAATGATGAACGGAAGCATTCCCCAGTTGATAAGGTTGGATCTGTAACGCTTTGTAGCGTATTCGTTGGCAATATTAGCCCAGCCTCCAAGAACCTTCTGGCAGGATGCCGCCTGCTCTCTGGCAGAACCGTCTCCGGGCTTAACAGCAAAGATTGTTGATCCAAATCCAAGATTTGAATTGTTCACATCGCTAAACTCCTTACCGATGGTTGCCATTACGCCTTCAAGCTCGCCCCATGCGCTGATAGGGTCACTGCCCTTTGTAAGAGCTTCCTGAGCTGCCCTGATCTCTTTTGCAAGACCAACGTAATTAGGATCCTTTCTGGAGAGTGTGAACTCTGCAAGGCCAAGAGGATTGGATCTGTAAGATGATGTCTCACCTGATGGTATAAGTTCATCTGTTGTTGTTACAGGATCATGGATCTCAGAAACAACCCTGAGCACAAGATTTTCAGGAAGCGCACTCATCTTGGGCCAGTCCTTGATGTTGGGACCAAGAACAAGTTCTACTGATGGATCGGCTTTACCCTTTGAATCAAATACTCTGTTCTTGTAGATCTCACTGTCAAAGTGATATTTATATTTCTTAAGGTCTGCGTCAAACTCTGTTGCAGGTGTAAGAACGCCCTGATTAGCAGCTGTTGCGGCAATTGAGCGAGCGTCCATAAGTGCAACTGAAGCCACCTGTCCGTTCTGAACCTTGGAACCTTCTCTGTTGGGGAAGTTTCTGGTTGAATGTCTGATACTGAACGCATTATTGGCAGGTGTATCTCCCGCACCAAAGCATGGTCCGCAGAATGCAGTCTTAAGTATTGCTCCTGTTTCAAGAATTGTAGCAGCAGCTCCGTTCTTGACAATCTCCATATAGATAGGGGTTGAAGCAGGATAAACACTCAAAGTAAACTTATCGTTACCGATGAAGTGTCCCTTAAGGATGTCTGCCGCAGCACAGATATTCTCAAATCCGCCGCCTGCACATCCTGCAATGATTCCCTGATCAACCATCAGCTTACCGTCTTTGATCTTGTTCATCAGAGAGTATTCTATCTTATCACCAAAGCTGACCTTGGCACGTTTCTCAACATCTGCCAGTATGTCAGCTGCATTTGCATTTACCTCAGATATCTCATAAACATTACTTGGATGGAAAGGCATAGCGATCATAGGATTAAGTGAATCCAGATCAACCTTAACAAGTCCATCGTAGTAAGCAACCCTGCCGGGCTTAAGCTCCTTGTAATCTCCGCTTCTGCCGTGGATATCATAGAACTCTTTTATCTCATCATCTGTCTCCCAGATCGATGTAAGACATGTGGTCTCTGTTGTCATAACATCAACACCGATACGGAAATCAGCACTGAGATTCTTGACACCGGGACCTACAAACTCCATAACTTTATTCTTAACATATCCGTCTCCGAATACCTTGCCGATAATAGCAAGTGCAACGTCCTGTGGGCCAACACCCTTTTTGGGCGCTCCCTCAAGATAGATTGCTACTACGCCGGGCATATCAACATCATAGGTCTGGCAAAGAAGCTGTTTAACAAGCTCAGGGCCACCCTCACCTATAGCCATGGTACCAAGAGCACCGTATCTGGTGTGAGAATCTGAACCAAGGATCATTCCACCGCCGGTAGCCATCATCTCTCTGGCATACTGATGAATAACCGCCTGATGAGGTGGAACATATACTCCGCCATACTTCTGAGCCGCAGTAAGACCAAAGACATGGTCATCCTCATTTATAGTGCCACCTACTGCACAGAGTGAATTGTGGCAGTTGGTAAGCACATAGGGAATAGGGAATTTCTCAAGACCTGATGCCCTGGCAGTCTGAATAATTCCAACATAAGTGATATCATGTGATACAAGCTTATCAAACTTGATGCAGAGCTTGTCCATGTTGTCAGATGTGTTGTGTTCTTTTAAGATCCCGTAAGCAATTGTCTTTTCTTTGGCGCTGCCGATCTCATCGTCTGTGACGCCCATAGACGTCAATGCAGCCTTAGCTTCGTTGTCATCAGGAATAATAGTGCTTCCGTTTACCAGGTAGCACCCCTTATCCAGTGTGGTTACCATCGCAATTCCTCCTAAACTTTTATCCGCTATACATGTATACAATTATCCATGGGCATTATTCTATCATTAATCCCACGTACTTGGTAGGATGTTTTTTATTGAGAATTATAAATTCTCTGGATTTTACCTGTTATTCTCTCGAATCCCGCGTTCATGAGTTCCTCTCTGAACTCAGCCACTTTCTTTTCAGCAGTTCCCGAATACTGTCCCGTGGCCAGCTGAGGAATATACTTATCAAAAATCTCTACGATTGGTCCAAGTTCTGCGTTTATCTGCGGCGTAGAGAAGGGGACTCCATCCCATGGGTAATCGATGGCCACGTGCTCGTAACTGTCAACCAGACTGTAATACTTATCCCAGGAATATGATGAGTCCGGAATCTCAAACTCATCCCGTCTTCCCCACCAGAAATCAGTTACAATACCGTCTGCACTTTCATTGTATCCGCTTGGTTTTTCAAGCATCCCATCAGAAGTGATCTCGTACTGTATTCCCTCAATGCCGTTTTTGAGAAGCCTGTAGCATTCTTCATCGTTCCTTATCATGTCATAAACCATAAGAGCTCTCTCAGGATGCTCCGATCTTGCCGACACAGCCATTGCTCCATGGAAATTGCTGACTCTCATAAGAGTCCCGCTCTCCCGGCCGAACCAGTAGAATCCAAGCTGAACTTCCGGCATTGAGATATTCATTGTGGGCTCAATTATCGTGTAATAGTTTTGCGTATGGTGCTGTACTACAGAAGATTCTCCGCGATAAAACTCATCCTCATTATTTCCCATCTGAGACAGGTCCGCTCTCCAGACACCAAGTTCATTCCACTGCTTCATCAGCCTGGCATATTCTATAAGTTCGTTGCCGCTGTAATACGGCGATATTATCTTGCCCTTGTTGTCAAGATCCTCACCCCAGATACCGTAAGTTGTAAGTTCATATATAGGAACGTATCTCTTTGCAGACATGAGATATCCGAGTGTCGCAATCCCATTACTTCCGTCTGTATCCCATGGAATCATATCAGGATGATGATATATCACATTTTTAAAATAAACATCCAGATCCTCCCAGGAGGCCACTTCCGAAAGTCCGGCTTCCTTAGCAAGGTCTTTACGGTAGACAAATCCATGATTTGTCCACTGAGTGTACTCATTTTCCGGGATAAGATAGATCTGCCCTTCATAACTGCCCTCTTTCCACAGGGCCTTAGTCACATTGGTGTATGTAATGCCGCAGTACTTCCTAAGCATTTCCTCAGAAAGGGGCATGAAATTTCCGTTTATGATATTGGGCCAGGCATCCAGCCAGTCAGTACCTGTTCCTACAAGATCAACATGTATGTCTTCTAAAGCCAGAGTCCTGTCATAGTTTTTGAGATAGTCGTTCCAGCCCACGTAAAAAATATCCAGCTTGGCATTAAGTCTTTTGACCAGAATCTTATTGAGCCTTTCAATAGCCTCTTCAGTTCTTCCGTTTGTAGGCTTGTCTCCTATGGTCATATAGGTGATGGTAATTGGCGGCTCAGAAAAGTCTATCTCATCCATTGCCCGGCTGTGCATATATCCGCCTTTTTCTTCCCTACCGCATGCTGCGACTGACAGCAGCATTACAAAGACAAGTAAGATCGATGCAATTCTCTTATTCACCGGAATCGCCTTTCCGCTCTTTTTCAGCCTTATTCCTAGCTCTCAGTTCCACAAAAAATTCCTTCAGAAGCGCACTGCACTCTTCCTGCAAAACGCCTTTTTTTACCTTTACCTGATGATTAAATTCAGGGTTGTTCAGTATGTCCATCACAGATCCGGCACATCCTGCCTTGGGATTCTCAGCCGCCATTATAACTTCCGGGATCCTGGCTTGAACTATGGCTCCCGAGCACATCTGGCAGGGCTCAAGTGTTACATAGAGCTTACATCCTTCAAGTCTCCAGTCCTTCATGAATTTACCGGCCTTTTTGATAGCTGTAATCTCTGCATGAGCCAGAGGCGTTTTGTCTGTATTCCTTCTGTTGTAACCTCTTCCGATTATCTTGCCCTCATATACAATAACACAGCCAATGGGTACTTCCCCCAGTGCATAAGCCTTTTTGGCCTGTGTAAGGGCCGCTCTCATATATTTAATATCCTGTTTCTCTTCTTCTGATAACTTTACTCTATTCATAAATCATACTAAAATGGTAGAAATTCCCATCCGTTTTTGCTATTATGTTTTTACGACTTTATACTTAATTATATGTTTTTTAACCGAGGTACACAATGAAGATATCCACAAAAGGCAGATACGCCTTAAAAGTCATGACTGATCTTGCACTCCATAACGATGGAGAATATATAGCACTAAAAGATATTGCTGCCCGCCAGAATATTGCGGTCAAGTACACTGAACAGATTGTTTCTGTTTTGGGAAAGGCCGGATATGTCGAAAGCATGCGAGGAGTGAGCGGAGGTCACAGACTGGCCAAGGCGCCAAGTGAATATGTTATTGGTGATATTCTGCGGACCATGGAAGGTCAGCTTGCTCCTGTAGGATGTACAGCAGATATCAAAGGCACAACCTGCCCCATGTCAGAGAGTTGCTCTACTGTTTCATTCTGGAGAGGCCTTGATAAAGTGATCAATGAATATGTAGACAGCTTTACGCTTCAAGATTTAATTTGACATAAGTCCAAAAAATAAGTATATTAGTATAGCGGTTTTGTAAAGGGTGTATGTAGCAGTCCTTCCGTGCTTAAGCGGGTCTTATGCAATGGAAATCTGCGAACCGTGTCAGGTCGGGAACGAAGCAGCACTAAGTAGAACCTTCCATGTGTTG
>CAMORK010000037.1 GCA_946623755.1 uncultured Butyrivibrio sp. | reverse complement strand
ACTTCCTTATGCAGTTCCAGTCAGATATCATCAATGCTCCCGTACATCGTCCTGTATGTGTTGAGACAACAGCTATGGGTGCTTCTTACCTGGCAGGTCTTGCAGTTGGCTTCTGGAAGAGCAAAGAAGATGTTATCAAGAACTGGGCTATCGACAGAGAGTTTGAGCCTAACATGACAGAAGAGGCTCGTGCTGAGAAGCTTAAAGGCTGGAAGCAGGCTGTTAATGCAACTCTTGGATGGGCTAAAGGCTGATAACTGATTAACTTAGGTGAGGAAAAAATCACATAATACTAAAAGGGGGTATTTATTATGAGCATTTATTTAGGCGAGTTTATCGGAACACTTATTCTGGTACTCCTCGGAGATGGCGTTTGCTGTAACGTATCACTTGAGAAGTCAGGATTCAAGGGCGGCGGAGCAGTTCACATCCTTATCGGATGGGGAATGGCAGTTATGGTTCCTGCATTTGCAATGAGCAGATTTACAGGATGCCCTTCAGCATTCAACCCTGCAGTTACAATCGGTATCGCTATCAGAAGCGGTGACTGGTCAACAGTAGCTGGACAGATCATAGCTCAGATGCTCGGTGGTTTCTGCGGCGCAGCTATCCTTATGGTTCTCTACGGAGATCACATCAAGGCTACAGCTAATGATGATGTTGTTCGTGGATGCTTCTGCACAGCTCCTTCAATCCCTAACCAGGTTCTGAACTTCCTTTCAGAGTTCGTTGCTACATTCATCCTTGTATTTACACTTTCACTTATTCCTGCAGATGCTGGTGCATCACAGGTTAGCTGGGTTCTCGTATACGGCGTAATCGTTGCATGCGGTGCTTCCTTCGGTGGACTTACAGGATACGCTATGAACGCAGCAAGAGATACAGCTCCTCGTATTGCTTATCAGCTCCTTGCTCCTAACTTTGGCAAGAAGAACAGCAATTGGGGATATGGCTGGATTCCTGCAGTAGCTCCTATCTGCGGTGGTATTGTTGCAGCAGTTCTTTACAACATCCTTGCAGGTGCCGGAATGTTTGGCTGATCTTAAATGCTAATCGAATAGGATTTGTGCTTGCACAAAGACCGAAAAGTAGTATTATTAATTTAATTTTATATTGAACGGGAGGCGAGAGTGAGCACATATACTGTGGGGAACACAGGTTGCTTTCTCTCGCCTTTTTTCAACATATTTATCAAAAAAGGAGATTATTATGTTGTACGATGTGATCGTAATCGGAGCCGGTGTTACCGGGTCTGCAGTCGCAAGAGAATTGTCCCGTTATGAGACAAATGTCTGCGTACTGGAGAAATGCGAGGATGTTTGTGAGGGAACATCAAAAGCCAATTCGGCCATCGTTCATGCCGGATTTGATGCAGCTGAAGGCTCACTTATGGCTAAGCTCAACGTCAGAGGCAATGAGATGATGGGCGATCTTGCCAAAGACCTGGATATTCCGTTTAAGAGAAACGGAGCTATGGTTGTTTGTATCCACAAGGAAGCCCTTGATGGACTTAAAGACCTCTATAACAGAGGTATTGCCAACGGAGTTAAGGAACTGAAGATCCTTAACAGGGAGGAAGCTCTTGAGATGGAGCCCAACCTTTCAGAAAACGTTGAGGGAGCACTCTGGGCTCCTACAAGCGGAATCATCTGTCCTTTCGAGCTAAATATTGCTATGGCAGAGAACGCTAACATGAACGGCGTTGATTTCCGTTTTAACACAGAAGTTGAAGATATTAAAAAAGGCGAAGACGGCAACTGGCACCTTAGAACAAACAACGGTGAGTATGTAGCAAGATACGTTGTAAATGCAGCAGGTGTCTATGCTGATGTAATACATAATATGGTAAGTGCTGACAAGATCCATATTACACCTCGTAGAGGAGACTACTGCCTCCTTGATAAGACTGTAGGCGGACATGTTAAGCACACAATCTTCCCTCAGCCCACAAATCTCGGTAAAGGTGTTCTTGTATCACCTACGATCCACGGTAATCTTATTGTTGGACCGACAGCTGTGGATATTGAGAACAAGGAAGGAAACAACACAACAGCAGCCGGCATCGATGACCTTATCGCTAAAGCCGGTGATCATGTTAGAAATCTTCCTATCAGAAATGTTATCACATCCTTTGCAGGACTTCGTGCTCATGAATCACATCACGAGTTCATCATCAAGGAAGTCGATGATGCGCCACACTTTATCGACTGCGCAGGTATTGAGTCTCCCGGACTTACAAGCAGCCCTGCTATCGGCGAGATGGTTGGCAACATGATGAAGGATATGATGGGACTTAAAGAGAAAGCTAACTGGATCAGCACACGTAAGGGTGTTAAGAAGACAGAAGGTCTCTCAGTAGAAGAGAGAAATGCTCTTATTAAAGAGAATCCCGCATACGGTACCATCATCTGCAGATGTGAATCTATTACAGAGGGCGAGATCCTTGATGCAATCCACAGACCTCTTGGCGCAAGAAGCCTTGATGGCGTAAAGCGCAGAACAAGAGCCGGTATGGGAAGATGCCAGGCTGGTTTCTGCTCACCCAGAACAATGGAAATCCTTCACCGCGAACTTGGAATTCCTTATGAGAAGATTACAAAGAGCGGCGGAAAGTCAAACATTGTCCTTGAGAGAACAAAAGGGGAGGTAAGCGGGTCATGAAGACATATGATATCGTAATAGTAGGCGGCGGCCCTGCTGGCCTCGCAGCAGCTGTAGCAGCCAAAGAAGCCGGCAATGACAGCATACTTATTCTTGAGAGAGATCATGAGCTTGGAGGAATCTTAAATCAGTGTATCCACAACGGATTCGGACTTCATACATTTAAGGAAGAGCTCACCGGTCCCGAATATGCATATCGTTTTATTAAGCAGGTTCTTGATCTTGGTATAGAGTACAAGCTTAATACCATGGTTATGGATATTGCACCTGACAAGACAGTAACAGCTATGAACAGGGAAGATGGTATGTTCCAGATTCCTGCCAAGGCTGTAATCCTTGCAATGGGCTGTAGAGAGAGACCTCGTGGAGCCCTGAACATTCCGGGATATCGTCCTGCAGGTATTTTCTCAGCAGGTACTGCACAGAGACTTGTAAACATTGAAGGCTATATGCCTGGCCGCGAGGTTGTAATCCTCGGATCCGGTGATATCGGACTTATCATGGCCCGCAGAATGACCCTTGAGGGAGCCAAGGTAAAGGTAGTTGCAGAGCTTTTGCCGTACTCGGGCGGACTTAAGAGAAATATAGTTCAGTGTCTTGATGACTACGGAATTCCTCTTAAGCTTTCACACACCGTTGTTGATATTGAAGGTAAAGACCATGTAACAGCAGTTACAATCGCTGAGGTTGGTCCTGACAGAAAGCCTATCCCCGGAACGGAAGAGAGATATACATGTGATACACTTCTTCTTTCCTGTGGACTTATTCCTGAAAATGAGCTTTCAAGATCGGCAGGGGTTTCTATGAACCCTGTTACATCAGGTCCTGTTGTAAATGAGTCTCTCGAGACAAGCATTCCGGGCGTATTTGCCTGTGGTAATGTTCTTCATGTACATGATCTTGTTGACTATGTATCAGAAGAGGCTAAGAGAGCCGGACAGAATGCTGTTAAGTACATTGCTGACGGATGCAAGGAAGTTACAGGCGATAATGTTATCGAGCTTTGTGCTACTGATGGTGCAAGATATACAGTACCGAGCACAATCAATAAAGAGAGAATGGATGACCTCCTTACTGTAAGATTCAGGGTAGGCGATGTATATAAGAATTCCTTCGTAAGTGTATACTTCGACGATGAGAGAGTTATGCACAATGAAAAGAGGATTCTTGCGCCCGGTGAGATGGAGCAGATCATTCTTCAGAAAAAGAAACTCGATGAGTATCCAAATCTTAAGAAGATAACTGTAAAGATAGAAAAGGAGTAAGGCTTATGGAAACCAGAGAATTAACATGTATCGGATGTCCTATGGGGTGCCTTGTTACAGTTACTTTGGATAATGGAGAAGTTAAAGAGGTAACAGGTAACACATGTGCCAAGGGCGATATTTATGCCAGAAAAGAAGTGGTCAATCCCACCAGAATTGTTACCAGCACAGTTAAGATCGTAGGCGGTGACAAGGAGAGAGTTTCTGTTAAGACTGCCAATGATATTCCTAAGAGCAAGATCTTTGAAGTAATGAAAGACATTGATGCTGCAGAGGCAAAAGCACCTGCTCATATAGGAGATGTCCTTATCAAAGATGTTGCCGGAACAGGCGTTGACGTAATAGCTACAAGAAATGTAGAAGCAATTTAAAAATTCTATTGCAATATAAGCGCGATAGGCATAGAATACAAGGTGTACTAGTTCAGATAGTACACCTTGTTTTGCGTGTCGGGGACCATCTTTCGGAGGGAAACAATGAAACTAATCGACTTCCAGGATAGCAGACCTATCTACGAACAAATTGTTGAAAACTTCAAAATGCAGATCTACAAGGGTATCCTTCAGGAGGGAGACCAGATGCCGTCTGTAAGGAGCCTTGCGGTTGAACTCTCCACCAACCCAAACACGGTCCAGAAAGCCTATGCTGAACTGGAACGCCAGGGATTCATCTACACGGTGAAGGGCAGGGGAAACTTTGTAAAAGGCAGGGACCTGCTGGTGGAAGGCAAGAAATCAGAACTGGTAAAAGAGATTGTCAGGCTCTTTACGGAAGCTCATGAAATAGGGCTTTCACTGGAAGAGCTTGTTGAGGAGATAAAAAAGCATTTGGATAAGCTTGGGGAGGGTAAGCATGATTGAATTACTGAATCTTGAAAAATCATTTGACGACATAAAAGCTGTCAATCGTGTTTCACTGAATATTCTGGACGGAGAGGTGTTTGGACTGGTTGGCACAAACGGAGCCGGAAAGAGCACAATACTCAGGATCATATCAGGCGTTATAAAGCCGGATGCAGGAATTGTTCTGGTAGATAAGAGACCTGTTTATGACAATCCCGATGTTAAGAGAGATATCTTTTACATATCGGACGATCAGTATTTCCTTCCGAATGCTACACCTGAGGAAATGGCAACATTTTATGAAAATATATATCCGGGGTTTGATAAACTGAGATTCCACAAGCTGTGTACAGGCTTTGGACTCGATGCCAAAAGAAGGATCAACACCTTCTCAAAGGGCATGAAGAAGCAGGTATCCATACTCCTTGGAATCTGCTCAGGTACCAAATATCTTCTTTGTGATGAGACCTTTGACGGACTTGATCCTGTTGTGAGACAGGGGGTAAAGAGTCTTTTTGCAGGAGAGATGACAGACAGGGGAATGACTCCTGTCATTGCATCCCACAACTTAAGGGAACTTGAAGATATCTGTGATCACATAGGGCTTCTTCATCAGGGAGGAGTAATACTCTCTGAAGATATAGAGGATATGAAGATCAAGATGCAGAAGGTACAATGCGTATTTGCTTCCGAAGAGGATGAAAAGAAAGCACTGGAGGGTCTTAATGTACTGCTTCACGAGACCAGGGGAAGACTTCACACCATTACGATCCGCGGAGAGAGAGAAGAAGTAGAGGCAGCCTTTAGCAGAGGCAATCCGATTTTCTTCGAAGTTCTGGCACTTTCATTGGAAGAGATCTTTATAAGTGAAACGGAGGTAGTTGGGTATGACATCCGCAAATTTGTCCTTGGGTGAGAAAATAAAAAATCATAGAACCTACATAAACAGAACGCTCTGGTCAAGCTATATTGCATTTCCGTTTTTGGCAGCTTATTTTATCCTTGGTGTTATCATGATGGTTTCAAGGACTATCAATTACGCTGCAAGATACAATCAGAGTGAAGCTGTATTATATCAGGAAAAACTTAGAGCAGTATCAAGGATTCTTGGCGTTGAACAGATTGGATTTGTGCTGATCATTGGTATTGCGGTGATGCTTGCTTTGCAGGGATTCTCATATGTCTTTACTACCAGCAAGCTGGATTTCTATCTCAGTCAGCCTACTACCAAAGCGCAGAGGATTGCCGGGAACTATTTTAACGCCATCTCAACATTCCTTATCATGTATGTTGGATGTGAGATCATAGCTCTTATAATCGCTGCTTGTATGGGGGCTGTAGGTAAATACCTGTTACTGTCGGTTCTCATTGAGACAGTGAGAGCATTCAACTTGTTTTTTGCCTTTTACAACATAACAGTTCTTGCAGTTATGCTCAGCGGAACGCTTCCTATAGCAATCCTGCTTACGGGATGCTTTTCGTTTATTTCAATACTTTTTGCCGGAGAACTTACACTTTTTAAAGGAATCTTCTTTGCTACCTACACATCAATGCAGCCCTTTAAGGTGATCTTTTCTCCTATGTATGACAGGTTCGGCCCATATTTATATCTTATGGAAGAGGAGAGGGCCTCTTATGCGCTTACAACTTCTCAGTATATAAACAATGTTCTTGTAAAGCTCCTTCCTTATGAAGCAGATATGCTTGTAACGGGAATTATTGCATTTGTCTTTGTCATTATTTTTGTAAGACTCAGACAGGCTGAGTGGGCAGGAAAGGGTATTGTAATAAGACCTTTCAGGTGGCTGGTCAAAATTGTAGTCTGCGTAGCGGCAGGACTTGGAGTCGGTTATATTGTTTATCTTGTTTATGAAAGCGTCTGGTCTGCAAAGCTCTTTACACAGATGTGCATTATCATGGTTCTTGCCACTATTATTACCGGATGCATCGCGGAGGTTTTACTTGAAGGTAATATCAGAAAGGTGTTTAAGGGCAAGGCTCAGACCATAATGGCTCTTGCTATAGTACTTTTGATATTTACCATATACAGAGGGGATCTGCTTGGATATGACAGCTATGTTCCTGCTGCGGATAAGGTTGAGAGCTGTGCCGTTATAAACAATGCAAGAAGCTTTAATCTGTATAATAACGTGAGCTATAATGGCAGGATTCTTGATGAAGAGCTGATGAGAGTCACCAACACAGAAGACTTTGTGAAGATAGCAGCTGCCGGAATGGAAACCAGAAGGCTTCAAAAAAAGAACTACGACGATAATGTGTTCGAAAGTCTTGGCTATGATCTTGAGATACTCTACAGATTAAAGAGCGGAAGGAAGATATACAGATATATAACAGTTCCTTATGAGGTAGTAGATGAGGAGCTTGCAAGGATCATAGACAGCGAAGAGTTTAAGAGAGGCTATTTTGATGTTCTTTCGGACGATATTGTAAGAGAACTGGACAATCCGACGCTTCACAATCTCACATATGAATCATCAGGTGATTCAGAGTCTACCAAGAATTTCTCATATAACGAGTTCAGTGATGCTTACAGAAAGGATATCCTGGAGAATTACAGCTTTGAATATATGAGCAAACATATGCCTGTAGGTTCAGTGGTCTACGAAGGAAACAGTGAAAATTATGTCTACGGTAACCTTGACGTGTTTGATAATTACTCAAATACGATAGCATATCTGAAAAAGATTGGTATATACAAAGAGAGTACGCTGGATGTTTCATCTGTAAGAGAGATCAAAGTGGACAATTACTATCCGGGCTATGACACTGAAACAATGCCTTACAGTGATGTGGATATTAATGTCGAGACAAGCCATGCATCCTATACTGATCCGGAGCAGATTAAAGAACTTCTTTCCGTCATCATTGAGAGTGGTTATTACAACCCATGGTTTGATTATGATCTGCTGAACGATCAGTATTCTGTACAGGTGTACAGGACCGGAGAGTTTAGCCAGTATTCAAGCACATATTACTCAATTCTAAAGGGGAAGGTTCCGGGATTTGTTAAAGAAGATACCAATTAAATTTAAAGCCCTTTCCGCAAACAAAAAAAGGAGCATCGTTTCCTGGATGTTCCTTTTGCCCTCGCTCATTGGAGTGCTCTTGTTTTTTGCCGCGCCCTTTGTGGTGGTTATTTTTTATTCGCTTATAGATAACCCGATCCGCATGAATTTCGTGGGGCTTAAGAACTTTGTAAATGTCTGGAATAATGCCGCTTTTAAGCAGGCAGGGATTAATACACTTAAGTTTTCAATGGTAGCAGTTCCTTTGGCTGTTGTGTTATCTCTTTTCCTGGCAGCGGTTATGGAATCCAGGATACCGGGAAAGAGCTATTTCAGGACCTTTTTCTTAAGCCCTCTGATGGTGCCTATTGCATCGGTAGTTCTTATCTGGCAGGTGCTTTTTAACTACAACGGACTTGTCAATGATTTCCTTGCCGGTTTTGGAATTGCCAAGACTGATTTTCTTAAGTCTGATAAGGCAATGGTTGTAATAATAGCTCTTTTCCTGTGGAAGAATCTGGGGTACAACATGATCCTGTTTATGGCAGCTCTTGCCAGTATACCCAAGGATCTTTTAGAGGTTGCAGCCTTAGAGCACGCAAGTAAATATCAGATTTTCTGGTATATCAAGGTAAGATACATGTCATCCACAATTCTGTTTGTGGCAATCATGTCCCTGATCAATTCTTTCAAAGTTTTCAGGGAAGTGTATCTTATGACCGGAGATCATCCGTACGAAACGCTATACATGTTGCAGCATTTTATGAATAATACTTTTGCTTCACTTGACTATCAAAAGCTCTCCGCTGCAGCAATCATAATGTTTATTGTGGTATCTGCGCTGGTATTTGTGATGTTAAAGGTTGAAAACAGGTTTGGAAGGGATGTAGAAGGCTAATGGACAGGAATATGCGTCCACTACTAAGAAAATATAAGCGTAAAAAAAGAATAGATGATTTTAAGACGGTCATAGTAACTACGGCTGCAATAGTTTTTGCTATCATCTTTTTGATGCCAATCATACTCACTATCACAAACTCCTTCATGTCGGCATCGGAGATAGCATCAAACTATGGAAGTATATTTGCGACAACGGAAAAGGGCGGTAAGGTATTTGTCTCTAACAAAGTAAACCTAAAACTTATCCCCGACATGATAACTTTTGCACAGTACATTGCCGTTCTTTTCAAGAGTCCACAGTATCTTTTAAAGTTTTGGAACTCAGTGTTCTACACGATTCCAATCGTAGTAGTACAGCTCACTATTGCAGCACTTTCTGCTTACGGCTTTTCAAGGTACGAGAGTAAGGCAAAGAAGATTATCTTTTTTTCATATATCATAATCATGCTGATGCCTTACCAGGTTACACTGGTGCCGAATTTCCTTGTATCCAAAGCACTGGGACTGTACGGTACCAAATGGGCTATCCTGCTTCCGGGGTTCTTTAGTCCGTTTGCAGTGTATCTTCTGACGAAGTTTATGAGGAGGATACCGACTGAAGTCATGGAAGCAGCAAGGGTAGACGGGGCAAATGAATGGATGATCTTCTCGAGGATCAACCTTCCGCTTTGTAAAGGCGGACTTGCATCCATTGCCATTTTGTTATTTTTTGACTATTGGAATATGGTGGAACAGCCGCTGATTCTTTTACCTGACTCGGATATGCATCCGCTGTCGGTATTTCTGTCCAGGATCAACACAGGGGAGATCAGCCTGGCATTTGCAGTAGCAGTAATATATCTCATTCCACCGCTTCTGATATTTTTATACGGGGAAGATTATCTGGTAGAGGGAATTTCTTACCAGGGAGGAATCAAAGGTTAAATAAGTTTTACGGGAGAGTTTTGTTATGTCAGAAGAATTAGTTCTAAGAGAAAATCTGGGCGGGTCCGGAGATGATAGGAAGGACAGTGGCAGAAACAGAAAGGATATCGTCAAAAATGTGGCCATAGCTTTTTTGTCAATTATGCTGATCCTTACGTTTTTCTCCAACACCATCATGAATTATTCGCTGCCCCAGGTAGCGACTCAGCAGATTACAGGAGGTACCATTTCACCTCAGATCAGAGGAACAGGAACCGTATCTGCAGAGGATCCTTACAATATCACGGTAAAAGAGACAAGGAAGATATCCGGTGTGGCTGTTAAGGAAGGCGCACATGTTGAGATAGGAGATGTGATCTACTATCTGGAGGATAAAGAATCCAAGGAGCTTCTCGATGCAAAAGAGAGGCTTGATGATCTTGAACTTACATATGAACAGTCACTTTTCTCGGGAGATGTCCCAAATGAAGTAATATCTAATGTAAGAAGCGGAAGAAACACAACATATGACATGTTTCAGACAGAGCTTGCAGCAGCTACAGACAGATATAACAATGCACTTGCTGCAGATAATGCTGCTCAGGCAGATATAGATTATATGACTCAGAAGGATAACTATGACACAGCCGGTAATTCATACAATGCGGCAACTCCTTCTTACAGCATTGCTGAACTTGAATATGAATTGACGAAGGCACAAAATGACGGCAATGAAGACAGGATAAAGCAGCTTCAGGTACAGATAGCAGAGCTCTCCAAAGATAGCTCACAGCTTGAAAACTACGGTACTCAGCAGAACCTGAGTTATGATCAGAAGCTTGCTGAGCTTATGCAGATCAAAGCAAAAACCGAAGCTGAGCTTAAGGATGCTGAGCTTGAAAAGACAAAGCTTTTAAAGAGTATCAATACGGAAATAAGCCTCTGTCAGATGAGAGATAAGATCACTGAGCAGAAGGATCGTATTGCAAAGCTTGAGGAGGAGTCGGTGGGAGCATCCGTTAAATCTCCCGTTGCCGGAACAGTATCCAGCTTATCAAAGGTGGCAGGTGAGTCAACTTCAGCTGATGAAACCATAGCTGTTATTCAGGTCGACGGAAAAGATATGACGACAAGCTTTTCTGTAACCAATGCCCAGGCGCAGAAGCTCAAGGTTGGCGATGGTGCCAAACCTCAGAATATATGGCAGTTCGGGGATGATTTCAAAGCAACACTCACATCCATAAGAAACGATAAGACTGATCCGGGAAACAAGAAGCTTTTGACTTTTAAGATTGAGAGCAAAGACGTGGCTCCGGGACAGAATATTTCTCTTGCGATAGGAGAGAGAGCTGTGGAATATGATCACATCGTGCCAAACAGTGCCATAAAGACTGACAGTAACGGCAAATTTATACTTGTCGTAAAGAGCAAATCAAGCCCATTGGGCAACAGATATATGGCATCCAGAGTTGATGTCACAGTTAAAGCGCAGGATGACAACAATACGGCCATCGCCGCTGCAGTAGAGGGCGATGAGTATGTCATCACAACTGCAACAACACTTATTAAAGCCGGAGATCAGGTGAGGCTTGCAAACGAGTAATGAGTCTTAGAGGTATTGCTGAAATAACACTTAATTTTATAAAGAAAAGAGCGCATGCCATTATCCTGTGCGTGTCTTTGCTTACTGTTTATTTTGTAATGGGGCTCATTTCAACTCATATAATAAACAGCCTTCCGGAACAGCATCTCGCAGACCGCTGGTCCGATGAAAAAAATATGGCGCAGGTCAGCATTTATATCACGGAAGACCAGCTTATCAAGGAGGATGAACTCAAGAAGTTCACATATCTGCTGGAAAGTAAACTGGTTGAAGCCGGAGTTGTTGGCGATGATGAAGAAGATCAGGAAGAAAATGCCAGCCCTCAGATTGTTGATACCATAAGTATCGATGACATGATCAAAGAAGAAATGGAGGAATATACTGTTCCTCAAAAGACACCTCTTCAGGAGCTGTATAGTTTTGCATACTGCGCTCAAGGGCAGGTCACATTAAGCTATGAGAACAGGACAGCGGAGAAGGTAAAAGCATTTGGAGTCGGCGGGGATTTCTTTTTATTTCATCCCATGAATTTCGTGGCAGGATCCTTTTTTACCGGAGACGATCTGATGAAGGATGGTATTGTGATTGACGAGGAGCTGGCGTGGCAGCTCTTTGGATCAACGGATATCATCGGAGAGTGCGTCTATATTGAGAATATCCCTCACTATATAGAGGGAGTCGTAAAAAGAGATACCGGAAGCATCAAAAAGGCTGCACAGCAGGATACCAGCTATGTTTATATGTCCTATGATTCACTGGCCAGATACGGAACCATTTTAAGCGGAATCACTGAATCGGCAGAAATATCAGAGGACGGGACCGTGGCTCAAAATGGGGGCATCACCTGTATTGAAGTTGTTTGTCCCAATCCTGTTAAAGGACTGGCCGCCAAGATCTGTAAAGACAGCATCGGAATAAATGATGAGTTTATCACAGTGATTGACAATACCGAGAGGTTTTCGGCATTCTCGCTGTTTTCGGTTTTAAGAAATTTCTTTACAAGAAGTATGTGGAGCAAGGCGATATATTATCCATACTGGGAAAATACAGCCAGAGGCTATGAGGATATTCTCGCACTTATTCTGTTTATCAGAATGATATGCCTTACAGTTCTGATAATTACTGTCGTTATCTTTATTGTAGATGCTTACAGGCACAAGAAATGGACAGTAAGCGGAATAGTCAAATATCTTTCTGACAAGAAGTACGATCTGGAAGTTGAGTATAAGAGAAAAAAGGAGAAACTATGAAAAGGAAATCTATTATAACCAGGGGTATTTCCCTGATTGCATCAACAGCTCTTTTGGCGGGAGCATTAAGCGGATGCTCTCTGGGAAACAAGGGCGGCTCAAGCCTTGTTGATGAAGCTGCAAAAGCTACAAAGGACTATGTGTTTAAGAGCGAGAAACTTGATATTATAGAAGATTCGGATTACAGCAATATTTCCATTGTTGGGGACAGGATTTATGCTGCAACATATTCAGATGGTGAGAATATTACCATATGCGCTTTTAACTCCGACGGAAGCGATCTTAAGACTATTAAGATCCCTGAGAACGATTCCGAGAGTCATGGGAACATGACTTATGACAAAGACGGTAATATGTACTGTATTCTCTACAAATATTACTACACAGATGATCAGGGTAATATCGTTGATATGCAGGAGCATCTTGATGAAGATATCATAGTAGACGGAGCAGATGCAGGCGATGAAGGAGCGGAAGAGGACTACAACTATCACGAGGAACAGTATCTTCTTAAGTATGATACGTCAGGTAATGAGCTCCTTAAAGTAATGCTCTCTGACGGACAGGATGAAGAAAACTATTTCTCACTGTACGGAATGATCTATGATGATACACACGGGCTGATCCTTAGCTCCAACAGGGGTATTCAGAAGTTCAATGAAGAGGATCAGTCTTTTACCACAATAGCAGAAACAGGTGAATCAAGCGATGAATACGGTGGCTCTTCAATCACTTTATACAGTGGTTTTAACGGACAGATATTCGCATCTCTCTGGGGAGACCACGGAATTGAGCTTAGAAGCTTTGATCCTGATACAGGTAAGCTCTCTGATCCTTCGGAACAGTTTAAAACTTACGATGATTATGCATTTTTTGGCGGAAACGGTTATGACTTGTATGTTTCAAAGACAGACGGATTCTACGGTTACGATAAGGGAAAGGATGCTCTGACTAAGATCCTTGATTTTGTGGATTCCGATCTTAGCGTTACCTATTCGGTAAGCAGTGTTGTAGCGGTAAGTGATCAGGAGTTTATTGCAAATCTTCCTGATGAAGCAAGTAACTGGGGGCTGTACAGGCTCACCAAGGTTCCCGCAGATCAGGTAAAAGACAAAACTATCATTACTCTTGCAGGAAGAAACATCGACTATGATGTAAGGGAAATGGTTTACAAGTTTAATCAGGAGTCAGATGATTACAAGATAAAGATTGTAGATTATTCTCAGCTGGATTCAGAGGATGACTGGCAGGCGGGAATGACGCAGTTTAATCTGGATATCGTCTCGGGAAATGTGCCTGATATCATGTATTTTGTAAACGATGAACCCATTGACAGTTACATCAACAAGGGACTTTTCCTGGATCTTAATCCATATCTTGCAGCCGACCCTGAACTCAAGGATGTGGAGTTTGTTGAAAATGCTTTTGAAGCTTTTAAGACAGGCGATAAGATGTACCAGGTTGTTCCTTCGTTCTATGTTAACACTCTGGCTGCAAAGACTTCGAACTTGGCAGGATTAGATACTCTGACACTCAAGGACTGCAAGGAAATGATACAGCAGAAGGGCGTTTCATACTCTGATTCTTTTGGTATGACTGCTAAGGATACAATCATGTATTACGGTCTTATTTCCTCCGGAAACAAGTTTGTCGATTGGGAAAATAAGAGCTGCAACTTTAACAGTGATGGTTTTATCGAGCTTTTGGAGTTTGCAAAAGAATTTCCGGACGAGATAACTGAAGACATGTGGATGGATTACGATGAAGCATGCTACAGAACAGGCAGCGCGCTGTTTTCAATCGTGTATCTTAACGGTTTTAGACCCTACAGAAGATATGTTGACGGAACATTTGGAGAGGAGATATCACTTATAGGATTCCCTAATGAGATGGGAATAAACTGTTCAATCCTGACTCCAAATATTAGATTTGCTGTAAGCGCTCAGACCAAGTATCCTGAGGAATGCTGGAAACTCATAAGAAACCTCTATCTCGATGATTATCAGGATAATATACAGTACGATTTCCCTATCAGGAAAGACAAGTTTGATGCTCTTGCCAAGAAGTCTATGGAGAAGGAATTCTGGATTGATGATGATGGAGAAAAACACTACGAGGAAGAGTACTACTGGATTGGTGATACCCAGATAGAGGTTAAGCCTCTTACTCAGAAAGATGTTGATACGGTAAAAGCTTTTGTTGAGTCACTCACTCTTACATATTCACCCAATCAGGAGGTTAGCAATATCGTAAATGAAGAGGCCGCTGCTTATTTCAAGGGACAGAAGACTGCAGAGGAAGTTGCGGAAATAATTCAAAGCAGAGTCTCAATATTTGTGAATGAGAACAGCTAAAACAAAATGAATAAAGCTGATAACAGAAAAGACCCGGGATTCCGGGTCTTTTTTAAGCAAGCGACGGGAATCGAACCCGCCTCTTCAGCTTGGGAAGCTGACATACTACCGATGTACTACGCCTGCGCACTATTTTATTTTATTCATATTGTGCTATAATTTCAAGAGTATGAAAAAAAATTGTGGAGGTAAAAGGATATGACAGAAAAGATCAAAAACGTAGCCGGCAAAGGAAAGGGCTTTGCGGCTGAATTCCGTGAGTTCATCATGCGTGGAAATGTGATGGATATGGCAATCGGTGTTATCATCGGCGGTGCTTTCCAGAAAATCATTTCTTCCCTTGTTGATGACATCATCATGCCCCTTATCAGCGTTCTCACAGGTGGAATCGACTTCAATAACAAGTTTATCTGTCTTGATGGCAATTCATATGCCACTCTTGATGCAGCCAAGGAAGCCGGTGCAGCTACTCTTAACTACGGTACATTTATCACAGTAGTTATCAATTTCATTCTCATGGCACTTGTAATCTTCTGCCTGGTAAAGACCATGAACAAGATTGCTGCTAAATTTGAAAAAGAAGAAGCAGAAGCACCTGCTACAACCAAGATCTGCCCTCGCTGCAAGAGTGAGATAAACATTGAGGCAACAAGATGCCCTCATTGTACTTCAGAACTTTAATTTGGGGACTTTGTAAACAAGAAGACAAGAGGAGAGTATACTAAAATGAAAAGAGTAAGTGATTTTGTTGGGAAGTATATGGCAATAATTGTTCTTGTAGTAGCTGCTCTGGCGCTGTTTGTGCCAAAGTCATGTCTGTGGATTCAGACATCCTGGATCAACTACCTGCTCATGGTAGTAATGTTCGGAATGGGTCTTACCCTGAAGTTCAGTGATTTTGCCATAGTGTTTAAGCGCCCGAAGGACATTATCATCGGATGCATTGCTCAGTTCACAATTATGCCTCTTTTAGCATTTGCTCTGGGCAAGATATTCGGACTTGAGACAGGTCTATTAGCCGGAGTTATCCTGGTTGGTACCTGCCCCGGAGGAACAGCAAGTAACGTTATGACTTACCTCAGTAAAGGTGATGTGGCACTTTCTGTCGGCATGACCAGTGTCAATACACTGCTGGCTCCTTTCCTTACACCTGCAATTACCTACCTTCTTTTAAAGACAAGCGTAACTGTAGATGTTTTGAGTATGTTCCTTTCAATAATCAAAGTTGTTATTGTTCCTATAGCTCTTGGATTTATCATAAACAAATTCTGGGGCAAATATACCGAGAAAGTATCCGATGTATTGCCTCTTATCTCTGTAACAGCTATTACACTTATTGTTGCAGCGGTTGTATCTCACAACTCTGAGAGAATCCTTCAGACAGGAGCAATCGTATTTGCAGTGGTAATACTTCATAACATCCTTGGATATGCTGTTGGTTTTGCGCTTGGACACATCCTTAAGCTTCCTATGTCCAAAAAGAAAGCTCTTTCTATCGAGATCGGTATGCAGAATTCAGGCCTTGCTACATCTCTTGCAGGCACAGCATTCCCGGATCTTGCAATGGCAACTGTACCCGGAGCTATCTTCTCTGTATGGCATAACATTTCAGGTGCACTTCTGGCCAACATTTTCAGGAGATTTGAAGACAAAAGCCAGTCAGCAGAGCCTTCATTAGAGCAGGAGAAGGGAGCCTGACTAAGTTAACCTCAGATTTTGGATCTGACCATGTTTATTGGTCAGGTCCTTTTATGTTAAGGCTAAAAGCAAAAGAAATAATACATAAAACAACCGGGATAAAGTAAGGTTCTTTATCCCGGTTGTTTTATGTATATATGATTTTGTTTCAGATCCTTGTGGAACCTCTCTTTATCAGTTCGCCTGAGAAGATAGTTTTCTGAGGCATTTCATTCTGAGTAAGAGTTCCGATAAGTGTCTTAACAAGCTGTATGCACATATCCTCAAGTCTGTTATCGATTGAGGAGAGTTCAGGCTCTGAGCAGTGGGAGAGGATTGAATTGTTATATCCTATTACCTGGAGCTCGGACGGAACCTTGATGTGGTTGGCTCTTGCAAAGTTCATGGAACCTACTGCCAAAAAGTCATCGCTTGTTACTACAGCATCAAACTTAAGTCCTTTTTTGTAAAGATTCTCTACAAAACTTTTAACACCGTCTATATCCTCGTGACTTCCTTTAAAACACTGCATTAGCTGCTTCTTGAGAGGAATATCATGAGTTAAAAGTGCGTTCTGAAATCCTGCCAGCTTCTTAAGACCTGAATAGGAATTGCTGTTGTAGAGATACAATATATTCTCTGCACCGCCTGTGATCAGCTGCTCTGTGGCGTCCTGAGTCGCCTTGTAGTCATCGCATAGAGTGCAGTAAACATTGCTACAGTCAAAGTCTGCGTTGAGAAGCATGATCGGCACAGTGGCCGCAGCATCTCTTACATACTGGTTGTCCTCAGGGCTGTTCATGATAAAGTTGGATCCTATCATGACAATTGCATCTACGTGCTGAGAGAGCAGGAGGTTAGCAGATGCCTTCTTGTTCTCAACATCGTAACCGGTACAGCACAAAACTGAGTGATATCCGTTTTCACGGAGCTTCTGTTCGATGTAGTAAATAGCCTTGGCAAGATACAGATCGGACGAATCTGCACATAGTATACCGATGGTCTTCATTGAATTAAGACCAAGACCTCTGGCGAAGGCATTGGGCTTGTAGCCATACTGTTCAATTATGTCCATGACTTTCTTGCGGGTACGGGGTTTGACGTTAGTGCTTCCGTTAAGTACGCGGGAGACAGTAGCGATCGAAACGCCGGCCTTTTTGGAAATGTCATAAATAGTCATCTGGTTGCCCATAAATTATCTCACTTCTAAAGGGAAATTAAAGTATCTTACAGCATTATTGTAGGAGATATCCTTTACGATCTCACCGAGGATGTCGAGATCCTCTGATGGATACTCGCCGTTTTCAACAAGGCTTCCAAGATAATTACAAAGGATTCTTCTGAAGTATTCATGTCTTGTGTAAGAAGTAAAGCTTCTTGAATCTGTCAGCATTCCGACAAAGCCGGAGAGGTTGCTGGATTCTGCAACACATCTGAGCTGTTCTTCCATACCGAATTTGCTGTCGTTGAACCACCATGCACTGCCCTGTTGGATCTTGGCAACAGTAGGGCCTTCGTTGAAGCAACCAAGCATAGTGTTGATGATCTTGTTATCGTTAGGATTTAATGAGTAAAGAATTGTCTTAGGAAGAGAATTCTTAACCTGAAGGGCATTGAGGAAATCTGCCAGCTCAGCCATAGGATAGTAAGCATCGATTGAGTCGTATCCGGTATCGGGACCAAGTTTCTCAAACATAGGAGTGTTGTTGTCGCGCTTACATCCGAAGTGGAGCTGCATTACCCAGTCTCTTCTGGCAATCTCTTCGCCTTCAAAGAGCATGAAAGCTGTCTGGAATTTAAGGTCTTCTTCCTTGGAAAGCTCTGCTCCTGAGAGTCTCTTTGCAAAAATTGCCTCAACCTCTTCCTCTGTAGCAGGATAGTACATCACATATTCAAGAGCGTGATCTGTAACGGTACATCCCTTTGAAGCAAAGTAATCAAGCCTTACCTTGAGTGCTTCCTTAAGTGACTTGAAGGAGTTGATCTTAACGCCGCTTACCTGTGAAAGTGTCTCGAGATATGATGTGAACTCAGGCTTGGAAATATTCTTGGCCTTGTCTGGTCTCCATGCGGGAAGAACCTTAACGTCAAATGAAGCATCTTCCCTGATCTTGTCGTGCCATTCAAGTGTATCAACAGGATCATCTGTTGTACAGATAAGTGTTACACCCGAAGCCTTGATAAGTGATCTTACGCTTGTGGCAGGATCCTGAAGAACCTTGTTACAGAGGTCATATACCTCCTCGGCGGTCTTGGAATTAAGAACTCCCTGATATCCAAAGTATTTACGAAGCTCAAGGTGTGCCCAGTGATGAAGCGGGTGACCTACCGACTTCTCAAGGCACTTTGCAAACATAAGGAATTTATCCTTGTCTGATGCATCCCCCGTAATGTATTTCTCATCAATGCCAAAAGAGCGCATCATGCGCCATTTGTAATGATCTCCCCCGAGCCATACCTGAGTGATTGTATCGAAATGGCGATCCTCGGCTATCTCCCTGGGACTGATATGACAGTGATAGTCAAGAATAGGCATATTCTCTGAATAATCATGGTAGAGCTTCTTGGCAGACTCTGACTGCAGAAGGAAATCCTTGTCCATAAATTGTTTCATTTTGTATACCCTCCAACTCTTTCATTTATGAAAGCATTTTCATAAAATTTTTCAAAATGTATTATACAGGACTGCTATGCTAAATACAATAGAAAAATTTGTTGACGTATGACCTGGGAATAGATATGATTTTATTGTAAACGCTTACAATTTGTTTTCAAAGATTTAAGAAGGGTAGGTTACAAATGGGTAAATTTTTGCAGATTCATCCCGAGGACAATGTGGTTGTCTGCCTTGAAGAGATGAAAAAGGGCAATAGTATAACTCTGGGAAACGGCGCGGTCGTAGAGGCTTTGGAGGATATTCCGGCAGGCCACAAAATGGCGATCAGAGATATTTCTGAGGGAAAAGACATTGTAAAGTACGGCTATGCAATCGGTCATGCCACAGAAGAAATAAGTGTCGGAAGATGGGTTCATACTCATGATATAAAGACAAATCTCGAGGGAATCCTTGACTATAAATACCAGCCGGATCCTGAGTATGTACCTGCAAAGACAGCTAAAATGGCAAGCAGAAAGGGCACATTTAAGGGATTTGTAAGGAACGACGGCAGAGTGGGGATCAGGAATGAGATATGGATAATCCCTACAGTTGGTTGTGTAAACAATATAGCAACAGCACTTGCAAAACAGGCTAATTCTTTCATTAAGGGCAGTATTGATGAAGTTGTTGCTTTTACACATAACTACGGATGCTCTCAGACAGGAGACGATCAGGAGCATACAAGAACGATCCTCTCTGACCTTATAAAGCATCCGAATGCAGGCGGGGTTCTTGTTCTCGGACTTGGTTGTGAGAACAGCAACATTGACGTCCTTATGCCTTATATTGGCGAATATGACAAGGACAGGGTTAAGTTCCTGATCTGCCAGAAGTCTGATGACGAGATGGAAGACGGACTTAATCTGTTAAAAGAGCTGATAGATACAGTATCAGAAGATGAGAGGACGGACGTGGATCTGTCAAAGCTCATCATTGGTCTTAAGTGCGGCGGAAGCGACGGATTTTCTGGAATTACTGCAAATCCTCTGGTTGGAAGAATCTCCGATCGAATTATTGAGTACGGCGGAACCAGCATTCTTACAGAGGTTCCCGAGATGTTCGGTGCTGAGACTATTCTTATGAACAGATGTAAGGATGAAAAGACCTTTGAAGATACCGTTAATATGATAAACGGCTTTAAAGAGT
>CAMORK010000036.1 GCA_946623755.1 uncultured Butyrivibrio sp. | reverse complement strand
AACATCCTCTTTAAAACTTTTCCCTCGTGTTACAATGCTAACTTAATGACATTGGTCCCCTGGGGGGCATTTGTTTATATTTATTTAAAATCTTTTCCTTGGTGCAAGTGTTATAATTGTAATAAGTAACGTAAATACGATTATAGATGTGTTTATTTTGGAATATGAAAAAACTTGACCGGGCAACAAGATATACGATAATCATCTGCATCGGACTCGTAATCTTCAATGTTATCTTTGGATGTGTTCTCAGCACAGTAGCGGCAAAGGCAATGAGAACCCTGATCAATGAGCGCATGCTTGATATTTCCAATACGGCAGCAGCAATGCTCAATGGTGATGAACTGGCAAGGATAACAGCTGATGACTACGGGTCTCCTGAGTATGAGAATGTCATGAAGACACTTACATACTTTCAGGACAATATCGAGCTTGAATATATATATTGCATAATTCAGGTAAGTGAGAAAGAATTTGTCTTTGGCGTAGATCCTACTATTGAGGACCCGGGTGAGTTCGGAGCGCCTATCGTGTATACGGATGCTCTGTATGCTGCAAGTAAAGGTAAAGCCGGTGTTGATGAAAATCCATATGTTGACGAGTGGGGAACATTCTACAGTTCTTATTCACCTGTCTTTGACTCAAACGGAGATGTGGCCGGAATTGTGGCTGCTGACTTCAGCGCAGACTGGTATCAGAACAAGATTAAGCAGCTGCGCGATATTATTATGATCTTCATTTCTGTGGCCCTGATTGTGAGCATTTTTCTTGCAATTGCCATTGCCGGTCAGTACAGCAAATTCTTTGTTACCCTGATCAGGAAGATGAGCGATCTTTCGAGCGGTATCCAGACACTTATGGATGAGGTTGAGATCGTAGATGAAAGTGACGGGTACTTTACCGTCAGTGAAGCGGATATTGATAAAGATATGCATGATGCCATCAGACTTCTTGAAGAAAAGATAGTCATCATGCAGATGAGGCTGACAAAGCAGATAGAGATCATCAGATCACATGCTTATATAGACGGACTGACGGGATTGAATAACAGAACTTCATACCTGGAATATCTGCAGATTCTGGAAGAAAAGATGAGATACGACAAGAATCTTGTGTTCTCGGTTGTTGTATTTGATATCAATCAGTTGAAGATGATAAATGACGATCTGGGTCATGATCAGGGCGACAAGCTTATCATCGAGACTGCAAATGAAATCCGTGAAGTGTTTGGAGGAAACAGGATCTATCGAATAGGCGGCGATGAGTTCGTTGCTATTCTTGATAATCCCGATCCGTCAGAGCTTATTGCAAAACTAAGGGTAATAATAGATAAGAAAAACAAGGTGATGCCTGTTTTCAAGGATGCGGGCGTAGATATGTCAATTTCTGTGGGCTTTGCAGCCTATGACCCTGAAACAGACAAGACTTATACCGACGTTTTCCACAGGGCAGACAACGCCATGTATGCAGATAAAAGAGCCTTCTACCAGACACACGACGATCGAAGAAAGGCACGAAGTTAAGACATAGCAGCTCATAGATAATTATTGAGGTTGATATGGATAAACGTCTTAATCAGATATATACCCTGTTTTTGGCGATAGCATGCATCATTGTTGCGGTGTATGCTTCTAAAAGTGCTGCGCTGATTCCTATGAGGATGTTTCCAAAGAATACTGAAGTGGCCATATCACCTGTTACTGAGACAATTGATTCTGATGATATCTATCACGCCACGCTGGATGCTTCCGAGATTGTAGAAGCCGGCGGATGCCTGTCTTTTACCGCAGTATTCAATGATGTATGGATTTATTCAGGTGATGATCTTATATACGAGTGCGTTGGATCTCGTTCTACTTTCATTCGCTCAACCGGAATTACATGGCACTTTGTGCGCATTTCTGATGCAAGCAAGCCGGTAACAGTAAGGCTTGAAGCTTATTATGAGAGGACTAAGCCTCCGGCTTCTCCTGAATACTCGGCCGGTGATTATTACAATATCAGGTCAATGATTGTTGTTGGATCTATACCGGTGTTTATCATATCCATCCTGGATATTCTCTTTGGTCTTATAATGATCTTGTATTCGTATGCGACTCGCCGCGTCAATCCGGACAGGGCTAAGATAGCGTACATTGGTCTTACGGCGCTGCTCATAGGCCTTTGGTCTGCCGGAGAAACCAATACAATGGTGGTTCTTATGACCAATCGTGCACTGGCCGGTGTCTACGCTTTTCTGATCCTGATATTTATTCCAATCCCTTATGTTATGTATATCCATGCGGTTTTATGGAAAAAGGATAAGTTCTTATACAGAATTCCTATATTTCTTTCGTTCCTGGACTTTGTAGTGGTTATCAGTCTTGCGGTGACAGGGGTAATGGACCTCAAGGAGTCTGTCATTATCACGCACCTGACCTGGGCGATAGCCATTGTATATGTGCTCGCTGCAGCTATAAATGTACTAAGGACTAAAAAGAGTGAAAGAGATGAAATGGCTGTTTTTAATGCAGCATCAATGCTTGTGCTCATCGCGGTCACAGGTCTGGAGATAGGATATTACTGGACCGGGATGAGAATTCAGAACGATGTCTGGGGCCGTGTGCTGATACTGTGTTATATAGTGCTTCTGGCCTATAAAAATATCGTTGAATCCCTCAAGGATATCGAGAGGGGAAGGATGGCGGAATATTATAAAAAGCTTGCCAATACTGATTCCATGACAGGCCTTGCCAACAGAACCGCCTTCAATCATGACCTTGAAAAGCTTGCCGAAGAAAAAGAGTACAGCATTGTCTCCATGGATCTGAATAACTTAAAGGAAGTCAACGACACCAAAGGACATCAGGCAGGCGACAGATATATAATAAATGCAGCCAGAATAATAAAGAAAGCATTTGGAAAAGAAGGTATCTGCTATCGTATAGGTGGCGATGAGTTCAGCGTTATTATCAAAAAGCCCGAAAGTGGGGCCATCACTTCAAATCTTATCCCCAAATTGGAGGAAGGAATACGAGTATATAACAGTAGCAATCCCTCTGAACCGGTGACGATCGCCGTGGGCTTTGAGAGCAAAACTCCGGATTCCGACAGAAGTTATAACGATATACTCCACAGCGCTGATGAAAAGATGTATGAGAACAAACGCATGCTGAAGAGCTGAAAAAATAAGTTATGGAATACTTTTGGAAACAACAAAATGACATACCTTCAGAGATGGGCTATCCGCTTTTTGGAGCAGCCCATCTATTAAGTGTGGGGGTAACGCTGCTGCTTGTAATAGCCGCAATGATTGTTATCAGGAAAAAGAGCCTTAGGACGCAGAGACGGGTGATGAAGATAATCCCGGTTTTCATGCTGATCCTGGAGGCATTTAAAGATATTTTCCTTATTTCAGTAGGAAGATTTGGCATCGGCTACCTTCCGCTCCACGTCTGCAGTATCGGGATATTTGTATTTCTTTTGCGCGAGTATCTCCCATGGGACAAGGCGAGAAAGTACTTCGGCGAGGTGGCAGTAGTGCTGATCATGCCGGCGTCGCTTGCTGCGCTTATCTTCGCGGACTGGACAATCTACTATCCCGTTCTTAACTTCATCAATCTTCACAGCTATTTCTGGCACGGCCTGCTGGTTCTTTATCCGCTTCTTTTATATCAGGCAAAAGAGATATCACCTTCAATAAAGCATATCCATTGGGTTATAATATTCCTATGTCTGGTGGTACCACTGATCTATCTTTTTGATAAACATTTTGGATGTAATTACTTCTTCGTAAACCAGCCGGTGCCGGGAACTCCGCTGATGTGGCTTGCATCGTTTATGGGTAATCCCGGATATCTTGCAGGCTACGCCCTCTTGGTTATCCTTGTCCTCGCACTGGTTTACCTTATATTTTGGTCCCTGGGGACGGAGTCAAGGGACCATTTTTGAGATATGACATTAAAAGAAGCATACAAGATCCTGGGTGCGTCGCAAAAGGATGATCCCAGGACAGTCAAAACCAAATACAAAAAGCTTCTGATCCTGTATCATCCGGACTCTGATCCTACCGGGAAAAGAGATCCCGAAGATGATGATAAGATCAGACAGGTCATAGAAGCTTACCAAAAGATCAGGGAATCGGAGAGCGAATCCGGCTATGATCCTTATGAGTTTACCAGGGATGCTTTTGAGAACAGGAATGCTTTTTCCGAGAGGAACATCTACGTTCAGTTCAAGATGTATGATGAAGAGCTGCCTTTGTCCAGGATGGCTAGAGGCAGATTTGTCTGGGATCCTGATATGGAGGAGTTCAGGCTCTTTTCCAAGAGTGTCCTTGAGGCGTGCAAGGAAGTCATAACCGATTACGATGCCACGCCGACTCCTGACCTGGTAAAAGACATTTTCCACCTCATGATGCAGGAGTATGTCCTCCCGGCGGATGCCGCCAGAAAGCTCGGCAGGAAGGTCGAGGAAGATGATAAGTCGGAAATTTTTGCGTTTGGGGGATTTGTAAAAGATGCATCGGCAACAGCCGGAGAGCCTGTAAACATCTACCTTAGAGAAGACAGGGCAGTCGTAGAAGAAATAGTGAGTGGGAAAGTATTGGGGACTGTCTCGTTCGATGCGGATGAACTCTATTATGTGATACTTCCGCTTCTCGAAGATCCTGAAGTTGAAGTTCGTGCTACTGTTACAAAATGCGATAACAGCAGACGATCAGGTTCGCGTATGCATGTTGATATCAAGCTGGTAATCCCGAGGAATCTGAGAGATATTCCTGTTTCTTATAGAGAACGGATAGTGCATATACTTCAGTAATTCAAGACGCAGCCTCAATTTGAGGCTGCGTTTTTCATGACTCATTAACCAGTTTCCCTGTCATATGCTCCGGTGTCAGTTCCAGGCACTGGATACGTGGCAGGGCATTTTTTAGCTCTTTTTGAAGATATTCTTCGTCATCGGTGAACTTGCGACAGAGCTGAGTGCAGATTTCTCTGGCCTTCTCAGGATCGTCGACGAGCTTCATGCGGCCAAAGATGACAACACTGTTGATATTCAGCGCCCATTCACCCTCTTTGCGATAACCTTCATCGTGAACGCAGTAGCTGACTTTGTCGCAAGCCTTGATGGCATCGAGCTTATGACCTTCCTTGGCTCCGTGGAAGTAGAGCTTGCCGTCTTCCTCGCAGTACCAGTGATCCAGCACAATGCCGTATGGGTAACCGTCATCGCCAAGAACAGATAGCACGCCTCTGGGCTCGGTTTTCAAGATCTCGATGCACTTTTCTTCGGGTATTTGCTGGGCAAATCTTCTCATTTTTCTAAACATGGTCTATACTCCTTTTTCAAGAATTAGCTTCTATCATTTTAGCATAATATGCCGCCTTATTTGCTATAATAGATGGAGCACCATAAACACAGGAGAAAAATTCAATATGAGCAAAATATGGGAAATTTTACATAAACCGGACACAGTAGTGTTCTTCGATATAGACGGCACGCTGACAAGCTATAACTACGGAGAGCACCACGCTCACCACGAGCTGGACGGAACACCGCAGTTCAGGGACGTCAACATCTATGCAGACTGCAAGAGGCTCAAACCGCTCTATGACTACATCAGAAGTCACGATGTGAACAGGCTCTTTTGCATATCAAGAGAGCCCCATGGGCATGAAGCGTGGAAATCCGAGATGGTTGAGCGTCTATACGGAATCCCTGCCGATCACTGCTTCTATACCCTGGAAGCTGCCGAGAAGCCACAGATCGTCATTAACAAGGTAAAAGAGCTTTTTCCTGGCATTTCACCTGAATCGGTAGTCCTCATGGATGACAACGACGACACTTTAGGCAGATACATGGCGCAGACACCGTTCTGCACCGCACACCCAATGATCTTCATGGAACAACATTAATGCTAAGAAAACCACTATCCATCATAATTACAATTGCCCTCGCCCTCAGCTGTGTGGCATGTGGAGACATAGATAATTCGGCAAAAGAGATTGCTCCGGCTGCGGCAGTAACTGAAGCCTCGGAAGAGCCTGAACCTGCACCCGCGGATATTGTACCCTCGGAGCCTGCACCCGCGGCAGCTACAGCAGAAGCGCCTGAAGAGCTTGAGCCGGAAATTCCGGATCCTGCTACTGAGGCTGATCTGCCTCTCGTCCTCGGCGATGAGCAGTTCGACATCTACATTCCACTACTTGCCGATAAGAGAGTAGCTCTTTTCTCCAACCATACAGGTATAGTGGGCGACAAGGACCGGCACATACTCGATGCACTGATAGAACATGACGTCAATGTCACTGCTGTCTTCTCTCCGGAGCATGGCTTTCGCGGAACGGAAGATGCCGGAGAATCAGTGAATGATTCAATAGATGAAAAGACAGGAGTCCCGATCCTCTCGCTCTACCGCGGAAATTCACACTATCCATCTGCTGAGGATATGGAAACCTTCGACACCCTCGTTGTAGACATGCAGGACGTGGGGCTTCGCTACTATACCTATTACATTTCAATGTACTACCTGATGGACGCCTGCGCGTCGACGGGAAAAGAAGTCATCATCCTGGACAGGCCCAATCCCAACGGTTTTTACGTTGACGGTCCGATCCTTCAGGAGAAATACAAATCAAGAGTGGGTCAGCTCCCAATTCCCATCGTTTACGGAATGACCTGGGGCGAGCTGGCACAGATGATCAATGGCGAAGGCTGGCTTGCTGCCGGCAAAGACGCCTGCAACCTCACAGTTATCCCGTGCCTTAACTACACCCATGACATGAAGACTACCCTGATCCGCAGGCCTTCACCAAACCTGGAGGATATGCGCGCGGTCTACCTCTATGCTTCAACCTGCTTTTTCGAGAACACCTACGTCTCCGTGGGGCGAGGCACGGACAAGCCATTCGAGATATACGGAAGCCCGTACCTGCCGCAGGAGACCAATCCTTACACCTTCACGCCACAGGATATGGAGGGGGCAAATAACCCGCCCTTTGAGGGTGAACTCTGCTATGGAAAAGACCTTTCGGACATCCCATTAGAAGACATCTGGGCAGCAGGTATAGACCTTAATTATCTCATTGATGCCTACAACGATTTCCACGAAGCCCATCCGGATATGGACTTCTTTGATAACGAGCCAAACGGTGCCAAGTATTGGATTGATTACCTTAGCGGTTCCGATGACCTCCGCAAGCAGATTATTGCCGGCAAGTCCGCCGACGAGATCAAAGCCTCATGGCAGGACGACATCGAGGCCTTCAAGACTCAACGAGAGCCATACCTGCTCTACGAATAAAATGACTCCGTCCCCAGGACCATTTTTTGTTATAATGTACTCATACCAAAAAGGAGGTAACAAAGCGATGACTGACGGATCAAGATATGTACCCTACGACGAGAGAACAGGTGCAGAATCTGTTGTATATTTTACAAGAGATTTATCAGCAGCCGGTATCATGAAAGTGTTTGAGAAGGTGAACCAGAACATCACCGGAAAAGTAGCGATCAAGCTTCACACCGGTGAGCCCAAAGGTCCCAATATCACACCTCCGTCCTGGGTAAAAGAGGTAATGGAAAAAGAGCCGTGCCTTAAAGACGCCAGAATAGTGGAGACCAATACCTTCTATAAGGGCGACCGGTACACCACGGAAGATCACAGAAAGACCCTGGCTATCAACGGCTGGGATTTCACAGATGTAGATATCATGGACGCCGACGGGACCATAACCCTTCCCGTTAACGGCGGCAAGTGGTTTAAAGAGATGAGTCACGGCTCACACATGCTTGACTACGATTCAATGTTTGTGCTCACCCACTTCAAGGGCCACACCATGGGCGGCTTTGGCGGAAGCAACAAGAATATAGGTATCGGATGCGCAGACGGACATGTAGGCAAGATGTGGATCCACGCCAAGAACGGCAACGACTGGGGCGTAAACGAGGAAGAACTCATGGAGAAGATCACCGAGTCTACCAAGGCTACCATTGACCACTTCGGCAAGAACATCACTTATGTGAATGTCATGAGAAACATGAGCGTTTCCTGCGACTGCGAAGGCGTAGACGCAGAGCCTGTTGTAACTCCGAACGTGGGAATCCTGGCTTCAACCGACATCCTGGCAATCGATCAGGCGTGCATCGACCTGGTTTACGCCATGACCGAAGAAGAGCACAAAGCCCTGGTTGAGCGAATCGAGACAAGACATGGCCACAGACAGCTCTCATACATGAAGGAATTGGGCATGGGCAACGACCGCTACAAACTCATCGACACCGATAACGGCGACATCGAGATCACTCAGAAAGAGGCGGTAAAAGACCTTAAGCCATTCGTAAGGATAGACGCAAGAAAATAAGACATCACAGGGATGAAGGTATGGACATCAAGGAGGGCATAGAAGCAGCACTTCTTGCACCCACAGCCCTGAATCAGCAGAAGTTCTCCATAGGTATCGACGGAGAAGATGCAGTTATCAAGCCCGGCTTCGGCCCAATGACCAAAATTGACCTTGGCATAGTAAGATACAACTTCGAAATCGCATCCGGCCACAAGTGCAGGACTGTTTAAGATGGTAAGAAAAATATGATCTACATAGGATGTCATTTAACGGTTACAAACGGATATGAAGCTATGGGCCGCCAGATGGTGGATTTTGGCGGAAACACCTTTGCGTGGTTCACCCGGAATCCACGAGGCGGCAAGTCAAAAGACATTGTCCCTGAGGACGTTCAGGCGCTTTCAGCGGTCCTTGCGGAAAAGAGCTTTGGAAAGCTTGTAGCGCACGGCAGTTATACCATGAATCTGTGCTCGGCCAATCCTGAGACAAGAGCAAACGGCCTCGATATGCTCAAAAAAGATCTTGAGAAGATGGAGTATCTTCCGGGGCAGTACTACAATTTTCATCCCGGTTCACATACCGGACAGGGAGCGGAAGCAGGAATAGAGCAGATCGCTGACGGTTTGAATAAAGCTCTTTTCCCACAGATGCATACAACAGTACTGCTGGAGACAATGGCCGGAAAGGGCTCGGAAGTCGGAAGAAGCTTCGAGGAGTTAAAAGAGATCATTGACAGAGTAGAGCTTAAGGACAAGCTTGGCGTGTGCTTTGATACATGCCATACCTGGGATTCCGGCTACGACATAGTAAATGATCTCGATGGTGTTCTGGACAAGTTTGATAAGATCATCGGCCTTAGTCGACTGAAGGCAGTTCATTTTAACGACAGCAAGAACCCCTGCGGCGCCGCAAAAGACCGCCACGAGAAGCTTGGGCAGGGCTTCATCGGAATGGAAGCCATGAAGCGCATTGCGCAGCACCCGGCTTTCGAGGGACTGCCATTCATCCTGGAAACACCAAACGACGATGAAGGATATATACAGGAAATCGCAACAGTAAAGAGCTGGATGTGAGTCAATGAGACAACGAAGTCACGGGGACGATTCTCGTGACTTCTTAATTGTCTCACTCCTTAGCAAGGAGCTTCAGCCCGATGATCCCGACCAGTATCATCACAACACAGATAACCTGAGGAACTGTGAGCCTTTCCCGGAAAAGAAATACTCCCAGCACCGTAGTTCCCACAATTCCCATTCCGGTCCACATGGCGTAGGCCGTGCCCAGCGGCAATTGCCTCAGCGCCATTGAAAGGAATACCGCGCTGGCAATGTAGCCCACAGCAGTGATCACAGATGGTAAAAGAACTGTGAAACCATTCGAATATTTCATGGCAATCGCCCAACCTATCTCAAAAATTCCCGCAAGTAACAGAATAATCCACTGCATAACAATTCCTCCTGAAAATAAAAATCGCCACTTCCTCATCTGCTAAGACCTAACGATGAAGAAATGACGTTGTTCCTGCTACTCGGTAGCAGCAGGCGTCAGTATGAATTAAGTTAATGATAATTCTATAGGAAAAAGAAATTTTGTCAAACTCATAATTTGGAAAAGACAGATGGGCGCTACAGAAGTCTGTAGATCCGTAGGCCGGTAGCTGAGATGATGCCAAAAAGTTAGGCATCAAGTTTTTCTACATATAGCGCCAAAAGTGCCTTGTGGGCGTAGAAAAAGAGATGATGAGACAATCTGAAACGTCCCCACTGACTCATATGATTGAAAAAATAGCCAATTCCCTCCGTTAATCTTTGGCGATTAATATGATTGCGCACAGTATTATTGTACGCTATTATTTAATGAGCATAAGGTATTTTTATGCAGAAGGAGGGATTTTTTATGGCATTTACAAAACTTTTTGAAGAGGGGAGAATAGGCAAACTTGCGCTCAAAAACCGCGTAGTTATGCCTGCTATGGGCGTCGGCCTTGCTGAGCCCGACGGCCATGCCAATGAGCACATCATCCGCTACTATGAGGAACGTGCAAGAGGCGGAGTAGGACTTATCATCACAGAGGTTACAAGGGTTGAGCCGATGTACGGAACAGCCTGCCCATGCCAGCTTGGAGCATATAAGCTGTCACATATCACAGGAATCCAGAGACTCACAGACAGGGTTCACCGCCATGGGGCAAGAATATTTATGCAGCTTCATCATCCCGGAAGAGAGAATCATGCAATCCAGATCGAGGGAAGGCAGATTGTGGCTCCGTCCGAGGTTATGTGCAAAGTATGCCAGGAGATGCCGAGAGCTCTTTCGACAGAAGAGGTAGAAGATCTTGTCAAAGCATTCGTAAACGGTGCAGTCATTGCAAAGGCAGGCGGAATGGACGGCGTAGAGCTTCACGGCGCGCACGGATACCTTTTAAATGAGTTCCTTTCACCTTACACCAATAAGCGTGAGGACAAGTACGGTGGCTCTTTTGAAAAGAGACTTACCATCATGCAGGAGATCATCGCAGGCATCAGATCACAGTGCGGACCTGATTTCCCGATATCAGTCAGGATCAGTGCTGATGAGTTCGTCGAGGGCGGCCTTAAGATCGAGGATACAGTCGAGATCGCAAAGTGCCTCGAGAGCTTTGGAATAGATGTTATCAATGTTTCAACCGGTATATATGAGTCATCCACCACCATTGTTGAGCCCGCTTCATTTGCTCAGGGATGGAAAAAACATTTCGGCCTTGCAATCAAGGCAGCAGTCAGCATTCCGGTTATTGCGGTCAATAATATAAAAGAGCCTTCAGTAGCCGAGGCGCTTCTTGAAGAGGGCGTGTGCGACTTTGTGGGTATAGCAAGAGCTAACCTTGCTGATCCCGAGTGGACTAAAAAGGCTGAGTGCGGCAGAGAAGCTGAGATCAACCGCTGCATTGGATGCCTTAACTGCTTTGGCGCCATCGGAGCAAACGGACATATCAAGTGCACCGTCAATCCAAGATGCGGAAGAGAAGTTGAGTTTGACAAGATAAACAGAAACGGAGACGGAAGAACAGTAGCTGTTATCGGTGGCGGCCCTGCAGGAATGGAAGCAGCGCTCACATTGAAGGATAGATGCTTTAAGCCTGTCATCTTCGAAAAAGAAAACGTTCTTGGCGGTCAGCTTAATCTGGCAGATAAGCCTGTTCTCAAGGATAAACTCGGAGCATACAAGAACGGACTTATTGCAAGAATAGAGAACTCGGGTATCGAAGTTAAACTCGGAACCGAGGCAACAGTAGACAATGTAAAAGAGCTTAACCCTGTGGGCGTATTCCTTACAAGCGGCGGAACACCTATCGTTCCTCCGATTCCTGGAATCGATGGCAAGAATGTCATCACAGCAGAAGAGTTCCTGAGCGGCGCAAAGGATGTCGGAGAGGGCTCCGTAGTAGTCATTGGCGGCGGAAACACGGGTATGGAAGTTGCAGAGACTCTTTGCTACAAGGGAAGAGAGGTAACTCTCGTTGAGATGCTTGATCAGATCGGAAGAGGTCTTTATCCTTCAGTCCTTGTTGATTACATCACAAGAGTAACCAAGCAGGGTGAGAAGATCTGCACAGGCCAGAAGGTTCTCTCTGTAGACGAGAAGGGAATTGTCATTCAGAGCACCAAGGACAATACAGAAGCAAGAGTTGATGCGGACAACGTGATCGTTGCGCTTGGAGTCAAGTCACAGAACGCACTCCTTAAGCCACTTAGGGAGCTTGGAATTCCGGTTCTGGCAGCAGGCGATGCAAACGCTCCCGGAAGGATCATGGAAGCGACACTTGATGCAGTTAATCTTGCATATGGATTTATGGAGTGATATTTGCGGTTTATTGAGGGGATCGCATTTATTATAAGCAATAAAAGGAAAGAATAAGTAGGTAGAGGCAGGAGATGATCATATATCGTCTCCTGCCTCTGTCGTTGATATGGAGTATAATGGAAAAAGACAATTAAGCAATCCGGGGGGAAAATAGCATGAAAGTATATGTGGGGAACATTTTAACAGTAAACAAGAACAACGACGTTGCCCGGTACCTTGTGGAGGACCGGGGCAGGATCGTCTATGTGGGAAAAGAGCTCCCGGAAGAATATAACGGTGCACCAAAAGTGGAGCTTGGAAAGAGAGCCCTGATCCCGTCATTTTGCGATACTCATCAGCACTTCGCATCTTTTTCGACATTCCATGCGGGACTCAATGTCATGGAATGCAATACCAACGAGGAAATCCTGCAGAATATCAAGGACTTCAAGGGCAGATGTAAGGACAAGATAATGATCACCTTTGGAGCATCACCATATTCCGTTGAGGAAAAGAGACTTGTAAGCCGTGAGGAGATCGACTCGGTTTGCGCGGAGAAGCCCGTCTTCATGGTCAAATACGACGGCCATGCGTGTGTTGTAAACACCGCACTTCTAAAGCTCGTAAACGATAAGGTCAAGGACCTCAGGGGCTACCATCCTGATACCGGTGAGATGAATCAGGAAGCCTTCTTTGCAGTGTCTGACTATATCACCAATTCGATACAGATCCCTACTCTAATTAAAAATATGCAGAGTGCTGTGGACTATCAGGCATCCAAGGGTATCGGAATGATCCATACTGTAAGTGGCGTCGGTTTCCCTCTCAACATGGATATCACCATGGAGAAGCTTGTGGCAAAGAGCGTTCAGCACGGTTTCCAGATCAGGGTGTTTCCACAGTCTCTCAACATCAAAGTTGCAACAAGCAGAAAACTTCCAAGAATAGGCGGATGCTTTGAGTGCGCACTGGATGGATGCTTTGGCTCGCACGATGCGTCCATGAACGAACCATATGTGGATGAGATCGGCGGAAACGGAGTGCTCTACTATTCTGACGAGAAGGTGACTGATTTCTGTAAGGCTGCCAACAGAGCGGGGCTTCAGATAGAGATGCATGCCATAGGTGACAGGGCTTTTGACCAGGCTACCAGAGCGATCAAGGCTGCGCTTGATGATTACCCAAGAGCTGATCACAGGCACGGGATTATTCACGACTGCCTTCCAACAGCAGAAGGCCTCAAGATATGCAGGGATTACAACATCCAGCTTCCGATGCAGATCGCATTTGATAACTGGAGGCAGGAGCCGGCGGAGTATACAGAGAGCATCCTCGGCATAGAGAGAAACTCAAGGCTCAATCCGGTAAAGAGCTTCATGGATGCCGGCTGCATAGTATCATTCGGCAGTGACGGACCATGCACGGATCCCGATCCGATCGTATGGCTTCACAAGGCAGTAAACCACAGCAATCCGGCAGAAGCAGTTACAGTTCAGGATGCGCTCAGGATGTGCACCTACAACGGCTATTACACAACCTTTGATGAGAAGGAAAGAGGCTCTCTGGAAAAAGACAAAGTGGCAGACATGGTCATTCTCTCTGAGAACCCCTATGAGATGCCTTCTGAGAGGTTAAAAGAGCTGAAGGTTGAAAAGCTCATTCTGGCAGGCGAAGAGTACAGGCCACAGACAAGATCAGTTGTCGGGACAGTTGTCAGTGGATTGTTTTCATCAGCAAAGTTTTAAATAAGTCATTGCATGCTTAAGGCTCGGATATGATCCGAGCCTTAAGTCTGTAAACAGATAATCTTCCAATCTGGCTATAAGTAATAGATGTGTCATCTTTTTATAATAATGTATGAGAAAACCTCTTCCGACCAAGTCGGTGGTGTGTAGTTCATTCAAATAAATCATCCAATGTTATGACATTGGTAAAAATATTGCTGTATCCGTTTTTGGTCAATCCATATGTCGTTATCAATGTATTCCGCACCACTTTTTTTCGTGATACCTGTTCCGATATCAACCTATTCCTTGTACGCATTTTTTCTTCATACCTTGCATCGACCAAAAACTCTCCGCTGTAAAATTTGAGTTCGCAGAGATTTAAAACATTATCTGCGCGGTTGATTATAAGATCAATCTGAGCGCCTTCAGTTCTATCGTCTTTTTCTTTGTTCCATATTGTCTGACTAGCTTCTATTCCATCTATCTTCAAAGCTTTTAAAATCTGCTGAAAATGCAAATAGCATGTATTTTCAAAGGCGATTCCTTTCCATGCATTTACAATATTAGAATCCATATTGTGTTGCCAAAAATTTTCTCTAAAACCCTTTCCAACAATAAAGCTTAAATATGAACGGCAATAAGGATCTGTCAACCTATAGTGCATGTCTCTTTTACCGCGGCCAAAAGGAATGTATTTAATAACAAAATCACCTTCTTCTAGCGCGAGCAAAATCTTAGTTAAGTCTGTTCCGGAAATATCCTTGAACTTGTCACTTATTTCGTGTCTTGTGTAACCATAATTTCTTGAAAACAAGAACTCAGCTATTTTCCTGGTCCTATCCGGCATATCAAAAGAGCATGTAAATAAATTCTGGTATTCACCCTTTAATAGCGGCTTTTCATTAAAAAACATCTTGTCAGCATTTTGCGCCATGCTCAGCTCGCCTCTGACATATCCAAGATAATACGGAATCCCACCAAATATCATGTAGCTTTGAGCAATGTCATACCTTGAAAACTGAATATTTTGGCTCTTTAAGTATTCTTCGCATTCTTTTAGCGTGAACGGAGATAATTTTATCGGACAGGTTACTCTGTTAAAGAGTCCTCCTCGCCCACGAATCAGTTTGTTTAAAACCCAAGAGCTTGCGCTGGCACAGACTATAACCATTACATTATTGCGAGATGTGCACCATCCATTGTAAAACCCTTCAAATGCCGGTAAAAATCCCGATCTTTTTGTATCCATCCAGGGAAGCTCGTCAAAGAAAACCACTTGTTTAGAGCCATTATCTTTTTCCGTGAGCAGCTTCTCGAGCATAAAAAATGCCTCTTCCCAATTTGCAGGCGCAGCACATTTTTTCATCCCATATAACTGCAGAGACATATAGAAATGAGTCAACTGGTCTTTCATTGTTGTAATTTCTTCCCTTCCAGTTGCGGGATCTACATTTCTCTTAGGAGAAAGACCTGTATGGTGAAAGGCAAACTTCCCACGGAATGTTTCATTAACCAGGTATGTTTTACCTACTCGCCTTCTTCCATAAACAGCAACTAAATCAGTTTGTTCTCTGTTATAAATTCTATTTAATTCATTTTGTTCTTCTGTTCGTCCTATCATACTATAATTATAGTATAAAAGTCCTATTTGTCAATAAAAATAGAAATATAGGACTTTTATAGCAAAAAAATCCTTTTATAGAAGTCCTATAATAAATAAAAATACAAATATAAGACCTTTAGCATCTGATTAAATTCTGTGAATATTAAAATCCTCCATCTAAACCATACTTTAGATGTAATAACTGTATTTAGTTTCACAGGTCAATCCTGTTATTACCAAGGTATTTAGCAGAGATTGGCCTAGCCAGTCCTTCTCTGCTGAGTATAAATCAACTACTGCTTTGAAAGGCAGAGAAAGGAGAATCCATGAAAGGAGTGCTTGTTATGGTGGGTACGCATCTTACAATCAAGGAAATTGAAGAGCAGTATCCTGAGCAGTGGGTAGGGCTTACCGATGTAGAATGGGACTCTCAAAATGATGCCTCAATACTTTCGGCTAATGTGAAATATACAGGGTTAGCAAAATACTGAATCGATTAGTGATAATTCTTTCTAATCTGATATAGAAAGTCTTTTTTGCCCCTTGCAGCTGTTATAGTATATATAAGAATGGATTTAGAACGATGGAGAAGAGTAAGACACCAATGGATTTCAAAATAGTTTTTTCAGACATAGACGGAACACTTCTAAACAGTAAACACAGAATGCTCAAGGGTACACTTGATGCAGTGTTTGCTCTCAAGAAAGCGAACATCCCATTTGTCATTGTGACAGCCAGAGGCCCTTCCGGAGTGCGCCCGATCTTTAAAAGATATGGATTTACCTGCCCGATGATCTGCTATAGCGGAGCGCTTATCATTGATGAAAATGATAAGATAATATATTCTGAGGGATTTGGTGCTGATGACGCGAGGGCTATCATTTCTTATATAGAGACGGAAGAATTTGACTGTACATGGAATATCTATTCAGAAGAATTGTGGATAGTAAATGACAGGAGCGACAGTCGCGTCCGCACAGAGGAGGATATCGTTGAGGTCTGCGCCACGGAGGGCAGCATAGAACTTCTTCCCAAGGATGCAATCATTGGAAAGCTCCTTTGTATGTGTGAACCGGAAGCCATATGTGAGATAGAAAATGAATTGAAAAAGAGATTTCCGAATCTCTCTATAGTCAAGTCTTCAGATGTTCTTCTTGAAATCATGGGTAAGGGAATCACAAAGGCAGGCGGAGTCAGGCACGTATGCTCGGATCTGAACATTTCGCCGGTGAAGGCAGTTGCTTTTGGTGACCATTTCAATGATGCTGAAATGCTAAGATCCGTAGGGATTCCTTTCCTGATGGGAAATGCTCCGGAGGAGATGAAGAAGGAATTCTCATGTGTGATCGGAAGTAACGATGAGGAGAGCATTTCTGAGGCTTTAAAGAGTATTGGTCTATTTAGAAAAGCAGAATAAAAGGAGGAATAATGGATACAGATGGTGAAGACATCATGTGGGGAGACTCCGGAGTAGGCGGATTCTTCATAAGTGAAGAAAACCTGAAGAACCTGGATTTCGATAAAGCAGTTTATAACTGGGACTGTTTCTGATTGGACTAAAGAGAGTGTGAAAAAGGTGGGGTCTCCCTATCCCACACTTCAAGAAAATCAATAAATACTCCATGAAAAGGGGTATTTATTGATTTTCTTTACATATAGAATAATCAAAAAAGAAAGCGGGGGATTATTCTATGTCAGTACATGTTATCGATGAAGCAAATCGTTGCCTTCAGTGCCCTAATCCAAGGTGCAGGGAGAATGGCTGCCCGATTCACACAAATATTCCGGAGATGATACGTCTTTTTAAGGAAAATCGCATGCTTGAAGCGGCTCAGATGCTCTTTGAGAATAACCCGCTTTCTATGGTATGTTCGCTTGTGTGCAATCACGAGAACCAGTGTGAGGGCAATTGTGTCAGAGGAATCAAGGGTGAGCCCATTCACATATCATCAATTGAGAATTATATTTCCGACTCATGTTTTGAGAGGCTTGAACTTAAGCCTGCTCCGGCAAACGGCATGAAAGCGGCAGTTATTGGCGCTGGGCCGGCAGGGATCACTATCGCAATAATCCTGGCACTCAAGGGATACTCGATCACAGTATTTGAGACTCATGACAAGATTGGCGGAATACTTCGCTATGGCATTCCCGAGTTCAGGCTTCCCAAGTCTATCCTGGATAGATATTACAAAAAGATGCGTGAGCTTGGCATCAAGTTCAGACCCAACTTTGCGATTGGCGGTTCTACGGGAATACAGGATCTTCTGAATGATGGCTACAAGAGTGTGTTTATCGGAACCGGTGCCTGGAAGCCGAGAAAGCTGGGCGTTCCGGGAGAGACTTTTGGAAATGTTTTCTATGCTATCAACTATCTCAACAATCCTGATGTCTACGAGCTTGGCGACAAGGTTGCTATAATCGGTGCAGGCAACGCAGCTATGGACGTAGCCAGAACTGCCATTAGGCATGGAGCAAAAGAGGTTGTGGTATATGTAAGAGGTGATGAGGTCAGCGCATCCAAAGCAGAGTTCGAATATGCCAAGGTAGACGGCGTTAAGTTTGAATACAGAAAGGCCATTGTCAGGATTGAGGACGAGGGTCCGGTGTTCTGCGATATGGTACCTGATGAGGAAAAGCTTGCACAGCTTGAGGCAGAAGGAGCAGATACTCAAAAGACTCCGCTAAAGGTCCTTGCAGATACTGAGCATCTGATTCCTGCAGACAGCATCATGATTGCTATTTCACAGGTCCCGCAGGACAGGATTGTTACTCATGAAAAAGAACTGAAGCTCAACGAAAAAGGAAATCTTGCCACAGATTCCAAGGGTGAGACATCCCTTCCCGGAGTATTTGCATCAGGTGACGTCGTTACCGGTGCTAAAACCGTTGTGGCAGCTGTCGCTGTATCCAAGCAGATCGCCGAGGACATGGACCGATACATGATGGGACAGAGGGGCGGTTCTTTTGTCCCATCCGGCAGATAAAGTGTGGTTAGGAACAAGGGGACGTTCGAGGAAGTTATGCCCATTCGCGACAGTGCCTTGGTTTTTTAATGGATCATCTTACTCCCAGAACAGAAAGCTTATTGCGAAGACCTCCAAAGAACATAGCCATGGAAATGACAAATATGGCTGATACAACACTGGAAATTGCATTAACCACTGTGGATGAGATAACTTCCAGATCACCAAGTCCGTATTGACTAAGCATCAGCCCTGATGATATGGCGTAGTTTATTGCCTGTCCGGCTGTTGCAGTAATTACGGTAGTTATCGCAGTCAATACGCTGGTTACGCATCCAATAAAAGTGAATACGAAAACATACGTTGAAATACTGCCTGTCATATAACCGAGGTTAGCACCGTCTTCAATTCGCTTTATTGATATATTCAGCTTGTAATGGTAAACGGTTGCAATTATTACGAGCACAAGAAACAGTGCGAAAATTGCGATAATAATGCCTATTCCGATAGCAGCTATTTTTCCGAGATCGGAAAAATCCGATGAACCGAGGGCACCTACAAGGCCGGCGCCTGCTGCGATTATAGCTGTTGCAATACCGGTAATTACAGCTAAGAGGATGAAAAGGATCATGCATAATATACAAATGCCCCTTAACATGCCAAAGCCCTTGATGATTGGGACATCCTTGTCGGCTCCCGTATATATCTGCCACAGGCCTATAGTAGTGATGATCATAGGAATAAGCAGTAATAACATAATAAAGCTACTGAACCCGGAAGCAAATATTCTCCCGAAAGAATTGTCTGAGATTGTACTAAGCCCAGAGTTAACAATTACCGTATAGTAGATCATGTTGAAGACGGATATAAGAAGACTTATGGAAAAAGTTATTGCCATAATAAGAAATGGCTTTGACTTAAGAGCCTCTCTAACCGTCTCTCTCACACCCGGAATTACAGGCTGAGTATAAGCTACTCCCGGATTTGGGTATATGTTGTAATATCCGTTCTGATAGTGTGGTTGGCCTTGATACTGTGGTTGGCCTTGATACTGACCATTGTTGAAGTTTCCATCCATTTTATTGATTCCTCTTTTTCAAAAAACTTTGATCTCTTTAATCTGCAGATTGATTCTCAATCAGCATAAATTGCATCTCTCTATATATATCAGTACGACGGAGAATTTTCAATAATATTACTATCGATTATTGTGTTTTAAAAATTCGGGAATCTGGAGCTGTACAGGTTTTACCTGTGTTTTCACTTCAGGACGTTCAAGCATCTTTACATCAGTGGCAGTTTTGGCTTTGCTGAGAATGTCGATTTTAAACTCTGTAGTAGCTGGATTTTTTCCTTGATTTATAGGTTTTGGAGAGAGCTCTTTTATTGTTGGCATCGTTTTAACCTTAGGCAAAGATTGAACTTGCTTCATACCTGTTGCTATGAGTGTCACGACTACTTCACTTGAGGTGGGATCACCACTTACAGTTCCCCAGAAGATGTTCACACCATCACCGGCCTGTTCACGGATATAAGAGACCGCTTTATTGAGGGCAACAATGTCGATTCTTCCTGCTGTGTTAAGGAGAATGTTTGACGCTCCGGTGATGTTGGTATCAAGAAGAGGAGAGCACATCGCCTTTTCTACAGCATCAATGATAGTTTCTTCCTCTTTGGCTATTCCGATACCGAAAAGGCCATAACCCTTGTCTTTTAATGTAGACTTGAGATCATTGAAATCAAGGTTGATGGTGCCGTTGTTGAAGATGATATTCGTTATCCCTTCCACGGTATGCTTAAGAATAGAGTCCGCCAGATCAAAGGCTTCTTCCATGTAGAAAGGTTTGTCAGTGATAGTGAGTAACTTGTCGTTAGGGATTACCAGAAGAGTATCCACGTTTTGTTCAAGCTTTTTGAGACCTGTTTGGGCAGCATATACTCGTGGCTGGCTTTCAAAAGAAAATGGCATTGTAACTATTGAAACTGTGAGAATGTTGAGATTTTTACATATCTGGGCAACGACTGGGATTGCTCCGGTTCCTGTACCCCCGCCGAGACCACAAGTCAGAATGACCATATTTGCGTCTTTTACCAATTCGGTGATATCTTCTTCACTCTCTTTGGCAGCAGCTTCACCAATTGAAGGGTCACCACCTGCGCCAAAGCCCTGAGTGAGTTTAGAACCTAATTGAAGTCGTATGGTTGCGGGGCAGGCATCAAGCGTCATGGAATCTGTATTAAGAGCTGCGTATGATACAAAGTCTGATGGGGTATTCATCATTCTGGTTATAGCGTTATTACCTCCGCCGCCAATGCCAATAACCATGACCTTTGGCATGTTCTTGTTGCTGGGGGATTCTTTTATTTCTATCCTAACTTCCAGTAAATTTTGAAACTCAATAGAATAAAAATGGCAAAAAGCC
>CAMORK010000035.1 GCA_946623755.1 uncultured Butyrivibrio sp. | reverse complement strand
ATCTGAAGTCCGTCCTCAGAGAATGCAGACTGTGTTCTTCCGTAAACGATCTGAAGGAAAAGCTCTCTCATAGCTGTGTTGATAGCATCACAAACAAGGTCTGTGTTAAGAGCCTCGAGAACTGTAAGTCCGGGAAGAATCTCAGAAGCCATAGCTGCTGAATGTGTCATTCCTGAACATCCGATAGTCTCAACAAGTGCCTCCTGAATGATACCATCCTTAACATTTAAGGAAAGCTTACAGCAGCCCTGCTGAGGAGCACACCAGCCAATACCGTGTGTATAGCCGGAAATGTCCTTTATTTCTTTTGACTTAACCCACTTTGCCTCTTCCGGGATGGGAGCTGCGCCATGGTGTACCCCTTGTGTTACAGGGCACATGTTTTTTACCTCTGTTGAGTAAATCATGTGAAAATCTCCTTTCGTATTGTAAAGTAATTTGCATTACTCACTCACGTTTTTTGCATGTCTTGCCCATGCCAATACCTATTTTTGCATAAAACAAAGGACTTTTCAACAGATATGACATAAATTTAACATTTATTTTAGCGTCAGATGAATTTGTATACGTCATCGTAGTCATAGTCCGAAATTACCCTTACTATGTTATCTACTCTCTGCTTTTCATCATCCGGCACATGCGCATCTTTTAAAAGTTCTCCGATGCTCTCCACCTCGTTGTAGTGTCCGTTATCAAGATGAGATTTAAGGCTGACATAGATATTTTTGAGCTCATTCTTGTCATAGACAGGCTTACCGTCTTCGCTTACGGGCTTTGCTTCGGGAACCACGATCCTGTTTGTGAGATCTTTGTACAAAAGCATCAGATCTCCAAGTCCCTCCAAAAGCGTTTCTTCATCGCCGATCCTTCCTGCCTTTTCAAGCTTCTCGGCAAGATCAGCCAGTTCCGACGCTCCAATGGTTCTTGATGAGCTCTTGATCCCGTGCACCATGGTCGTAAGATTCAATATATCACGCTGCTCCCAGTAGCTTTCTATGTCAGAAATTGTCTGAGGTGCAGATTCCTTATATGTTCTGAGGGTCTCCAGATAAGAAGCCTTATCTCCGCAGTGCTTGATCCCGATAAACACGTTAAGTCCCTCAAGTTCATACAGTGCCATAGGTATTTCATCATTCCTGCGACCTGTATCCTGAGCCTTGCCTGCCGACAGTATCTTATTCCGTGGCAGGTACTTTATTATCATCTCCTCAAGAGCTGCAGGATCTATGGGCTTTGCCAGATAATCATCAAATCCGGCGGAAATGTACACCTCTCTCATTCCGGCAATTGCATTGGCGGTCAGACACACAACGGGCGTATCAGTGTTAGGATGATCCTTTATGGACTGAAGTTCCTTGAGAGCTTCTATACCGTCCTTGTGGGGCATCATGTGATCCAGAAAGATCATGTCATATTTTTTCTTCATTGCACATTTGATGCACTCATCGGCGCTGTTTGCTTCGTCAATCTGAAGCTTCGTATGCTTAAGCAGATTCTTAAATACCGTCAGATTAACCGGTGTATCATCAACTACAAGCACCTTGGCATCAGGTGCTGTGAATTGCTCTTTATATTTCTTTCTTTCAACAACGGACTTCCTGAATGCAGCCTCAAAATCACCTACCGCATCCCATTTAAGAACTTCCTGCTTCAAGGTAAAGCTGAAAGTGGAGCCGACTCCGTATGTACTTTCAACTTCAAGTGTGGATCCCATAAGGTTTAAAAGTCTCTGGGTGATGGTTATTCCAAGCCCTGTTCCCTCTATCCCACGGTTCTTGTTTTTATCCAGCCTTTCAAAGGCTTCGAAGATCTTACTGATCTCTTCTTCTTTGATTCCTATTCCTGTGTCCTTTACGCTGAAGTTAAAAAGAGCACTCTTCTTATTGCCCGGGATCTTGGCATATTCAAGACCGATAGTAACAGTTCCTGCATTAGTATACTTGACGGCGTTGGTGATAAGGTTCGTGACTGCCTGCTTGATCCTTATCTCATCTCCCCTCAGGTAATTGGGCAAAGAGTTATCTATATTCAGTTCCAGTAAAAGACCCTTTTCCTCCGTCAGGGACTTGGCAATGTTTACCAGATCGTTAAGCACGGAAGATATCTCATATTCCACCGGTACGATCTCCATTTTGCCCGCTTCAATCTTGGTAAAATCAAGGATATCGTTAATAAGCCCCAAAAGAGTCTTGCCGGAAGAGAGGATATGTCCTGAATACTCAAGAATATTCTCATCTCTGGCCTCCCTGAGGATCATCTCGTTCATGCTCAGGATTGAATTCATAGGGGTTCTTATGTCATGGGACATGGATGAGAGGAAATCATCCTTGGCCTTACCCGCCTCTTCTGCTTCCTTGACAGCTATTCCAAGCTGAATATTCTTTTTCTGAAGTTCTTTTGCATCTGCCTCTCTCTCTGCAGCCCTCCTTTTGTTGGAGATGACCTCCTTAACAAGCGAAGCGACTATGATAGCTGAGATGACAAATACGATCAGAACAGCAAACCACATATTATCAAGGATTGAATCCTTAAGGTCATATTTGTAAAGATCACTGGAATAGCGAAGCGCCATATCCTGGATCTGATCGTTGCCGACCACATTAAGGCCTCTGTTGATAAGCTTTAAAAGACCTTTCTGACCAAGATGAACACCAAAACATCTGTCATCAACTATACTCTGCTGCTTGACTGACAAATCCCTGTACTTGCGGTTCTTGAGCAGATTGTTGACACGCATACCGTTAAGGGTGGTGCAGCCTGCCTTGCCATCAATAACAGCCTTCAGCGAATCATCAATTGAATCATAAAATGTAACCTGAGCATTGGGGAAATTGGTCTTAACGAAATAGTACTGCATGCTGTTATTCTTATTGAGTGCAAAGGACGACAGCTTGGATTCTGTGTACTCGCCGGCATAAACAATAGCTGTTGTGGATGACAATACCGCATTGGACTGATAGATATTATTTTCTTCGGAGTAATAATATCCTCCTCCGACAGGAAATGCGGTATCAATCTCCTCATTTCCTATGGCCGCTATCATCTCGTCGTACTGATCAAATCCCACATAATTCACAGAGACTCCGGTAATTCCAAGGTCATGCAGCATCTTGGGAATCAGATCCTTGACAAGACCTTTTACATTGCCATTTTCATCCGTGTCCGAATAGGGCAGATAGTCATTGAGATATCCAACTGTGATAATATCGTGTTCACTCAGCCAGTCCTTCTCTGCTTCTGATAAGGTCCTGCTGGCAATACTTGAAGGATAATATTTGATATTCAGCGCATTCAGATAATTGGGTTCCTCAATCGCAAGCTGTTCCTGTGCATTATTAAGTTCATCCAAAAGATCGGTCCTGTTTATATTTACGCACAAATAGTACTCAGTGGATCCAAAAGCATACAAAAGCTCCGCATTTTCTCTGTCATAGGATCCATTACTCTCAGCCACATAAACATCCACTTCATTATTGTCAAAGGCAGCGACCATCTCATTGGCAGATTTGTAAGTAACAACCTCAGACAAGACATTATGCTCTTTAAGAAACTTTCTTAAAGTGTCAACTATCGCGCTCTCCTGAACTCCAATTCTTTTGCCCCCAAGAGAAGCCGGGATCATTGTAATCGACTCATCACCTGTATGCTTGACCAGATTGTAGGTCTCAGTTCCCATTGAGGATTTCGGATATGCAACAAGGCCGTCCCTGTCCGGTGTGTAGGCAAGACCTGCCAGAAAATCAATTTCCCCGGAGAGGAGCTTATTATATAGTTCAGCAAAGCTTCCATATACATACTCATACTCCCAGCCCGTGTACTCTGAGAGTTTCTGATAATATTCATAAGCATATCCCTTGCGCACCCGGCCTTCCCCGGCGCCTTCCTGGAATATCTCATTTTCAAAATAGCCGACTTTAACAATCTTGGGCTCTTCACTTGCATAGGCAGTAAAAGCCGGCACAATGGAAGCCAGTAATAGACATAATGTAAGAAGAAGAATTGATAACCGGTTTCTCTTTTTACTTGTTTTGTGCTCTTCCATTCTTCTTTTCCTTTTTGGTGGTCTTGTAAAATGGCGCAACATAGTCAAACCTGGACTTTAAAGCGTTTCTGTAGTCATTTTGTTTTACCATGTTGGTTCTCTTTGTAACAAAATCGTTGAGTTTCTCCTGGTACTCTTTCTCTGAAATCGAGCCGTCGGCAACTCCTGTAAGTCCCTTCTCCCAGCTGGCTGTAAGCGCCGGATTGAGCATAGGCTTCATGGAGCACATAACAGTCTCATATACCATTTCTCCCATCTGTGTGGGAGTAATTATCTGGGTCTTCTTGTTCAGATTCAGATACCTGATATTTACCAGTTTGGTGAGAATTCCGGCTCTTGTAGCACTGGTGCCGATTCCCGAACCCTTTATCTGAGCTCTGAGCTCCTCATCCTCAATAAACTGTCCGGCATTTTCCATTGTAAGGATTATGGTTCCGGAATTGTATCTCTTGGGAGGAGAAGTCTCACCTTCTTTGATCTCAAAGGATGATACATCAAGTTCATCGCCCTTTTTGATCTTCCGCAGATACTCAAAGAGTTCTTCATCCGTAACGGTCTGCTCCGCCTCTTCACCCTCTTTGGGCACATCCTCTTCACTGTCCTTATCCTTCTTTTTAAAGAAAGAGTAATCCATTACATGAAGATATCCCTTTCCCGTAAGGATCTTGAAGTTGGCAAAAAAGTGTTCCCTCTTTCCCTCGTTATCAAGATTTGGCAGCGATAATTCCAGCGCCACCTTCTGATATGTTGCAGGCGGATAAAAAACTGCAAGAAACCTTCTTACTATTATCTCATAAACTTTGGCAGATGTGGGACTTAGTGAAGAAATTGCTGAAAGTCCCTGACCCGTCGGAATAATAGCATAGTGGTCTGTTATTGCTTTGTCGTTGACATATCTGGTCTTTGCAATCCCCTTGTATGACTCATGCTGAAGTATTGCTCTGGCAAAAACCGAGCATGGTTCATAGGATGCCAGCCCTTTGATATTCTGATCAATAACCTTGGCTATGGCTGTTGACATAACCCTCGCGTCGGTTCTTGGATAGGTTGTGAGCTTTTTCTCATACAACTCCTGAGCTATGGCCAGAGTCTCGTCGGGGTTTATTTTGAAAAATCTTGAGCAGTCATTCTGAAGCTCCGCCAGGTTGTATAAAAGCGGAGGATTCTTGACCTCTTTTTTGGTCTCACATTTCTCAACTGTAGCTCTTTGGTTTTCGGTGCCTGCTTCTCTTATGAGCTTGTCGGCGCTCTCCTTTGTCTTAAATCCCTTCTCACTGTAAAGCTCCGGTGAGCCTTCAAAGTGCGAGTCCGGAGTAACTCTCCACTCCGCATCACACTTTTTGCCGCCTGCCATAACGCCGGCCAGCACTCTGTAAAACGGAGTTTTAACAAAGTTTCTTATTTCTCTTTCTCTGTCAACGACTATACCAAGGACACAGGTCATTACACGTCCCACGCTTATGACGCATTTATCAAGTCCGAGGTAGTTCTTGATCGAATACGCATAGCGCAGAGTAAGGGCCCTGGAGAAGTTGATTCCCATAAGATAATCTTCCTTGGCGCGCAGAAATGCAGAAGCACCCAGATTGTCGTATTCACTGTCATCCTTGGCCTCTCTGATACCGCGCAGGATTTCATCCTCAGTCTGAGAATCTATCCACACACGCTTTCTCTTTTTGCCCTTAACATTTGCCTGCATGTCAACAAGACGATATATATACTCACCCTCTCTTCCCGAGTCGGTGCATATATATATCGTATCCACATCTTCTCTGTTAAGTAATCCTTTTACAATATTGAACTGTTTCGAGACATTCCCGATGACCTCGTACTTGTATGTATCGGGAATAAATGGAAGTGTGTCAAAAGACCACTTTGCGTACTTCTCATCATAGACCTCAGGATAACTCATGGTTACCAGATGTCCGACACACCATGTAACTATAGCTTCATCAGACTCCAGGTAACCATCTCTCCTGGAAAAATTTATTTTCAGTGCACCGGCAAAAGCCTGTGCCACGCTGGGTTTCTCAGCAATATATACAGATTTATTAGCCATTCGTCAGCTCATCTATCCCTATCAGCTTGAGCTTACTGCCCGGCTTCAGTGACGCGTCAATTATCCAGTCATCAAAGCCCGCTGTGGAAAAGAGATAGATAACATCTCCCTCAAGTCTTGCTTTTTTAGCGCAGTATTCAAGCCTGTCGAGATCAGCATGGGTTATCTGTTTCTGCCACGAACAGATTCCAAGAGCAGTATCTCCCATATCGCTCTGAGCTATTATGTCAATGTTGCCTTCCTTACCTATCCACTCACCTTCATCTCCGATCTCAAAGGGGAAAAGACCTCTCTCCTCAAGCCTGAAGATGTACTCACGGCAGACATCCCTGAAGTGATCACTGACATAATTTTGAATTCCTGCAGATATAAATATATCATAAAATTTGTCTGCGGGCATCTGTAATAAACTGCTCTCATTCGGGAAGATAAACCTGAAATAAAAGTCGAGAAGCGGATCCTGGATCTTGTATACACCCTTCATGACATTCTCTCTTCCGGCATTTCCAAATGAATACGCTTTATAAGCAAAGTCGTGATGGATAAGTGTCTTTAAATAAACAGAAATCTTAGCTCTTGAAAAGCCTGTGGCATGATAAATGTCATTGAGTTTGTTGGCCCCCTGAGCCATCTCAGAGAGTATCGTATGATATACTGATGTCTCTCTTAAGCTGTACTGCGTAAGTCGAAGAGCCTCTCCGTAGAGGAAAGATCCCGGGTCAAGGATATTCTTACAGACATTCTCCTTAAAAGAGAGTGAATCATCAAAATATCTCCACAGCAGCGTCTGGCCTCCCAGCACCGAGTAAGTCAGAACAGCATCCCTGTAGGACATGTTCCTGAAATAGCTTCTCATCTCCGAAAAAGGCAGAGGTTTTATCTTTCTGAATCCGGCAAGGCTTGAAGATAAAGAGCCAAGGCTCTGAACCATGCTGTTCTCAACCCAGGACACGTCGTTACTTACAAGCAAAACAAGGATCTGTCTGAACTTGCCGTTCTTTTCGACAAACTTCACCAGCTCCTTCATAAAACTGTCGGATGATTTGATTATGTACTCGAAATTCTTAATGACAAATATTACGGGATTCCTTCCCGCATTTCCGATAGCAAGATCAAATATATCAGTGTAAGTGGGATTTGCCCCGAAGCTGTGGTTATTGTCCATCAGCTCTTTTTCCCAGAGCCTTATCTGCTCCAGGCTCGAAACTGATCTCGCTGTGTAAAAGACACTTCTTCTGTTCTCAATAAATTTAAAGAGCAGTGAGTTCTGCTCCACATTCCTGTGTCCGTAGACTACAAGAATGTTGGAGCGACCACTGTCATAATATCTGTTTAAAAAAGCCAGATCGATTTTTCTGATTTCTTCCATAAGCGCTTTCTTTGCATTAATTATTTTTTGTTAATATATCCACTTGCCTTAAGAAGCTCTGCACACTCAACAGCACCGCCTGCTGCTCCTCTGAGTGTATTGTGTGAAAGACCTACAAACTTCCAGTCGTAGATTGAATCTTCACGAATTCTTCCGATACTTACGCCCATACCGTTCTCATAGTTGACATCAAGAGTAACCTGAGGTCTGTTATCATCCTGCATGTACTGGATGAACTGCTTGGGAGCACTAGGAAGACCAAGCTCCTGAGGAAGTCCTTTGAAGCTCTCAAGTTTCTCGATGAGCTGCTCCTTGGTAACCTTCTTTTTGAATTTAACGAAAGCAGCTGCTGTGTGTCCGTAAAGAACAGGAATTCTGATACACTGGCATGTGATCTTAACGTCGTCAGCAGGAACGATCACGCCGTTCTCAATCTTACCCCAGATACGAAGGGGCTCTTTTTCTGACTTCTCTTCCTCACCTGAAATGAAAGGAATAACGTTTCCAACCATCTCCGGCCATTCTTCGAAGTTCTTGCCGGCACCTGAAATAGCCTGATAGGTTGTAGCAACTACTTCGTATGGCTCAAACTCTTTCCATGCTGTAAGAGCAGGTGTGTAGCTCTGGATTGAGCAGTTGGGCTTAACAGCGATAAAGCCGCTCTTTGTTCCAAGTCTCTTTTTCTGGAACTCGATAACATCCATATGATCAGGGTTGATCTCAGGAATGATCATAGGTACATCAGGAGTCCATCTGTGAGCTGAGTTGTTTGAAACAACGGGAGTCTCAGTCTTGGCATACTCTTCCTCAATAGCCTTGATCTCATCCTTGGACATGTTAACAGCTGAAAGAACAAAATCAACGTCCTCAGAAACAGCCTTTACATCTGTAACATCCTTGATAACGATGTTCTTTACAGACTCAGGCATAGGATTTTCCATTTTCCATCTTGAGCCAACGGACTCTTCGTAGGTCTTGCCGGCAGAACGTGGGCTTGCAGCAATAGTTGTAACCTCAAACCATGGGTGATTTTCAATAATAGAGATAAACCTCTGTCCTACCATTCCGGTTCCGCCAAGAACCGCTACCTTTAACTTGTCGCTCATAATAGTTACTCCTCTCATTTTCCTTTTTTCGTATTTATTTAAAGCTAAAAGATGATAAGAATTCATCGTTCGCCTTAATCACGTTCTTCATTACTTCAGGGCTTGGAGCTCCCACAGTCAGTCTCTTCTCAACACAGGTCTTAAGAGAGATCGCATCATATATATCCTCGGAAAAGAGCTCTGAAAACTCCCTTAGTTCTGGCAGACTAAGATCGTCGATCGCACATCCCTTGTCGATGCAGGCAAGAACAAGTCTTCCGATGACCGAATGTGCATCCCTGAAGGGCATTCCCTTGCCTACCAGGTAATCAGCGGCGTCTGTTGCATTTGTAAAGCCCTTGGTTGCACTCTTTTCCATGTTGTCCCTGTTGAATTTAAGGGTTCTGAGCATATCGGTAAAGAGTGTCAGACAGTTTCTGACAGTATCCATGGCGTCAAATGCTGCCTCTTTGTCCTCCTGCATATCCTTGTTATAAGCAAGAGGAATTCCCTTCATTGTTGTAAGAAGTGACATGAGGTCGCCATATACTCTTCCGGTCTTGCCTCTTACAAGCTCGGCGATGTCAGGATTCTTTTTCTGTGGCATGATGCTGCTTCCGGTTGAATAAGCATCGTCTATCTCAACAAATCTGTATTCGTTGGAGTTCCAGATTATGATCTCCTCAGAAAGCCTTGATAAGTGCATCATTATGGTTGAAAGAGCTGACATATACTCTATCAGGTAGTCCCTGTCAGATACCGAATCCATGCTGTTGAGGGTAGGGCCCTCAAAATCAAGGAGCTCTGCTACATAATCTCTGTCCAAAGGATATGTTGTTCCTGCAAGCGCTCCTGCCCCCAAAGGACAGTAGTTCATTCTCTTATAGATATCCTTCATGCGCTGAAGGTCTCTTTTAAACATCTCAAAATACGCACCGAGATGGTGAGCAAGTGTAACGGGTTGAGCCTTCTGAAGGTGTGTAAATCCCGGCATATAGGTATCAAGATTGTCTTTCATGATCTCTGACAGGCACTTTAATGTCTCTTTTAAAAGACCTGCCATATCCTCAACCTCGCCTCTGCAATAGAGCCTCATATCAAGAGCAACCTGATCGTTTCTGCTTCTGCCGGTGTGAACCTTCTTGCCGGCATCTCCGATCCTGTCTATGAGATTAGCCTCCAGAAAGCTGTGGATATCCTCGTACTTATCTGTTATCTCAAGTTTACCATCTCTTACATCGGAAAGGATTGCATCAAGACCGGAAATAATGGCATTCTTCTCGTCTTCAGAAATGATCCCCTGCTTGGCAAGCATAGTGGCATGTGCCTTACTGCCTCTGACATCCACCTCAAGAAATCTCTTGTCAAAAGAAATAGATGCGTTAAAAGTCCACGCCAGTTCATTGATGCTGCCTGTAAATCTTCCGCCCCAAAGCTGTGCCATTTGTTTCCTCCATTACTGTGATGTATTAAAGTCCCAAAAATTATAATCCAAACTTAACATACAATCAAGTCCTAAACAATCGCTCTTTTTCACAAAAAATACCGCCGGAGAAAGCTCCGGCAGTACGTTTTTTACAATAGGACTCAAAGTACCACTATATTCTCTTTTTTGGCATCTGCTTTGAATATCATCTTGTCGTAGGTTTTTCTATCGCTCTCAAGCCTGTAAATCACGCCTGAAATAACAAATATGGTATTGGCATATGCCATCTCGGTGATGACGGCGCAGGCTCCGTTACTCTTATCCATCTCAGCCTCGAGCGCTGCCATCTCAGCCTTCAGCTCTTTTATCCTGTTCTCCTTGCCGGCTACTGCTGCATTTATCTTAACCTTCCACTGCATAAGCTCGCGGTTACCGCCTCCGACTTCCTTGAGCCTTTCCTTCTCGGTGTTGAGAGCCTCCAACTGCTCCTCTTCTCTTATAATGCTCTTCTGAGCATTGTTGTATTTTGCCAGGATGCCCGAATTTACGCCAAGATTAATGATGGTTCTTGCACCTGATTTGTTTCCGACAGAGGCCGTCTCAAGTCCGTAGATGCAATTTATTGTTCCGCCGTAGATCATTCCCACTCTTCCGTAGGTCTTTACCTGACCTCTTGCTTCAACCTTGCAGTTAATGAAGTAATTTGCAGATATATTCTCACCGCTGATGGTAGCACCCTCAAAATATTTGGCACTCACATCTCCTTTGGCATTTATTCCGCCTCTGATAGGACATGTAACTCCGCCCTTTATAACCACTTCTCCGCCGGAGGTTATAGTCGAACTCTCCATATGACCTCCTACGATAACATCGCCGGTGGCTTCGATCTCACTTCCGGAAAAGACATCTCCGACTACAAATACTGTTCCGTCATACTTGATCTTCTTGTCGGTTATCTTTACTTCCTGAACGACCATGAGCTTGGTGATCTCAACTCTTTTGTTTACCATTCTTATGGCTCCGGTATAAGTTGCAACATAACTTACTCTGTCGTTCATTATCATAAATCCGGTACCCTTAAGGATCGGTATCTCTTTTCCCGGAATGGCTTTTATGTAATTGCCGAATACGTCGTATCCGTCAGATCCTCTCGTGGCCCTGTGATAAAGAGCTATCCTGTCGCCAACCTTAACAGGCTGCAGACATTTCATCTTCTCAAGATCAGCTGTTCCGTCCCTAAGTATCTCAGGCTCAGGTTCTTCCGTGATATCAAAGAAATACTCATAATATCCGTTCTGCCCGTTGACCACCTCAAGTCCCGCTGCAACAAGAGCCCTGATAACAGGTTTTCCTTCAGCTCCGAGCTTTTTTATCGCCTGCTTGTCGACGCCATAGATTACCTTTGCCTTTTTAAGAAATTTTAAAAGAATTTCCTCTGTATATTTTCTGCCGTCCATTCTCTCAGGCAGCGTTAAAAAGCACATCATATTGCCTTCCTCAAAGTTGAGGTAGGTATCGCGGTGCTCAAGCATCTCATTAACAAAAGCATCCTCTTCGGATATATGGCTCAGCGGTGTTTTGGCAGCCTCAGCATTAGCCTCAGCTATTGCAGCGAAAGGCTTACGACCGTCAGTGCTTCCCGCAAGCAAATTCTGACGTATGCGGCGCATATCCTTGGCTGTATACATCATCGATGAGAATTTGGATATATCTACGCCTTCTTCGATACCGATCCTGAGCTCACGCATCTGGTCTGCATGATAAAGAGGCTTACAATACGGCTTTATGTCTATCTGATGCTCCAGACCTATACGCATCTCATACATCTGTTGCCATCCATAGGCAACATCTGCATACTGCCTGACATCAACACCATTCTCAAGACCCAGTCTTATCTCCCTGATGGTATCTCCCCTCATATCGGCTGTGATGTAGTCATCGATGGGAATTCCGTTTTTTATTGCAATTCTCACCTGTTCGAGCTGTTCATCATCAAATCTCTGTGCCAGATATTTAGAGATATCGACTCCGTCCACATATGCCTTGTGTATCTGGTTTAAAATGTTTGCATTGTATCTGTCGACATAATTCCGGTCAAAGATGAGCCCATCCTCAGCGCTCTCCCTTATTGCCCTCATCTTTAAATAAGGCATGGATACATGGGCATATAAAGAGATGTCGATACCGGCCTGAAGTCCTTTTCTGATCTCCCTCATCTGCCTTGCATCAAAGGAAGGGTCCTGATAAAAGATGATCGGAACCGGATTTGTTTTTGAAAGACCACGCCTTAGTTCGCGCATCTGATCCGCAAAATAGATTTTTTTGGCGTAGGGCGTCACGTCAACACCCTCACTGATGCCCTGACGTATCTGAGCAAGCTGCGTGGCATCAAATCCCTGCTCTCTGTACATCGACATATCGATGCCCTGATACATCTCCAGGCGCAGTTCTTCCATCGCAGCCCATGACAACTTAGGGTCCATGTATTTGCTGACATCGACCTTGTCCGCCAGACCTTTCCTTATCTCAGCAAGCTGGAGGGTATTAAAATGGAGTGATTTGAGCTTTTGAACGTCAGCTCCAAGCTCCTGGCATAGTTTCAGTTCCCTTTCATAGGAATCTCCATCAAAGACATTGAGCCCGGAATATGAACCTGAAGCAGATCTTTCATTGACTAAATTTGCCATAGATACCTCAAGTAGAGCAATTGTCGATACTACCTTATATTATAAATCAATATATCGTATAAATGCACTATTAATTGACTTCTTTTCCCTATTCTATTAGACTTATTTTATAAATAATTAATAAGAAGGTAGGGGAAAATAGTGAAAGACTTAAAACATCTGATTTTCTTCGAGAATCTGCTCCTTGAGGCAAACAATGAGCTGATTCAGAAGGCACAGGCAGATGGGCGTGTTTGCGTTGCCTACACCTGTGAAAACACTCCTGAACCACTCCTTAATCTACCGGGGTGTTTCTCTGCACGACTCCGTGCACCAAGAACAGGATCCTTGGACATCTCCACTTACTACATGACAAGTTTTCTGTGTGAGTACAGCCGTGCTCTTTTGGAGCGCGCCATTGAGGGCGGATACAATTTTGCTGACGCCATAATAACTCCAGATGGCTGTTCGATGATGAACCGCTGTATCGAAAACATGGAACTTCTCAACACCCTCGGCAAGGGTAAAGACAAGTTCTTTTTCGAGTATATGGAGATTCCCATGAAAGCCGACGACAACGGTCTTAATCTCTATGTACTGCAGTGCAGAAATCATATTTTAAAGCCTCTCTCCGAGAAATACGGAATTGATATTTCGGATGAGGCTATCAGAAAAGCTGTTGCTGAGCACAACCGTGTATGCGAACTCATTCGCGCCATCGGAGATTTCAGAAAGGAAGATAATCCCAGGATCACCGGTTATGAATTTAATGTCATAACTCTGGCAACCTATGTGGCTCCCAAATATCTTTTGCTGGATAAGCTCGAGGAGACTCTTGAGGAATTAAAGAGCAGGGAGCCCGATGAAAAGAGCAGGTTCAGAGCCAGAGTCCTGGTTGTAGGATCTGAGGTTGATGATACTGATTTTGTGAAGCTGATAGAGGATGCAGGTGCATATGTCTGTGCTGACCGTTTCTGTTACGGCTCTCTTCCCGGAAGAAATCCCGTTGTTCTTAATGACGACGAGGATGCTCTTACACAGATCTGCAGAGCTTACATGAACAAGGGCGAATGTCCTCGTTTCATGAATACCGACAAGATGGATCACCGAAGGGTTTATGTTGATGAACTCGCCAGGGAATATAAGGCCGACGGCATAATATATGAGCAGATGAAGTTCTGCGATCCGTGGGCCTACGAAAAGATGATGGGTTCACAGATCCTCAGAAACAAATACGGATATCCTGTTCTTGCGGTTGACAGGCCTTACAGCATCGGTGTGTCAGGTCAGATGACCACCAGAGTTCAGGCCTTTGTCGAGAGCATAGAGATCAAGAAGATTCAGAGAGGTAATGCTAATGGCTAAAGAAATTGGAGCCGACAGACTCGGCGATTTTTATAAAGAGGGTTCCCTTGTCAGAAAGAGGCGTGAATGGCGCGGACTTGCTGACACAATGTACGACTACTCAAGATGGCTCAAGATAATGATGACTCTTGGAAAATTCGTCATGAAGCCAAGGAACGTCAAGGCCATGTTCAGGTATCGCTGGATGGCTAACTATCTTGCAGTTCCTATGATGGTAGACAGGCACACTCAGGGGCTTAGAGGTGAGTACCTCAGAATCTGCCATGAGGAACAGGACCTTGTTATCGATGACGTAGCCAAGCTCCTTGATTCACTTTTCAGAGGTGATCGCAGGATTGGCAATGACAAGAAGTTTTCAGATAAGGTGGTACTTGTTGATGAGAATGAGATGACAGCTGTAATGATGGGCTTTCCTACACTTAAGTGTCTCTCAAGAGAAACTCCGTCCACCTATGTATCTGTTCTGCTAAATCAGTACGCAGCCTGCCACTACATCGACGTAGCTCAGGAGTATGGCCTTGCCGGAGATGTTTGTCCTATGCCCGAGGCTGAAGCCGGTGTTTCAATTGATGATGATGCTCCGGTTCTCGGTGCCTGTGCAATCCAGTGCAACACCACCTGTGACGGCTCACTTCTCGGAAACGGCGTCATCTCACAGCGTCTCGAAAAAGAAGACGGAATCCCTGTCTTCCAGCTGGCTGCTCCGCTTCGTCACAGAGAGGACGATGTTCAGGAATATGCTGCTCAGGAGATCAGAAATGCCATAGCCTTCATAGAGAAACATACCGGCGTTAAATGGGACTGGAAGGCATACTTTGAGTGTGCAAAGCGTGTAAACTATGCTACAGAATGCCGTCAGGAATGGCTCGAAATGAACCGCACTCCTTACCCACAGGTATTTGGTTCAAACCTCGCTCTCTACACTGAGACCAACTACATGGCCATCTGCGGACGTGTTGCAGCTTTCGAGAAGGCAGACAGAAAGATCACCAAGCTTGCACGTCAGGCATACGCCAAAAAGAAAATGGCAGCCAAAGAATACAGACACCGCGCCATCGTATGGGGTGTACAGTCCCACTACTATATGGACTTCCTTGTATGGCTCCTTAACTGCTGGGGCATTGTTCCTCTGACAGATATGCTCTCAATGGTATCTACCAAGAAACTCGTAACAGAAGATACTCCCGAAAACAGAGAACAGGCTATATACGACATGGCATGGCTTACAGAGAACATGATCATGAGAAACAGAACTCACGGTGGTTACAAGGTTCTTCTTGATGAGCTCTGGGAGTTTGTTGAGATGTTCAACGCCGATATGGTCATCCTCTGGGAGCACATGAGCTGTAAGGCTCTTGATGGAATGCACGGCCTCTTCGAAGAGAAAGCCCGTGAAAAAGGTATCCCTCTTGTCTGGGTATCTCACGACCTCTTCGATCCGCGCATCATCTCCCGCCAGGGCGTACGTGATCAGATCAATTCCTTCATGAGAACCGTATGGAACGAAGAACCTATCGATCCATCACTTGAGGTCCTTCCCGATGAGAAGTCATGGTAAATAAATTCTAAGGAGAATACGAAATGTCAGTTTTCTTACATGTAATTAAAATAATCGTTATTGTTATCGCTGCACTCTTTGCTCTGACCTTCACCGTCTACTTCTTCAACCTGGACATGAAGCTCACAGCAGCCATCTATCCATGGCTCAACAAGCAGTACGACAAAGTCAAAAGAGATCAGCACCTGTAAAAAGAAGCTGCCACGTCAGAATCTGACGTGGCAGTATTTTTTAGCGATTGTCTTTATCAATATTTTCAAGAAGCAGAACTGTCAGCAACACATAGACGGCTGTCCACGCAAGAAGCCACGCCCAGCATCGAAGGACTATATCAGGGCTGAAGTCGTAATCGTGGTTCTGATTGAGCTCTCCTGTTTTCATGAGCAGATCATCTCTCATATTGTTCTTTTCAATCTCCTGAAAGACCGTTAAGAGAGGCTTCTCTCCCTCAACCTCTACATCCTTCATCTTAAGAGCACTGTTCCACACGCTGACCATAGGAAGGGAGTTATAATCACCCTGAGCACAGAGTGCCGTAAGTCCCCATTTGGTAGCTGTAAGATTAGTAAACGGCATAGCTTCCGAAGGAAGGTTAAAAAAGGCCCCCGAGAACAAGAGTTGTACGATCAAAAGAAACGGCATGATAGTCATCGCTGTTGTAGTGGTCTTTGAAAACGCTGAAACCAGCAGTGCCAGCATATCTGCACAATAGGTTATAAGAAACAGTGATAAGCCAAAATCAACTATAGGCCATGGAGTTATAAGACTTCCTGCAGGAAGTCTGACATTCATCAACATGCAGACTCCGATTGTAATGATAACCTGAAGAAGGCATAAAAACGCCTGATATATCATATGAGCCGCAATATAAGAAGATATATGAAGTCCTGACCTGTGCTCTCTTTTTACTATTGCTCTCTCCCTGCAAATAACCTGTATGGAATTGAAAAAACCATTCCATATACATATACAGGAAAGAGCAAAGGTTCCCATCAGAGTTCCCTCCATGGTCTTATAGAGATTTGCTCCCACTGAAAAAGCCACAAGTCCGGCTATAACTGCCGCCATTGGCAAAACCTTCCAGTCATTCTGAAACAGAAACATCCTGAAGAGCTTGCCAAGATATATAAAAGTCTGAGAAGACCTTCCTCTGTGTCTTACGCTATAATCTTCCATAGCATGTCACCCCACCTTTTCCTTAATTCTGTCAGCATACTTTTCAACAAACTCATCTGCTCTTCCTTCTCCGCCTTCATCCTTCTGGTTTATAGAAAGAAGAATCTCCTCCATAGAGTTTTTACCAAAGAACTCATATGCTTCATCAACAGGCCCGTACCATGCAAGTCGGCCTGTTCTTGTAGCATCCTTGGCAAGAACAATAACATCATCAAAAAGATCTATTACTCTGTCAGGGGTATGTGTGATAACCACCACAATTTTTCCCTCATCAGCGATCTCTCTTAGTTTTTCAAACAGGCTTCTGGCAACAACGCCATCAAGACCGGAATCCGGCTCGTCCAGGATAAAGAGCGATGGATCCGATATAAACTCCATGGCAATCGAAAGCCTTTTTCTCTGACCTCCGGACAGCTTCTCAACCAGTGAGTTCCTGACTGCTGTAAGTCCGAACTGATCAAGCATGTTTGCAATACGGTTCTCTCTTTCCATTACGGAAGCATCTGCAGACAACCTCATAAGTGCAGCATCCGTCAGAGTCATTTCTACGGTATCATTACCTCTCATAAGATCCTGCTGAGGCACAAATCCGATATCATATTTCATCTTGTCGTAATCACTGTAAACGTCATTATTATCGAGCTTTATACTCGCTTTTGCCTTCTCATATCCCGTTACTGCATTGAGGAAGGTTGTCTTTCCGGCTCCTGATCCTCCAAGAAGAAGCACCATATGTCCTCTCGGGATAATCAGATGTATATCCTTTAAAAGAGTCTTTTTCTTGAAGAAATCTATAACGGTTCTGTCTGTGATATTTATTGTGAGTCCCTCGGCTGCAGCACTTAAGTTTTCACCAAGTTCCTTGGCTCCGTTTTTTGATACCTGCTCAACCTTTTTGCCGGGCACAAATCGGGATGAAACGCCCCACCAAAAGAGTGTGATTCCCTCAAAGAACATAAAGAGAATAAGCCACTTTTTCTTTCTGTCAAAGACCTTGATAAGACCCAGATAAATCTTGAGCATGTAAATGATCAGCGTTATATAAATACCGACCAAAGGAATTGCCATGAAAAGCGCCCACACAGGATTAATTATGACAAAAACTCCCGCGATCACAGAGAGAAGATAAAAAAGCAGGGAAACAATGGTGTAAACACGCCCTTCCTTCTCCTTGTCTGCACACAGGCTCATATGATATTCTCTGGCAACGGGAATAATCGCCCATATTCCTTTTACTCCGCATTTTTTAAACAAAAACCAGCTTCCGATGGCTGTAAGCAGATAATTTGCAAAAGAAAACAGATTACTGAAACTGATGTCCAAATCTCCGCTGATAGCATTACTTAACTCAAGCATCTTCATTCTCCTTTTTCACCACAAGATTCACGTAGTTATACGGGATTTCTATTCCATGATCCACAAGTGCTTTAAATACCGCAGTGTTGACCTGATCCTTAACAACTTCCGTTCTCACCTCATGGGGATAATATACAGTCGCACCAAGCATTAGCGCACTGTCTGTCACTTCCAGGAAATATACCGATTCCGATCCTGGATCATCCTCTTTGTATTTTTCTTTATTCAAAGTAAGGGGACATTCGCAGATAGTCTTCCTGATTATATCCTTTGCCTTGTCTATATCCGAGTTGTACCCTATCCCATAGCGCACATCAAAAGACCTTGGAACATAGTCTTCATAGCTATAGTTCACTATCATTCCCTGATTGGCCTTACTGTTTGGTACTATCAGTCTGGTTGTATCAATCAGTTTCAGTACAACATGGCGCAAAGTCATCTTTTCAACTATACCCGCTCTTCCGTCCTCCAGCATTATTCTGGATCCCACATCAAACGGCTTATACAGACTTATCTCAAGTCCTGCAAACATATCTTTTAAAACTTCATTGGCAGCAAGACCTACAATAACAGCAACTACTGCCGTAGAGCCAAGCAGCGACTGAGTAAGCCTTTGCCCGCCGAGAGGAAGCACCACCAATACTACCATAATCCCAAGAGATACCGCCTTCTGCAAGAACTGAATGGTAATACTGTTTCCCTTTTTCTTCTCTATGCCCTTAAATATCCTCTTATTCAGCTTAAGCATCAGCACCACAAAGAGAACATAGAGAGTGGTAACTATTAGTGCAAACACTATCATCGCCACAATAAACCAAAGTTTATTAGATCCCTGCAAATCCAAAAACATGTCAGATAAATTCTTTTTGTCAGATAACCAGACTTCCAATCCCTGCATAGATCACGCCTCACTATTTATCGTATTATACTTATTATTTTATCATCTATAGCATTCGCAGCCAACACCGGGAGGGTTTATCTGCTCATAAGCTATAAAAAAAGGCTGTAGCACCGGTATATGTGCTACAGCCCTGTAGTCTGTTTAACTGGTCGGATTATTTAATTGCCTGGTCTCCGCGAGGAGCAGCATAGGTGCTTCCGATTGTGCCGTGAAGCTCATTAACTACGTAGTCAATAAGAGCCTCGTCAAGAGGAATATTATATAATTCCCGACAGACAATTTAAACTGTTATCTGATATAATTAAATCAGTTACAATTGTGCATATTTACTACAAAAACGAGGTGCCAATATGCTGATGAAAATTCCCGAAGGAACCGTTATTCTCAAAGAGGGCGAAGTAAACATGGACATGTATAAAATCGTATCCGGCTCTGTTGAAGCTTACACCGGTTACGGTACTGAGAAGGAATCCATCCTGGGCATAATCGGTAAAGGCCAATACTTTGGTGAGATAGGACTTCTCTCCCAGAAACCTTCCATCTACACAGTTGTAGCCTATTCCGATGTCGCGGTCATGAGAATCACCATGAATGAACTGGATGAATATATAAGAAATAATCATCACGATATTTATGAGATCATGCGCAAGATGGCAGAAACCATGTACAACATGAAATACTCCATGGATATGGTCATGGATGATATGCAAAAGGTCAAGGAAGATCGTTCGGCCAGTCAGTACAAAGCTTTCTTTGCCAAACAGTTTGCTAAATACAACGTACAGCGAGATTTTCCGGCTTCCATGTATAATTCAAGGTAGTGACTTTTATGTCACTACCTTGCTTTTTTTATTGGTATGAGCAGATCTTCCGGCAAAAACAGTTTTCCCATTCCGGTGCCGAGGTCTATCTTGGGTTTATTGGCACCATGAAAATCTGATCCTCCGCTTATCAGAAGTCCGTATTTTTCCGCCAGCTCTTTTATCTGGCGTTCCTCTGAGGGACTGTAGGTTGAATATATCGCTTCTATTCCCTTAAGGCCCGCATCTTTAAGCCTTGCCACCAGTGCATCCAGCTTTCTGTCACTTAAGTGATACAGTATCGGATGAGCAAGCACAGGCACTCCTTTTGCTTCCAGTACATAAGAAATAGCTTCTTCGGGAGAAATTTTCTCTCTTTCTACGTAGTAAGGGCAATTATCCCCGATGTATTTATCAAATACCTCGTTCCTGCTCCTTACATATCCCCTGTCCACCATGAATTTCGCATAGTGCGCCCTTGTGAGCACAGCTCCGGGAAAAGAGCTTGTAAGCTCCTCATAGGATATCGGTATTCCGGCCTCTTCCGAGAGTTTCTTGCACATCTTCTTGTTCCTGACTGTGCGCGAATCTATAAACTGTCCAAGTTTTGCCTTAAAGCCCTCATTGTGATGGTCTATATAAAGCCCCACGATATGGACATCCTTGCCCTCCTCCACTGTAGAAAACTCAATACCGGGGATAAGCTCCATGTCCGGATAGTTTTCTTTTACATAGGATGACGCTTCATCAAGTCCGTCAACTGTATCATGATCGGTCAGTGCTATCGCTGCCAGATTCTTTTCATGGGCATAGTCCATAAGCTCTTTTACCGAATAAGTGCCGTCCGAACAGTTTGAGTGTGTATGTAAGTCTATTCCCCTCATGTTTAATCCTCCAACATATCATAAAAAAGAGAACCACCCGTAATCGGATGGTTCCCTTAAAGATCATTTAATGATCAATTATTTGTTTCTTGTCTCTTTGTAAGCCTTGATAGCAGCGTCAACGCCTGCCTTAAGACCCTCAAGACCAGCCTTGGCAACATCAGCTGACTGCTCAGCGAGTTCCTTAGCGATCTCCTCAGCCTTCTTAGCAGCCTCTTCAAGCTTAGCCTTTGTCTCATCGTCAACGAAAGACTTAGACTCTGATCCGCACTTGTCGCACTTCTTCTCTGCCTTCTCAGCAATAGCAGCCTGAGCAGCAGCAAGTCTTGCTACAGGTACACGGAAAGGTGAGCATGATACATAGTCAAGTCCGATCCTGTGGCAGAACTCAACTGATGAAGGATCTCCACCGTGCTCTCCGCAGATACCAACATGAAGTGAAGGATTTACAGGCTTACCGAGCTTAAGTGACATCTCCATGAGCTTACCAACGCCTGTCTGGTCAAGCTTAGCAAATGGATCGTTCTCGAAGATCTTGGTGTCATAGTAAGCATTGAGGAACTTACCTGCATCATCACGTGAGAATCCGAATGTCATCTGTGTAAGGTCGTTTGTACCGAAGCAGAAGAAGTCAGCTTCCTTAGCAATCTCATCAGCTGTAAGAGCAGCTCTTGGGATCTCGATCATTGTACCAACTTCGTACTCAAGCTTAGCGCCTGCAGCAGCGATCTCAGCATCAGCTGTCTCAACTACTATCTGCTTAACGTACTTAAGCTCCTTAACTTCACATACAAGAGGGATCATGATCTCAGGCTTAACGTTCCAGTCTGAGTGAGCCTTCTGTACTTCAAGAGCAGCACGGATAACAGCCTTAGTCTGCATCTTGGCAATTTCAGGATATGTAACAGCAAGACGGCATCCTCTGTGACCCATCATAGGGTTGAACTCGTGAAGAGAATTGATGATAGCCTTGATCTCGTCTACGCTCTTGCCCTTAGCATCAGCAAGCTTCTTGATCTCGTCCTCAGTTGTAGGAACGAACTCGTGAAGAGGTGGATCAAGGAATCTGATTGTAACAGGGC
>CAMORK010000034.1 GCA_946623755.1 uncultured Butyrivibrio sp. | reverse complement strand
AATGATACACTATTCTTACTTTAATAACTATCTAAATGACATTGGGACGGAGTCAGGGGGTCATTATCTGAAAAAGATCTTTCTGTAGGGCAATTGTCTGATAATGACCCCTTGACCCCGTCCCCAGGGACCATTTTGGGGCTTTTTATTTTGACCGAAAGAATATATGATAATTACAACATATAACTTGTGAGCAGATCCTGCCGGGAGGGTGCCTATGAAATCTATTCTGATCAAGGACACAACAAGAGAAGAACGCGAACAGATCATCAGGAACTCCCTGGACTGCGGTGGCGGCTGTGAGAACTGCTCTTCATGCTGGTTGGGCGGTGGAAATCCCTGGGATATTTATCAGGACTACATCGACGGCAAGAAAGAGATCCGTGAGATCAACATGGAGTACATGGAGAAGTACCGCCAGGATAGGCAGATCCACTAAGGAGGTCACTATGGGCATTGCACCTGAAATAGCTGAATCCACGGCAGAAGAGCGCAGAGCGTATATCAGGCAGCGCTTTCCTTGCATTGCAGACTGCGATATGTGCGGCCTGTGCAAGGTCTTTCGCGGCAAAGATGCCGAGACGGCTTACAAGGAGTATATCGACGGGGAGAAATCTTTTTTGGAAGTCTCAGCGTATTACAGATAAAAAGAGATTCAAACTGAAACATCCGCAATGACTCATCGGTTATAGCAAGCTATAACTAAAACGAATTGGTAAAAGACCAGTCGGTGAACTACCATTAATTTAACAGCAGGGCAGTCATAATTCTCATATAGGATTAGGACTGTTCTGTTTTCAGTTTGTGAAAGCAAGAAAGAATATGAAAGAAATATCATTAAAAGAATTTGAGCAACTTGAAAATGGATCTTACGAGGTCATAGATATCAGAGACGAAGCAGCCAGAGGCTACGGAATGATCCCCGGGGCAATCGCAATTTCTTTTGACGGACAAACCGAAGATCCGATTGAGAAGATAAAGGAGATCCCGGAGGGCAGGAAACTGATCTTCTATTGTGATTTTGGAAGGAAGACCAGAGACCTTTCCGATGTTTGGGAAGAACTTGGCAAAAGAGATTGCTATAGCCTTGAAGGTGGCTACACAGGCTATGTCTGTTCCAGGATTACTGAGTTTGCTGACGCAGAAGAAAAAAGAGAAAAAGCAGAAAAGAGCATACAAAAGAAATATCACAAGCAGCTGTTTGCACCTTTTGCGAAGGCTTGCAAGACCTATCGCCTGATAGAGGAGGGCGACAATATCGCCGTGTGTATATCCGGGGGAAAAGACTCTATGCTGATGGCAAAGCTTTTTCAGGAGATACAAAAGCACAAACATTGCAATTTTGAACTTACATTTTTGTGCATGGATCCCGGATACAACAAGGAGAACAGAGCGCTCGGAATTCCTCTCACAATATTTGAGAGTGAGATATTCAACGCCGTAGACACGATAGAGAAGAGCCCCTGTTATATCTGTGCAAGAATGAGGAGAGGGTATCTTTACAGCAAGGCCAAGGAGCTTGGCTGCAACAAGATCGCACTGGGACACCACTACGACGATGTCATTGAGACCATTCTCATGGGAATGCTTCACGGAGGCCAGATCCAGACCATGATGCCCAAGCTTCACAGTACTAATTTCGAGGGAATGGAACTGATAAGACCACTATACCTTGTGCGCGAGAGTGACATCTGTGCCTGGCGCGATTATAATGATCTGCATTTTCTGCAGTGCGCATGCCACTTTACAGACACCTGCTCCACCTGCCACGAGGACGGAACCACATCTTCCAAGAGGCTTGAGACCAAAAAGCTCATCGCTCAGCTCAAAGCATATAATCCTTTCATTGAAGCCAACATTTTCAAGAGTGTTGAGAATGTAAATGTAGACAGAGTCATTACTTATAAAAAGAACGGTAAACGATATAATTTCCTTGATGAATACTAAGTTCAAAAAAACACATGATTCCAAGGGAAGAGGAACAATAAAAATGACAGCCATGGAGTAATCTGTGGCTGTTTTTGTTATAATAGGGGGAAATGGAGGAGTAAAGGAAAATGAAAAAGTTTAAGATAACATTCAATTCCCCTGTAATTCTGGGGGTCGTATTCATCACCCTTGTGGTTCTTTTGATCAACACATTAACGCTTGGCAAGAGCAATGAGCTTTTGTTTATGACGTATCATTCATCATTAAAAAATCCGCTCACATACTTAAGGCTCTTTACCCATGTGCTGGGACACGGCGGATGGGGACACTACATAGGCAACGCTTCTTATATCCTGCTGCTAGGGCCTATGCTTGAAGAAAAATACGGATCTAAGCATATCATACAGACAATACTGATCACTGCACTTGTCACCGGAATCGTGAACTACGTGCTGTTCTGGGATGTGGCCCTTTGCGGAGCCAGCGGTGTGGTATTTGCATTTATTATCATGACTTCTTTTACCAAGTTTCACAGTGGTGAAATACCGCTGACATTTATACTTGTTGCCTTTGTTTTCATCGGGCAGCAGGTGTATGAAGGTCTTCTTATGCATGACAATATTTCCAATCTGTCACATATTCTTGGTGGATTGATCGGAGCTGTTGCAGGTTTCAGACTCAACAAGAAATGATAAGAGGAGGAAATTATGAAAAGACTTAGTGTAATTGTGTCGGCTGTTCTTGTACTTGCAATAAGTGGCTGCGGGAATGCAGCGCCTGCAGAGAAGGAAGCTGATCCCGTTATTGAAGAGACCGGGGTAGAGGTTACGACAGAAGCCTGCACTGCAGAAGGTCCGGAGACGACAACTCTCGGTATTCCGCAGGTAAAAGACGGAGTCATGCAGCCCGGAGAGGAGGCTGTAGAGGTTCATTTCGTGTGGGACCCTGTTGAAGGTGCTGATGGCTATGAAGTCAGCGCACAGACCAAGTACTATGCGGAAAAAGAGTACAGAGAACCTGCTGAGACAGTTGAGACAACAGATACTCTCTACGTTGACGGCGCTCAGGACTATTTTGATTTCAGGATAAAGGTAAGAGCGTTTAAAGGTAGTGATTCTGAGAGAGTTTACGGAGACTGGAGCTCTTTTGCAGAAGGCAGTGCCTATGAAAAGACGACACTTACTGCGGGGGGACCGTTGGGAGAACTTTCTGTCACCTTCCCTGACGTATGGAATGTTGAGGTATCTACTGTTCAGGATGAGAAGCTCGTGGGCGGTAATTACGGATTTATAATAACACCAGACATCGCAGATGGGGGACACTTAGAGGTCTTTTGCTCAGAAAACTTTGGAGTCTGCGGGACAGGCCTAAAGAGTGAGGAGATAGATCTGGCCGGGCAGAAAGCGCATGTCGGAACCTATGATGATCATGAGAACTGGGATTTCATCATCATCGGTGAAGATAAAATTCAGATAATTGTACAGAGCATAGGATGCGAGTCCTGGATGAGCTACCAGTGGGAAGAGGCTATGGCGGTTCTGGATACGCTTAAACTTGATACAAGTAAGACGGAAGGATGAGGGGATGAGAACACTTTTTATCGGAAACAGTCACACATACTACAATGATATGCCCGCGATGTTTAAAGACATCTGTGCGGAGAAAGGCATTGACATGCAGGTTACAATGCTGACAAAAGGCGGAATGGGCTTCGATTATCACGCTGAGAATGAGCAGACAAGGTTCAACATTCTTTTTGGCGATTACGATTTCATTATCCTGCAGCACGTTGCGCATCCCATGGGAGAGTTTGAAGTCATGGAAGAAGCTGCGGATAAGATCATGGGCTGGATCAGGCAGACTAAGGCAATTCCCTGCTACTACATGACCTGGGCAGAGGAATACAATGAAGGCTATCAGCAGGAGATGTCAGCAAGATACAGAAAACTTGCCGAGAAACACAACTGTCTTGTTGCACCAGTCGGCGAAAGATGGTGGGAAGAGATTCACAAACACCCTGAAGTGGATCTGTTCTTTACGGACAGGAGACATGCATCACCTGCAGGTTCAAAGCTTGTTGCACAGACGATATTTGAGACATTGAAGCTGAACGAAAGAAAATAAGGAGAAACAAAATGGAGACTTGGTACTACACAGTTGTCAGCATTGACGGCGACTACGCCAATTTAAAGAGAACAGACATTGAGTCCGACGACCTTAAACTTGTGGCGAGAGCTCTTTTGCCGGAAGGTATTGCTGAAGGTACGAATCTGAAATATGAATTTATGCAGTACTCCATAGTGTAAGATATGAAATACAGGAATTATATTTTTGATTTATATGGGACGCTCATTGACATACACACCGATGAGGAGCAGCCCGTGCTCTGGGATTTCATGGCGGATTATCTTGAGTCTGAGTTCGGGACTGCGTATGACTCGGCGGAGCTCAGGAAGGACTATCTCAGGATCTGTGCAGATGAAGAAAAGAGCCTTGGTGAGCGAAACGGCAGTAAGTATCCCGAAATAAAGATCGAGTGGGTATGGAACAGACTTATCGGCAAACCCTGCACGGAGGCTGACATGCGAAGGCTCTGTAACGCTTTCAGAGACAAGTCCCGGGACAAGCTGGTTAAGTACGAGGGCGTATCCGAGACTCTTTCGGCCATAAAAAGATCCGGTGGAAGAGTATTTCTTTTGTCCAATGCCCAGAGGCTCTTTACGGAAAAAGAGCTTGAGGTGACCGGTCTGACACAGTATTTTGACGACATTTTTATCTCCTCCGATCTTGAGATAAAAAAGCCTGATAAAAACTTTCTTCTTGCCCTGATCAAAAAGCACGGCCTTAAAAAAGAGGAGTGTGTAATGGTCGGCAATGAGGTGCTGGCAGATGTTGGTGTGGCAAGCGCTGTGGGCATTGATGCCATTTATCTGAACACCTACAACCATAGTGCGGAGGAGATAAAAAGAGATCTGAAGCTGTGCCATGCAGATGCTGATAAAGTCACTGTTGTGGACGATGGAGACATCAGGTGTTGTATTTATACAGTTAATTAGGAGGGACTAAAAGAATATTTATACAAAAACTGTTGACATTCAAATTGATCTGTGAGAATATGTCATGGTTAGCTATAGCTAACCGAGAGGAGAATAAAATGAAGAATAAAATCTTATCAACAATGCTCGCAGCCTCTGTTTGCGTGTTAGCAACAGCTTGCGGAAGTGCGAGTGGAAATACAACAACTGATGTAACTGTAAACGAGGAAACAGCAGAGCCTGCTGAGGCAGCCAACGTGGAGGAAGCCGGTACAGCTGAGCTTACCGACAGCTCTTTTCCCATGACAATCCAGTACGGACTCGGAGAGATCACTCTTGAGGAAAGGCCTGAGAACGTAGTGGCAATAGCATGGGGAAACCCTGATGTACCGCTGGCTTTGGGAGTTATCCCAGCCGGAATCTCAGAGGCAAACTTTGGGCCAAGAGACGAGAACGGCCTTCTTGCATGGACTGCCAAGGCCTTTGAGGATGCAGGCGTGACACCTAACGTTTTCGATGATACAGACGGATGGGACTACGAAGCAATTTCAGACTGCGCCCCTGACGTTATCCTTGCAGCATACTCGGGACTCAGTCAGGAAGAGTATGACAGGCTTTCAGAGATCGCTCCTGTTGTGGCTTATCCGGAGATTGCATGGACAACCACATGGCAGGAAGAAACCATCAATGATGCCAAGGCCCTTGGACTTGAGAACGAGGGAAAAGAGCTTGTGGAAGAGACAGAGAAGCTCATCGCTGACAAGCTCAGCCAGTACCCTGATCTTGCAGGCAAGAGAGTTGCATTTGCATGGCTTTCAGAGGATGACCTCGGAACATTTTATATTTATACAAATAATGACCCAAGAGCAGCATTCCTTTCAGACCTTGGATTTGTAATGCCTGAAAGTGTAAAGAGCCTTATCACAAGTGATCAGGACTTCTCAATCACAGTAAGTGCCGAGAACGCCGATCTTTTAAATGATGTTGATATTATCATCACATACGGAACAGAGTCACTTGTTGAGGCTATGCAGGCAGACGGCAGATTTGCCAACATCCCTGCTGTAAAGGACGGAGCATTTGTCCTTCTTGATTCAAACGATGTTCTTGCAGCAGCAAGCACACCTACAGTTCTTTCCATACCTTATGCAATTGATGATTATTTGAAAGTTTTAAATGATGCAGCACAAAAGATACAGTAACAACCGTATATTTATAGGCCTTATTATAGAAATTGTTTTTGTCATTCTAAGTCTTTTTCTTTCCATTTCTTATGGGAGCAAAAGTATCCCCTTAACCGACATTATCGGGTATTTTACTGATGATCTGAATGATGACTTTTTCAGGGCGGTTATCGCAGCCAGAATCCCAAGGACAGTCTTTGGGATTCTGGCCGGCGCTGCCTTAGGGGTATCCGGAGCTCTTATGCAGGCAATTATCAGAAATCCGATAGCGGATCCCAGCATCCTCGGCGTCAATACCGGGGCGGCTCTGTTCGTGGTTATAGGTATTGCCTATCTCAATATTTCATCGGGTATCAGGTTAATAGGTTTATCTTTTACAGGAGCTCTTTTAACAGCACTGTTCGTATATGGGATTGCTTCAGTTGGTTACGGCGGAGCCAATTCCATTAAGCTTGCGCTGGCGGGAGCTGCTGTTTCAACGGCGCTTGGCGCTCTGGTAAACACGATCATGCTTCCAGACTCACAGGTCATGAAACAGTTCAGGTTCTGGCAGGTGGGCAGTATAAGCGGAGCAACCTGGGATGACATAAAGCTCCTTGTGCCGTTTCTGGTGGTGGGAGTTATCCTCGCAGTTATCTGCGCATCCCCTTTAAACGCCATGGCGCTGGGGGATGAGATGGCTGTATCCCTGGGAGTAAAGGTCGGCGTTGTCAGACTCTTTGCGGCACTTGCCGGAGTTCTTTTGTGCGCCTCCGTGACAGCACTTGCAGGTCCTATTGGATTTGTGGGTCTGATGCTCCCTCACGTATTCCGTCAGCTCTTTTCCGGAGATATGCGTATCGTGATCCCTATGTCAGCCATTGGCGGAGCGGGACTACTGACATTTGCCGATGTCCTCGGAAGAGTTCTTGGGCGTCCCGGAGAGCTGGAAGTCGGCATCATCACTGCCATCGTGGGAGCACCTGTTTTTATCTGGATCGTTTGCAAAACAAAGGCTAAGAGTATATGACGCACAACCTTGAACATGATTTAAAAAGTATATATAGAAAGCACAATCGCCTTAATACCTTGTGTATTGTGGCTTTGCTGGTGATCATTGCAGCACTTGGCGTGCTTATGATGACCCTGGGAAACACGAATTATTCGTTAAAAGAGGTATTTGGATATCTTTTAAGTGACGAGACAAAAGGTGCAGCTTACAACATCAAGACCATCAGGCTTCCAAAGCTTATTGTGGGAGGCTTTACGGGATTTGCGTTTGGTATTTCGGGATACACATTCCAGAACCTCCTTCGTAATCCGCTGGCATCCCCCGACATCATCGGAGTTTCGGCAGGATCCTCTGCAGCAGCGGTTTTCTGCATTCTGATACTTGGGATAAGCGGACCTATGGTTTCGATATTTGCTGTAGCAGCGGGACTTGCTGTGACTACACTGATCTTTATCCTCTCCGGAAAAGGGCAGTTTTTTGGCAGCAGGATGATCCTTATCGGAATCGGTATGCAGGCGGTTCTGAACGCCCTTATATCCTGGATGCTGCTGGTGGGCTCTGAGTATGACGTTTCAACAGCACTCAGGTGGCTCAGAGGAAGCCTTAATCTTGTGGAGATGAGTGATGCTTTCTCAATCTCTTTTGTCACAATTATCTGCAGCGCATTGCTGCTCATATGTAACAGATATCTTAGAGTGATGCAGCTGGGGGATGAGTATTCAACTACTCTTGGAGTTCCACTTTCTGCGGTTCGTCTGTGCTGTATGCTTTGCGCGCTGGTTCTGAGTGCAACGGCAGCGGCGATCACCGGGCCCATCGCATCGGTTGCATTTTTGTCGGGACCGATTGCCGGCAAATGCACCAGGAATGGCAAGAACGCCATGGCGGTTGCGGGACTTATCGGAACCATCCTTGTCTACGCAGCAGAGCTCGTTGGCAAAAACATGTTTGAAACAAAGTATCCGGTGGGAGTTGTCACAGGACTTCTCGGCGCACCGTACCTGTTGTTCCTGCTTTTAAACCTCAACAGAAAGGGAGAAAAGATCTAATGGAGGCACTGGCAAAAAGTCATGATTTCTGCGCTCGAAACATCAGCGTGGGATATGAAGACAATACAATAATCAAAGATCTGGACATCATAATTCCTTCAGGGAAGTTCAGCGTTCTTATTGGTCAGAACGGCTGCGGAAAGTCTACTCTTTTAAAGAGCTTTGCACGCCTTCTTAAGCCAAAGAGCGGCGACGTGGTTCTTGACGGAAAGTCGATCTATGACATTCCGACACAGCGTCTGTCAAGGGAGATAGGTCTTTTGCCCCAGTCACCTATAGTTCCGGCGGGGATAACCGTGGCGGATCTGGTTGCCAGGGGAAGATTTCCATACCAGAAGCTCTTCGGACAGCTCTCCAAGTCAGACTATCAGGCTATTGCCTGCGCTATGGAGGCCATGGGCATCACGGACCTTGCGGACAAACCGGTGGACTCTTTATCCGGCGGACAGAGGCAGCGAGTGTGGATCGCGCTGGTGCTTGCTCAGGATACGGATATTCTGCTCCTTGATGAGCCTACGACTTATCTTGATATTGCGTATCAGGTGGAGATCCTGGATTGTCTTGCTGCGCTCAACAAGGCTAAAAAGACAACGATCGTGGCTATCCTCCACGATATCAACCTTTCCATCAGGTATGCGGACCACATCTTCGCGATGAAGAGAGGACGCCTGATCGCTGAGGGCGAGCCAAGAGATATCATCACAACAGGACTAATGAAAGATGTCTACGGCATGGAAAGTGACATCATCACTGATCCGGCAACGGGAGACCCGTACGTGATACCAAGGAGTAAGGCAAGCTGAAATGAACCCCAGGGACGGAGTCAGGACACCATTATCAGATAATTAGCTGCCTGCAAAAGTTATTTTCAGATAATGGTCCCCTGACTCCGTCCCTGGGGTTCATTCCGTGAAGAACTACTGTTTAAGACCGGTGCCATGGTGTAGAATAGTGGTTGAATTGGAGGCTGGCATGGAAGAAATATTTGATATAACTGATGATAACGGAGTTCCCACAGGTAAGACCGTGACGAGGTCAAAGGCTCACGCCGAGGGAATTCCGCATAGAACTGCACATGTTTGGATTGTTAGAAAGAAGGGAGATTCCTATCAGGTGCTGCTCCAAAAGAGAAGCGAACAGAAGGACTCTTTTCCCGGTATGTACGACACGTCGTCGGCAGGTCACATCCAGGCGGGGGATGAACCTCTGGAATCCGCGCAGCGAGAGCTGTTTGAGGAGCTTGGCATAGAGGCAGGAGATGGCGATCTGACATTTGCAGGTACATTTCATATAAAGTATGCGATGTCATTTCATGAGAAGATGTTTAACGACAATGAAGTGGCATTTGTTTATGTCTACGAAAAGCCTGTGGATACTGATAGTCTGGTGCTTCAGGAAGAAGAGGTTGAAGGTGCTAAATGGTTTGACATCGAAGAGGTTATAAAGGGATGTGAGCATCGTGACGGAACATTTTGCGTGCCTACGGAAGGACTGGAGATCGTTCTTAAATATCTGGGGCTTGATAAGAAATATGCAGTGAACAGACAAAGGGTAAAAGAGCAGTTCGCTGCCTACACAAGAAACTATGACCCGTCGGATCCAAAGATTGCGCTTAAGATTGCGCACACCTACAGGGTTGCGGACCACTGTGAGCAGATCGCCAGGTCTATCGGGCTCTCCGACGAAGATGTGGAGTTTGCCTGGCTTTCGGGTATGCTTCATGATATCGGTAGATTTGAGCAGGTGAAGAGATACAACACGTTCATTGATTCCGAGTCTGTTGATCACGCTGAGTTCGGGGCGGACCTTCTTTTTGGAAAAGACAATTTGATCTTGAGTTACGTTGACGACAGGTCCAGGGATAAAGAGCTCGAGACCGTGATAAGACAGCACAACAAGTACAGGATTGACAGTGCGGTTACGGGGCAGACTCTTGTCTTTTGCAATATTCTCCGTGACGCGGATAAGGTCGATATCCTTCGGGTAAATGTAGAGACCCCGATGGAGGAGATCTACAATGTTACCGAAGAGGTCCTGTTCACATCCGGGGTCTCTGAAAAAGTCATGCAGCAGGTGAGAGAACATCACGCCGTAAACCGCGATGTTATGGTATCTCCCGCTGAGCACCTTATTGGGCATATCGCCCTTGTTTTTGAACTGGTCTATCCAAAGAGCCGGGAGCTTGCCCTAAAGCAGGGATATCTTGACAAGATGTTTGAATTCCCTACCAGGAACGAAAGCACCAAAAAAGCTCTTGAGGAAACCAGAAAGGAGTTATTTAATACTTGAAGGTGAATTCGTAGGTTTCGTCTGTGCTTACGATTGCGCCGTCATATAAGGGACGCATGGGATATATCTGCGAGTACAATTAACTCAAGTCAGACTTGAATAAATCATTGAAACATAAACCTCTGCTCTATAGAATATAAGTGGAATCTAAAATACCATAAAAGCATCAACAGGATTGGAGGATGCAAATGAGTATTGGGACAAATATCAAGGCGCTCAGGGAGGACAGAAAACTTACGCAGGAGCAGGTTGCGGAGGCACTGGGGATTTCTTTTCAGGCGGTATCTTCCTGGGAGAGGGATGAATACAAGCCGGATACGGACAAGCTTATAAGGCTGGCAGAGGTGCTGGGCGTGTCGGTTTCGGCCCTGGTTGAGGAAAAACAGAAGATCTTCAAGACCAAGGAAACAATATACAACTGGAAGCACATGAAGACGTACGTAAAGACTACAGCGCGCAACCTCAAGATGCCCAACACTCTGAAAGCTGTGGATTTTGCGGTCAAGGCGCATGAGGGACAGAACAGAAAGCGTTCGACAACGCCCTACATCTATCACCCGCTGAACCTTGCCTGTCATGCACTGTCTATGGACATTCATGAGGATGAAGTTATTGCAGCATGTCTTTTGCACGATGTGGTAGAAGACTGTAAGATCGGGCTTTCGGAGCTTCCCGTGAACGATGAGGCAAAAGAGCTGGTAAGGCTCCTTACCTGTGAAAAGACAAATGACGAGAACCGCCACGAGATCATCAGCAAATACTACAGGCAGATCATGACAAATCCCAAGGCGACTCTTATCAAGTGCATGGATCGTTGCAACAATCTGACCACCATGTCCTGGGGGCTTTCCCGCGAGAGGATCTACAGGATGATAAAAGAGACTGAGGAGTTTTATCCGGGACTTTTGGATGTGATCAAGGAGACCACCGAGTACAACAACGCAGCGTGGCTCCTTAAGTACCAGATAGAGAGCATGCTGGATATATATAAGAGACTGCTGTAATTTTGATAAACGAAGGGAAATTGAGTATGAGTTCAATTCTTATAAAAGACACAACAAGAGAAGAAAGAGAGCGCATTGTTGCCGAGTCCATCGGGAACATCAGCGGATCCTGCGACGGATGCATGTCCGGTCTTGCTGATATGTATCAGGACTATATTGACGGTAAGAAAGAGATACGCGAGATCAACATGGAATTCAGAGCACACTACGAATCCGGTGTAGACGGGCCTGAGAAGGCAGATTGCGGATATAAGATGTGAATGTGAAGTACAAGCCGGGGGGACAGGAGAAGAGCTCTATGAGGGGGCAGAAGCGTAAGAAAGCTGATGAATACAAGGCGGAATGGAATAAAGGAACATGAAAGCAGAGGAGATGGGAGTCATGGAATTAGTAGTTGGGAGACCCGAAAGCCCCGAGGGAAGGCTTGACAGGGAGATCAGAGTTTACGACATGCTGGATAAGCTTGGCATTGAGTACGAAAGAGTCGATCACGAAGCGGCAATGACAATGGAGGCCTGCGAGGCCATAGATGTAGCACTGGGCACACTTATGTGCAAGAATCTCTTTTTGTGCAACAGGCAGAAGACCGCTTTTTACCTTCTTCTGATGCCCGGGGACAAGAAGTTCAAGACAAAAGAGCTTTCGAATCAGATTGGTTCTGCCAGACTATCTTTTGCGGAAGCAGAAGATATGCTGAAATACCTGGATATAGAACCTGGCGCGGTAAGCGTGATGGGGCTTATGAATGACAAGGACCACGCCGTAAGGCTCCTTGTTGATGAGGACGTCAAGGCCGGTGAGTACATAGGATGCCATCCATGCGTAAACACATCGAGCCTCAAGATAAAGACATCGGATATTTTTGACAAGTTTTTGCCTGCAACAGGGCATGTGGCGGAGATTGTTCACCTCGTAGGGGAGGATTGAGCATGTGCGGAAGGTACTTTTTTGGTGACAGAACTGCAGATGAGGTGGAAAAAGAGCTCGGACTCCGGCCCGGGTCTGTTAGTCCGCGGCTTGGTGATGCGACTCCCGGCATGATGCTGCCCGGGATTGTCAGAAGCCGCAGCAGCGCCGGAAACAGCGGCGCGCAAAGCAGCGCAGGAGTAACTGACGTGCAGGACCTCTTCTGGGGGCTGAAGGGCTCCGACGGCAAGCTCATCATCAACGCCAGAGCCGAATCAGTGGCCGATAAGCCAATGTTCTCCGAGAGCATCATGCGCAGAAGATGCCTTCTTCCAGCAGCAGGCTTTTATGAATGGGACAGGGACAAGACCAGATTTGTCTTCAAAAGAACTGACGGAAAGCCCATGTATCTGGCGGGATTCTACGATCTTAGCGCCAACAAAGACTCTTTTGTCATATTAACAACTGCGGCCAACAAGTCCATGGAACCGGTCCACGATCGCATGCCCGTGATGATCGGTGCAGTAAATGCACAGGACTATCTGACAGATGCTGCGGCAGCTCTCGACATGTTAAAAGAGCCAATGTCTGAGCTTGAGCGCAGCAGTGACTACGAGCAGCTGAGTCTTTTCTGATAAGTAATTCCCGATAAACAATCAAATCCGTTGCTAAAAGAGCTAAAAATGCTGTTTTGACATTGAAAAAACGAAGCACAGTAGAATGGAGTGCGCTGTGGCGGAAACTGCGGTGGCTGTAGCAGCGATGGCTGCAGCAGTTGCAGTTCCTGCCTGCCGGAGGGCGGGTTTAAGAACATGGGCGAGATGTATGAGGTATTACTCAAGTAGATCGGTCATGCTTCTTATACCCAGTGCTACTGTAGAAGTATTGTGTAAAAGAGATGTGGCCGTCGGAGTAAGGACTCCGAACATGCCAAGAAGGATCAGGAGTGAGTTAAAACCTATGATGGTCCTGTAATTGAAATCAATCCTGTCCATAAGCTTTGCACTTAATTTCTTTAAAGTTATAAGACCTGAGAGGTCTTCTGATGAAATGGTGATATCGGCGATTTCTCTCGCAATTGATGCACCGGTACTGACAGCAATGCCGGCATCGGCCTCTGAAAGAGCGGGAGAGTCGTTTATACCATCACCAACCATTACCACTTTTCTGCCGGCTTCATGCTCGGCTTTGATGAAAGCTGCCTTGTCTTCGGGAAGTACTTCCGAGAAGTACCTTGTCACGCCTGTTTTGGCAGCTACAGATCTTGCTGTTCTTTCGCTGTCACCGGTCATCATGACCACATTTTCAAAACCGACTTCCTTGAGCTTTTGAATAACTGCCGGAGCTTCGGCTCTGATGGGATCTTCAATCAGTATTACTGCCGATAATGTGCCGCCGATAGCCATGTACAGATGGGAGTACTCATCGGGAAGCTTATCGAATTTATCCTGCTCCGATTCCGGAACAGTGCATCCCTCATCTTCGAAGATAAAATGATGACTGCCTATGCAGACCTTCTTGCCGTCTATGGTACTGGAAATTCCATGAGCCACGATGTATATGGCTTTGGTGTGCTTCTCTTCGTGTGTAAGTCCCTGCTCATCAGCTGCTTTTACAACAGCGTTGGCTATCGAATGGGGGTAGTGTTCCTCGAGGCACGCTGCAAGTCTTAGCATTTCGTCTTTGTCGTTATCACCGAAAGTAACCACATCGTTAACCTTTGGATTGGCGTGGGTAAGAGTACCGGTCTTGTCAAAGACAATTGTTGTTGCATCCGCAACAGCTTCCATGAACTTACCGCCCTTAACGGAAATCTTGTGATCACCGGCTTCTCGCATTGCTGAGAGTACAGCAATGGGCATTGAAAGCTTGAGTGCACAGCAGAAATCTACCATCAGGATTGAAGTTGCCTTTGTCGCATTCCGGGTGATAAGCCAGGTTAAAAGAGTTGCTCCGAAGGTGTAGGGAACAAGCCTGTCTGCCAGATGGGATGCTCTTGCTTCGGTTTCTGACTTGAGCTTTTCGGATTCTTCGATCATGGCGACTATTCGATCATACCGGCCAAGTCCATGTGTCTTTTGCACGGTTATTGTCAGTTCGCCCTCTTCGACAACGGTTCCGGCGTAGACAAGTGCATCTGTGCTCTTATGGACAGGGGCTGACTCACCGGTCATGGAAGCCTGATTTACGGAGGCTTCGCCGCGCATTACAGCTCCGTCCAGAGGGATCATGCTTCCGGTGCGGATAATAATGCTGTCACCTTCTTTGACATCAGAGATATTGACCAGAATTTCCTGGCCGTCATCGCTGAGCATCCAGACCTTATCAACATTGAGGGACATGGTTCTTGCAAGATCATCAACGGACTTCTTGTGTGTCCACTCCTCCATGATGTCACCGACCTTCAGAAGGAAGATAACGCTTCCTGCCGTATCATAATCACCGCGGATGAGCGAAACTGCAATGCTGGTCGCATCAAGAACCGAGACTTCGAGCTTGCCTTCCAGAAGTGTCTTAAGGCCTTTCAGAATGTAAGGGATGGATTTAAACAGTACTATTGCATGCCTTACGGGAGTTGGAATGATCAGCTGTCTGATGAGCTTTTGCGCAATGTGGAAGAACATTCTGTCTTCGTATTCTATGCGAAGCTCTCTTCCTGTATGCTCGGGAACAGATACCTCTGTGCTTACAATGTCAAAGGAAGAGAAGGCGGAGAGTATATCCTCCCTGTGCCTGTCATCATAGTATATGATGGCGTTTGATGTGCGTTCGCTGACGCTCGCCTTTTTTACATAGTCAAAAGAGCCCAGGTAGTATTCCAGCCTGTCTGCCTCGGCCGGGGTCATGTGTGACCTGTATACATGGACTCTCATTCTGTCTTTTGATTCGTGGAGTATCTTACATTTCATATATTGCCTCGCTCTCAGGCGCTCTTAGGCTTCTGCCTCTGCTCTTTCAAGAACAGCCTTTGCATCGGCAATTTCCTGCTCTCTTTCCTTGGCGTAGCGCTCCTCGTTTATCTCTTTTGCATCGGCATTTATATCCTGGCAGTTCTCCTTAATGGTTGTATAAGTCTCCATCACTGAGTCTTTGCAGCGGTATGCAGCAGCTGTCAGATGTGTGTAGCACTTCTTGGCATCCTTGCTTCCAAGAACTTTGACGCCGGCTGTTCCGAGCAGAAATCCGCAGGCAACCTTTCCGATTGTATTCCATTTGATCATTTTTTGTTTCCTTTCCGCACGCACCTATCAACGTGCATATAAATTGGTTTTATAGGTAATTATTAATTATATAACATTGAATTTTTGAAAGTAATACAGTAAGGGCTTATGAAAATGAGAAGATTTCTCATTAAAATCAGAGGTGTTCAAAACCGCGTGCGGCTGATATAATTGTTAGAGATTGCTAACGAAATGCAGTCAAATCAGCGTGGATAAAAGTCCACAGGAGGAACTTATATGCTTTCAAATGTAATTGTTATTGTTATACTGGCGGTGGTGATTTTTGTGGCTCTTAAGGGATGCATCAAGCATCTTAAGGGCGAGGGCGGCTGCTGCGGAGGCAGCGATTCCGTTAAGAAGGAACCCGATAAAAAGCTCTCAGGCCCCATAATAAAAACCAGGGTCTTTAAGATAGATGGAATGCACTGCGAAAACTGCTCGAACAGGGTAAAACGAACCATTAACAGACTGGACGGAGTATCGGCCAAGGTCAATCTTCGCAAAAAAGAGGCCGTTGTTCGTTACGAGCAGGATATAGATGATGAGGTTATCACAAAAGAGATCGAGGACCTTGGCTACAAGGTGACAGATAGCTATTGCAAGGTGTAAGAGAGAAGAAATTACTCTGCGATAAGATATACCGGATGAAGGCTGGTTGTCAGATGGAATTTTGAGCTGTCTAGTATTTGCCGGTAAGCGTGATCATGTCGACGTGTTTCAGGATCCCGACATCCTCAAGGAGCCTGATCATACGGTAGACTGTGGCGGTGCCGACGGTGCTGTCTTTTGAAATGACTTTGTGATATATCTCTTTGCAGGAAGCACCATCACTGCCAAGAATGATATCTATTATTAGTTTTCTTTGCTTTGTGATCCTGAATCCCTTCTCTTTAAGCAGGGAAATGACGTATTCGTTACTCATGTCAGCCTTTCTTTAAGATGCGACGCATCTGTTTATTGTAGTATTAACAATCATCTGAGATAAGTGTCTGCCTCCGGACAGGCACTTTTTATATACTTCTGTACATTTCTTGTAGCTGGAAAAGGTCTTTTCCGCCTGCTCTTTGTCTCCGTAGACTTTCCAGTATCCCACGCATTTGACGCCTTTTCTGGTATCTTCCATGAAGCCTTTTACATCCACGGGAGGATAGCCCAGGAAAAGACCTATTTCATGAGGGAAAGTTTTCTGACTGCAAATCTGTCTGATGAGATGGACGATGTCGCTCTCGACAGATTCGCAGCTGTATCCCTTTGAGAGCAGGATATCTCTGGCTTCTTTGCAGGAAAGATCTGCTTTTAGTTTGTCGGGTCTGTAAAGATAGATAAGGACATTTTTTTCAGAAATTTTAAGAGGAATTGCGCGCAGACCCTTGCCTGCAAAGCACTGATTAAGTTCGCGAAATTCTTCGCCTATATCAGAAATAAGACTTCTGTCTATTGTAAAGATGTTCCCTGTTTTTATCCCGGCAAGCGTGGGAGAACAGTTCTCAACTATGATATTGTCAGGCATTTACTTGACTCCCCAAATTTTTTTCGGAATGTTAGCTATTGCTAACGCAATTATAGCGTATTATAATTCTGTTAGCAATAGGCAACTTTTGTGTTATGAGGAGGAATTATGAGTGAACAGTTTCTGGAAATCAAAGATTTAAAGAAGAGTTTTGGCACCGGAGAGGCCAGACAGGACGTACTTCGAGGAATGAATTTCACCGTGAAAAAGGGTGAATTCTGCGTTCTTTTAGGGCCGTCCGGATCAGGAAAGTCAACGCTGCTCAACATCATCGGAGGCATTGATACGCCTGATGAAGGATTTGTCAGCATAAACGGTGACAAGCTTGAAGAGATGAATGAAAAAGAGCTTACTCTGTACAGGAGAAAGCACCTGGGATATGTTTTTCAGATGTACAATCTGATCCCGAATCTGAACGTTAAAGAGAACATTGAGGTTGGAGCTTATCTCTCCGACAATCCGCTGGATGTAGAGGAAGTACTGACGACACTTGGACTTCAGAAGCACAAGTACAAGTATCCCAACCAGTTATCAGGCGGACAGCAGCAGAGGGTATCGATAGGAAGAGCGGTAGTTAAGAATCCCGACATCCTGATGTGCGACGAACCTACCGGAGCATTGGATTACAAGACGTCAAAAGAAATACTGGCTCTCATTGAGGATTGTAACAACAAGTTTGGAAGCACCGTGATCATGGTTACCCACAATGAGGCAATCAGAAACATGGCTGATCATGTCATCAAGCTTAGAGATGGTGTGGTGCGCCATAATGATATTAACGAAAACAAGATCTCAGCAATGGATCTGGAATGGTAGGAGGTGGATGCTATGAAGAATCCTCTTATCAAAAGGATCCCCAGAGAGCTTAAGTCCGACTGGCACAAGTATCTCGTTATCATAGTTTTTATGGTCATCATGATCGGAGTTATATCAGGGATGTATGTCGGACATGACAGCATGCTGGCGGCAGTTTATGCAGGAAGACAGGAGCTGAATCTTGAAGACGGAAGCTTTGAGCTGTCCGGGAGGGCGTCTGAGGATCTTCTTGATGATATAAGCTCGGGCAAAAAAGCTGATGTAAGAAGCTACTACATCGACAAAGGTAACAAGGAAGCCGACAAAAAGGTGGCTGAGGCTGTTGAAGATGAGCTGAATGAGCAGGTGACTGAAAAGATAGAGGAAGCTGTAAGGGCGCAGTGTGCAGCGTTTGGAATTACTGATGAAGAGCTGATCAAGGGGCAGATCGATGCGGCCATTGAAAGCTCTTTTGACAAAGCAATTGAAGAAGCAAAGGAGTCGGAAGAGTACAGGAAAGCCATAGATGAGGCCTACGATGAAGCCCATGAAGAAGTGGTAAAAAAGGTTGATGAGGAGTGGGACGAAGTCGCAGACAGATACAACCTTAATGATGAATTTACTCCGGTCCCGGTTAAAATATACGAGCATTTCTACAGGGAAGAGCCTGAGGATAACAACGGCGACGGCGCAGAAGATGCCACTATAAGGATTTATAAGAGTGACTCGGAGATAGACAAAGCCTCTTTTAACGAAGGACGGGCACCCGAGGCGGATGACGAGATTGCAATTGACAGGATGCACGCTGACAACGTTGGAGTGGCTCTTGGCGATACTATCAGCATTGGTGGTAAAGAGTTCAAGGTGGTTGGCCTTCTTTCGTATGTCAACTATCTTACGCTCCACGAGTCCAACACGGATCTGATGTTTGATGCTTTCGGGTTTGATGTTGGTATGGTGACGCCTGAGGCGTTTAGTCAGCTTAAATCAAGGGTGCATTACTGCTATGCCTATAAGTATGATAAGGCGCCCGAGTCAAAGGTGGAGCAGAAGGATTACTCAGAGAATTTCATGAAGGCGCTGATCACACAGACTCTTGTTTATGACAATGAAATTGAGGATTATCTTCCTGAGTATATGAGACAGGCAAGCAATTTCGCGGTGACTGATATCGAGGGAGATTCAGTGGGCGCCAGTATCCTGTGCTACATACTCATTGGCGTCATTGCGTTTATATTTGCAATTATCATCAGCAATACGATAGAAAAAGAGGCATCGGTCATCGGGACCCTTAGGGCTTCGGGCTACAGCAGATCAGAGCTTGTGGTACATTACATGTCCATGCCGGTCATCGTAACTCTGATCGGAGCTGTGATCGGAAACATCCTGGGGTACACGGCCTTCAAGGATCTGGCGATATATCTCTATTTCAACAGCTACAGCCTTCCCAAGTGCCATGCGGTCTGGAGCAACACGGCGCTTATAAAGACCACGATCATTCCGCTGCTGCTCATGTTTTTCATAAATCTTTTTGTCATCGTGAAAAAGCTGCAGCTAAGTCCCTTGAAGTTCCTGCGCCACGACCTTGTTAAGACAAGAAGGACAAAGGCAATGAGGCTTCCAAGATGGTCGTTCTTAAAGAGGTTCAGACTTAGGATCCTGTTCCAGAATATACCGAACTATCTGGTGCTCATATTCGGAGTTATCTTCATTGAACTCATGATGTGCTTTGCCTTCGGCCTTCCGGACTCATTAAAGCACTATGCAAAAGAGGCTCCGGACATGATGTTTGCTGAATATCAGTACATGCTCATGGGCAATAAAGATGACGATGGAAATATCATAGAGACTGACGAAGAGTCTGCGGAGCGCTTTAGCATGACCGAGCTCATGTATCCCAAGAAGAGCAGCACCTTCCGGGAGGGAATGGGAAGCGGTGGAGACGAGAGCGTAACGGTGTACGGAATCAGTGAGGAAAGTGATTATATTTCTTTGGGAAAAGACACCTCGAAAGATGCACTGTATATCTCAAGTGCCTTTTCAAAGAAATTCGGACTTAAGGCGGGCGATGTGATAACACTCCACGAGGAGTATGAGAATAAGTCATATGAGTTCAGCGTTTTGGGTGTGGTTGACTATGATGGAGGAATTGCAGCATTTCTTGATGCAGACAGCTTTAATAAGGCGTTTGAGAAAGACAGCGACGACTTCTCGGGGTATTTTTCAAGAAAAGAGATCACTGATATAGATGATCAGTACATTGCTACGGTAATTACTTCGGAGGATATTTTAAAGGTCACCAATCAGCTGATGCACTCAATGGGCGGATTTATGGGAGTATTCAAAAATGCTCTTATAGTACTGTCGGCTTCGCTGATATATCTTTTGGCTAAGATCATCATTGAAAGGAATGAACACTCTATCTCAATGGTCAAGATCCTGGGATTCAAAAACGGAGAGATCGGATCGCTTTACATCATCCCGACAGCCATTGTGGTGGTGCTGTTTGCAGCCATAGCCTTTGTGGCCGGCTACTACCTGATGGTGTGGATATTCCATGCATTTATGCTGCAGATGGACGGATATTTTGCTTTCTATATGAATCGGTCATCCATGGTACTGGCGGTGCTTTATCTGCTCATTGGATATGCGTTTGTATCGCTGATCGATTTTGCGAGGATCAAGAGAATTCCACTGGATGTGGCACTTAAGAACATTGAATAAGGAATCGGATAAAAAGAGGAGGGCCGGGTTTCTGTAAGATCAGAAGCCCGGCCATTTACATGATTTGTGCTTAAGATTTGTGCAAATCTTTGATGCCTTTTATAAATTATGCAATTGCTCTTCCGAGAGCTGAGCAGTTCTCCAGGTCATCACTTGAAGGAGCGTTGTTGGCGATAACGCTGTCTGTGACAAGTGTTGCGTTATCTGACTTGCATCTGTCCTCCCAATCGCGCATCCATTGGCCGTCTCCCCATCCGTAAGAACCGAAGAGAACAACCTTTTTTCCGGAAAGAGATCCTTCGATCGATGTGAACATCGGATCAAATTCTGTCTCTTCAAGAACTTCCGCACCCATGGCAGGGCATCCGAAAGCTATTGCATCATATCCGGAAACAAGTGATGAATTAAACTCTGCCGGTGTGAACATATCAACTGAAGCTCCGCTGCTCTCAGCACCTGCCTTGACAGCTTCTGCCATTGATTGTGTGTTACCTGTACCGCTCCAATATACTACCGCTATTTTACTCATACTTTCCTCCTTTTGCTGAATGGGTTAGCATATGCTAACAATATCTTTTCTGAGAGCCGCAGTCAAGGCGTTTCGTTGATAAAATATCTCAAAAGAATTAATTGTGCTATAATCTATTCCGGATTTGGTACTGATTTTGTACCAAGTGATTTTTGTAGTATATGAGTTTAGTTTAGAAAGTAAATGGAAATGTTTAGTAATAGTAGATTAAAAGAGAACAGAACAAGCAGAGATATATTGCTTAATATGGTAATTGCTGCAGTAAGTCTTTTTGTAAATGGATTTGGTGTTTACCTTACGATCCAGGCCAATATCGGAGCCGGTCCCTGGGATGTTTTGAACCTTGGGCTTTCAAATACCTTCGGCATCCTGTACGGAACAGCTTCGGTTGCGGTTTCGTATGCGATACTTGGAATTGATATTGCGTTAAAAGAGCCCATCGGAATAGCAATGTTTATCGATGCCTTCGTGGTTGGTAAGTCGGTTGATCTTTTTAACAGGATAAATCTTGTACCTAAGTGCGATGGCCTTGATACAGGGATCCCTGTCATGATCTTTGGCCTTATTATCATGGCTTACACCCAGTACACCTATATGAGTGCTTCTCTCGGCTGTGGCCCAAGAGATACGCTTCTTGTTGCTCTTGCAAAACGTGCCGGCAGGATCCCTATCGGAGCAGTCAGCATAACACTTCTCAGTCTTGCCACCTTTATCGGATGGCTCCTTGGCGGACCCGTAGGTATCGGAACCCTTATCTGTGCCTTCGCAACCGGCCCGATCATGCAGATGGCCTTCACATCAGTCGGGTTCGATGCCAAAAAGGTCCACCATCAGCATCTCCTTGACTCTGTCAGAGTCTTCACCACCCACAAAGCAGCTTAAAAATTTTGGCCCCTAGGGACGGAGTCAAGGGGTCATTTTTTTTGGTCCCTTGACTCCGTCCCCAGGGACCAAAAATGACCCCCTGACCCCGTCCCAATGTCATTTAGATAGTTATTAAAGTAAGAATAGTGTATCATTAAGAG
>CAMORK010000033.1 GCA_946623755.1 uncultured Butyrivibrio sp. | reverse complement strand
TCTCAATATGATCATCTGGCTTTTGTTGGGACAGAAGAACAACAGTCTCCACATGTACGCTCCAGCTGAACATATCGCAGGGGCGCACCTTCTTTATCTCATAGCCGCCGTCGCACAGGATTCGGAGGTCTCTTGCAAGAGTTGCGGAGTCGCAGCTGACATAGACGATGCGATCCGGCTGCATTTTGAGCATGGTTTCAAGGCAGGCGCCATCGCACCCCTTGCGAGGCGGATCTACTACGATGACATCGGGATGAAGAGCTGACTCTGACAGGGCAGCTCCATCAGCCCCGGATCTCTTCTTTTCATAGAATTCAGGTAGGACTTCCTCTGCCTTACCACAGTAGAAGTCTGCATTAACAAGTCCATTCCTCTTAGCATTGCGCTGTGCATCCTCCACGGCATCCGGTATAACCTCTACGCCGTAGACATGGCCTGCTGCCTTTGCCATGGATAAAGAGATTGTTCCGATTCCGCAGTAAAGGTCCCAGACTGTCTCTTTTCCCGTAAGATTTGCATACTCTATGGCCTGTCCATAGAGCTTTTCCGTCTGAACAGGGTTAACCTGATAAAAAGATAAAGGCGAAATCTCAAACTCAAGGCCGCACAGGGTATCGGATATGGTATCCCTTCCCCAAACGGTATGGATCTCATGTCCCATTATGACATTGGTTCTGTCTGTATTAATACTGACGGATATACAGGTCATTCCTGGCACAGACAAAAGCGCCTCCACCAATGCCTGCTGCCCCGGGATATATTCTTTTGCACTGCCATCCCCTGACCCCCGGCTGCCTTCTTTCTTGCCGGCTCTGTAATTGATCACCAGACACACCATGATCTGACCACTAGCAAAGCCCTTCCTTATGAGCACATGCCTGACAAGCCCGTTTCCACTGGCCTCGTCGTAGGCAGAAATCTTATATTTCTCCATATGGGCCAGGATAACGTCAAGGATCTCCCGGTTCTCTTTTACCCCGATAAGACAGTCCTCAACAGGAATGATGCTATGGGTTCTTCCTGCATAGTAGCCGGCAACTGGCTTTCCATCCTTGCCTGTGCCGATCGGGTACTGGGCTTTGTTCCTGTATCTCCAAGGCTCCTCCATGCCAATGATCGGCTCCATTACGCTGTCAACGAAAGCCTCGTCAAAGCCACCCAGGCGCACTATATTGTTCCTGACCTTGTTCTGCTTGAACTCAAGCTGCCTCTCGTAGGTCATGTTCTGGATCTGGCATCCGCCGCACTGACGGGCAATGGGGCACTTAGCTTCCTGCCTGAACGAAGAAGCCTCCAGGACCTTTTCAAGATGCGCATAAGCGTAATTCTTTTTGGCCTTCATGACCTTGGCGCTGACCTTGTCGCCAATTACCGCATCTTTAATAAAGAGGGTATAGCCATCTATTTTGCCTATGCCCTCTCCGTCGTTTCCGATATCGACGATGTCCACGGTCAGAACATCGTCCTTCTTATAAAGAAAATTTTCTTTTCCCATTTATAACCTCTCACAAGGAAGTTCTGCTCTCACTACGTTCGCCAGAACAAAGCTCTGACTAAGCTCAAAAGAACTTCGCCAAGTCATCGCTTTTCGCTGCGCCAATGCAGTCTGTGAAGCTCGCCTTCTCTCTCAAGCCCGGCAAAGTCGTTCTGCCTTAAGGCTTCGTAGAGCACAATCGCAACAGAGTTGGACAGATTCAGCGATCTTATATCCTCACCCATCGGTATCCTGATACAGGTCTCCTCGTTGTCAACCAGGATCTCCTCAGGGATTCCTGCGCTCTCTTTTCCGAACATGATAAAGTCGTCCATGCCAAAAGACACTTCGGCGTAGGTGCGCTTTGCCTTGGTGGTGGCGTACCATATCTTAGCCCCGGGGTGCTTCTCCATAAATTCCCGATAGTCCATGTATCTTGTAACATCGAGCTTATCCCAGTAATCCATCCCGGCTCTCTTTAGCTCTTTTTCCCCGAGGCGAAAACCCAAAGGCTCTATAAGGTGAAGACTTGTTCCCGTTGCCACACAGGTTCTTCCGATATTGCCGGTGTTCTGCGGAATCTCCGGCTGGTGCAGTACTATATGCATTTATTACTCCTCGTCATCAGCATCCATCACAGCGGACTTTGGCAGAGAAAAGATAAACTCTGTTCCGACGCCCTGAGTACTGATAACATTGATATTCTCTTCGTGGGCCTTGATGATCTCTTTTACAATTGAAAGGCCAAGGCCTGTGCCCTTCTTGTCCTTGCCTCTTGAGGCATCGGACTTGTAGAATCTGTCAAAGACGAGCTTTTGATCCTCTTTGGGAATTCCGATACCGCTATCCTTGACGGAAACAAAGACCTTGCTGTGCTTCTCCGTGGTCTCGATCTTGATGGATGAGTCGTGATGACTGAACTTGATGGCATTATCCACCAGGTTGTAGAGCACCTGCTGTATCTTGTCAACGTCAGCATTTACCAGCATTTTGTCATCGGTCAGAACCAGTTCTATGGATATGTTCTTGTCCATACAGCTTCCGCCGAAGGACTCGGCAACCTTCCTGATCACAGCATTTATGTCAAAGTCGCTCTTATCAAGGAGCATTCCCTTACTGCTCATGTTGTTCAGCGTAAGCAGCTCATTGGTGAGCTTGGTCAGTCTGTCAGTTTCATTGATAACAATCCCGAGATACTTCTCATGCATCTCCTCTGGGATCGTTCCGTCCTGCATTGCCACAAGATAACCTCTGATGGAGGTAAGTGGCGATCTGAAGTCGTGGGAAACATTGGCTACAAACTTTTTCTGGTCATCCTCCTGCCTGGCGATCTCACCTGCCATGTAGGACAGGGAAGCTGCCAGATAACCCATCTCATCCTCCGACTCCACCGAGAACTCATAACCCATATTTCCGGCTGCGTACTGCTCTGTTGCCTTGGTGATCTTGCGAAGCGGCACGTACACCAGCTCTGTGAAGAAGATAAGGATTATAAGGGACAGCAGGAAAAGAACTATCAGCATCAGGTAAGATATATTGAGGAAGGTATTGGCTTTTTTCTCCAATGCAGCCATCGATGTGTGGATTACAACATAAGCCTGCACCTTGTAATTGGCTGTTATCGGCGCAAACACGCTGAGCATATCCTGGTTAAAAGAGCCCCAGAAATCCCCGGTGGTGTAATAACTTGAACCGATGACTGTAGGATCAAATCCCGCTATCACAACCTCTTTTCCCGGATCCAGCTTCCTGGAGGAATCAAGAACCAGTCGGCCTGAAGGATTGACAATCCATATTGGGGAGTTGTCCATGTACTTGGACAGAGAAGACAGTTCTCCGTGCACAGTATCAAGGGACGTCTCCGCGTTGTAAAGATCCGCCGCATAAGTGTTGGCAATCTGTGTTGCAACCTGATACATGTTATCTGCCTTATCACGCCTCAAGCGGTCAAAGGTCATTCCGTACACAAAGGTAGCAACCACGATAAAACCAAATATGCCGAACAAAAGATATGCCAGCAGAAATTTGATGTAAAGGGTCCGTTTCATTTACTGTTGTACCTCAAATTTGTAACCGATTCCCCAGATGGTAGCCAGTCTCCAATTTTCGTGGTCACTTAGCTTCTCACGAAGTCTTTTGATATGAACATCTACTGTTCTGGTATCTCCGATATACTCATAGCCCCAGATCTGGTCAAGGAGCTGTTCTCTTGTAAATACGTGATTTGGAGATGCAGCAAGGAAATACAAAAGCTCCAGTTCCTTGGGAGGCATGTCAACTCTCTCGCCCATATATGTTACTGAGTAGTTGGTCATGTTGATCTCAAGGTCAGGGTATCTTACAACCTTGTCATCAGACTCCTGAACCTCCTGAACCTGTGGTTTGTATCTTCTGAGGACAGCTTTTACTCTTGCCACAAGCTCTTTTGAATCAAAGGGCTTCTCCATGTAATCATCAGCCCCCATCTCAAGTCCGAGAACCTTATCAAAAACCTCTCCCTTGGCAGAGAGCATGATCACAGGCACCTGACTCTTGGTGCGAAGTTCTCTGCAGACCTGATATCCGTCAATCCCCGGAAGCATCAGGTCAAGGAGTACAAGATTTGGCTTAAAAGTATCAAAGGTATTGATGGCTGTCTCGCCGTCGTTGCAGATCTTGGTCTCAAAACACTCTTTTACCAGATAAAGAGATATAAGCTCTGCAATGTTATTGTCATCATCTACGATTAAGATTTTCTGTTTGCTAACCATTTTACCGTTCCCCTCTTACTTAATAAAAGTAACTATTGTAACCCCTGCGTCTCCCTCGCCGAACTCACCCAGCTTAAAGGATTTCACATAGGGCACCCCCTTAAGATATTGATGCACAGCCTGTCTCAAAGCTCCTGTGCCTTTGCCGTGGACAACTCTTACGTTATTGAGATGTGACATGTAAGCATCGTCCAGGTATTTATCCAAAGCAGCGACTGCATCATCGCTGTTTTTTCCTATAAGATTGATCTCCGTCCTGATGGTTGAAGCCTTGGAAAGGTCCATCTTGCCGCTGCCGGCAGTGTTTCTTCCGTAGAACTTCTTCATGGCAGCCTTTGGATCCTCATCTCCTATGAGCACAAGGTCTCTTATGTTGGCCTTGGTCTTCATGATTCCGCACTGGATAAATAGATTTCCGTCTTTGTCAGGCTTGGATGAGATGGTTCCCTTAAGCCCCATGGATACTATCTTGACGCTTTCGCCGAGCTTAAGCTGAGATTCCTTGAGTATCTTGTGGTCGGCAGGAAGCTCTTTCTTCTGGGAGATAGCTTTGTTCTTATCAGATATCTTCTCATTGAGCTTTGTCCTTGTTCTCTCAAGGTCCTGCATTGAAGCATTTGGACCGGCTTTTCTGTATACCTTGATGGTCTCGTCGGCAACGTCTTTGGCTTCCTGGAGGATCTGCCTTGCCTGTTCATGTGCTTCGCGCAGGATGTCTTCCTTCTGCCTGTCGAGCTTGTCATTCTTCTGCTCAAGCTGTCTGCGCAGTTCCTCGGCTTCCTTCTTGTACTGCTCTATCTCAAGGCGCTCATTCTCGATTGTCTTACGGCTCATCTCAAGATCTGCTATAAGATCCTCAAAGCGCTTGTCCTCTGTGCTTATCTGCTCACTGGCCGCCTCGATGATCCTGTCGGGCAGTCCCAGCTTGGAAGAAATCGCAAAGGCATTACTCTTGCCGGGAAGGCCGATGAGCAGTCTGTATGTTGGCTTAAGCGACTCCACATCAAACTCACAGCTTGCGTTCTGAACACCCTTGGTGTTGAGTGCATAGACCTTGAGTTCTGAGTAGTGAGTCGTAGCCAGCGTCCTTATCTTCCTCTTGTGAAGGTCATTGAGGATTGCGATCGCAAGAGCCGCTCCCTCAGTAGGGTCTGTTCCTGCACCAAGCTCATCAAAGAGACACAGGCTGTTCTCATTGGCATTCTCAAGAATTGCCACCGTGTTTGTCATGTGTGATGAGAAGGTTGAAAGAGACTGCTCAATACTCTGCTCGTCTCCGATGTCTGCGTAGACTTCTTCAAACACCGACAGTTCCGACCTGTCCCCGGCAGGAATCGCCAGCCCCGCCTGTCCCATCAATGTCAAAAGACCTACCGTCTTTAATGTTACTGTCTTACCACCGGTATTTGGTCCCGTTATTATCAGCATGTCAAAATCCCGGCCGGCGTATACGTCAATGGGCACCACCTTGTCTTTTGCTATAAGAGGATGTCTTCCCTTCTTGATATCAAAAATGTGCTGCTCATTAAATACAGGAGTTATCGCATTTATCTCCAGAGCGTAGGACGCCTTGGCAAAGACGAAGTCGAGGTCTGTCATGATCTCACAGTTATATCTTATGGCATCAACATGCTCAGCCACAGAAAGACTCAGCTCCATAAGAATCTTCTCGATCTCGGCGCTCTCCTGAAGTGCCAGCTCGCGGATCTTGTTATTTAGCTCAACAACTGCTGCCGGCTCAATAAAGAGCGTTGATCCCGAGGATGACTGGTCATGGACCAGACCGTTTACCTGGGATTTGTACTCAGCCTTAACCGGGATACAGTATCTGTCGCCTCTGACTGTTACCACTGCATCCTGAAGGTAAGTTCTGAGAGGGCCGTTGATCATCTTGTTCAGCTGTTCATGAATACGATCACCCGCCAGCATCATTCCGCGCCTTATGTGCTTAAGCGCAGGACTTGCATCAGAGCTCATCTCATCTTCCGATACGATGCATCTTCTGATTTCAGCCGACACAAAGGTAAGTGGCTCAAGCATCTGGAAAGACTCAGTGAGCGAATCTCCCGCCTCATCATCTCTTGGAGGTCTGCCGTAGCTCTTTACCCTGTTTACGTTATCCAAAAAAGAAGCGAGCCTAAGGAGCGATGCCATATCAAGTGACGATCCGATCTTCAGCGCCTTCAGTATTCCGCCAAATTCCTTGTTGTCCCCAAAGCTCACCGAGCCTTTTTTAAAGATCCTGGCAATAGCGTCATTTGTCTTTTGCAGGTTCTTCCTTATCTCCTTAATGTCAGATGACGGCTCAAGTTCAAGGCAGAGCTTTCTTCCGGGCTCCGAGCTTGCGTGATCAGCGAGTTTTTCTATTATTTTGTCGTACTCAAGTACGTGTAATGCTTTTTTGTTCATTTCCTAAAACCTTATTTTCAGCCTTTTTACATAATTGTCCAAATTACAGTTTACCATTTAAAGCGCTCCGTGACTAGTGAGTCAAACTGCGAATAGCAACTACAGCCAATCTATAATATAATGTATGTAATGTTTTGCATTAGGAAAGGGTAAAGATATGCCTCTTAATCAGGATGAGAAAAAAGAAGTATTGGCGGATACAGGTTTTATCAGCGAAAAGATAAAGCAGCGCCCCATAAACAGAAAGAAACTCTTAAGAAGAACGGCTATCACGTTCTTTCTTGCGATAGTATTCGGAATTGTTGCGTGTTTCACGTTTCTGTTCCTGCAGCCGGTATTCAGCGACAAGCTCTATCCGGAACCGGAACCCGAGCCAATCTCATTCCCGGAAGAAGACGTCAATGACGAACTTACTCCGGAGGAGATGTTTGCGGACGAGCATGCCATCGCCGAGGTTGAAGCCCAGTACCTTGAGGCCAACCAGAAGGATCAGATCGATGAAGCCATCGCATCCTACACCTTCTCAGCCGCTGACTACGGCAAAATGATGACTTCGCTTAAGGAAGTTGCTCAGAGCGTCGGAAGCAGCATTGTAACAGTTACGGCTCTCTCCAATGACACCAACTGGTTCAGCGAATCCTTTGAGAGCAGCGGATCTGCTTCAGGTGTGATCATAGCAAACAACGGGACAAACTACTATATCGTCGTTCCGTCTTCAGCAATAAGTGATGCCGAGACCATAAGAGTCACATTTTTTGATGGCGCGGTTTCAAATGCCGAGATCAAACTTACCGACGATGTTACAGGCATAAGTGTCATCAGTGTCAGCCGTGCAAACCTTTCAGACAGCACAAGACAGAAAGTTACCACAGCATTCCTGGGCAGCTCCAATAATGGCACAATGACAGGCCTTCCTGTAATTGCAGTCGGACGTCCTATAGGAGTACAGGGGTCCATCTCCTACGGAATAATAACAAGTGAAAAGACAACTCTTGACCTTGAAGATTCCTACTACAAGCTGCTTACCACAGACATTTACGGAAGCACTCTCGGAAGCGGAGTTCTTGCCAACTTAAACGGGCAGATCATCGGCATTATCGATATGTCTTTTAACACGGACGATCTGCAGAACCACATATGCGCCATCGGTATTACAGAATTAAAGTCTCTGTTTGAAGACCTCTCAAACGGTCGCAACAGAGCATATCTTGGCGTTCACGGAACCACCATCCCGGCTGATATACAGGAACAGCAGAATATCCCTGCCGGTGCCTACATAACCAAGACTGAGCTTGGTTCACCTGCCATGCAGGCCGGAATCCAGAGCGGAGACATAATTACAGCCATAGAAGGTACAGAAGTCGCATCCTACGAGCAATTCATATCCAAGCTTGCGCAGTACTCACCGGATGATATAATAACTGTTGCAGTAAAAAGACAGGCTCCAAATGATTACATAGAGCTTGAAATAGAGGTGACTTTAACAAGCGCCACCCACAATTAATTTATTGTTAGAAATGAGGTTTTTATGAAATTTATCAAGGATCTTAAACCTGGAGACAGGGTCGCTGACATCTACATGTGCAAGCACAAACAGTCAGCCACTACCAAGAACGGCAAGGAGTATTATTCAGTAATTCTCCAGGATAAGACAGGTACAGTTGATGCCAAGATCTGGGAGCCGGGAGGAGCCGGTATCGACGAATTTGATGCCCAGGACTGCATCGATGTCTTCGGTGAAGTTACCAGTTTTAACGGAGCCATCCAGATCAATATCAAGAGAGCCAGAAAGTGCTCTGAGGAAGAATACGATCTTTCCAACTTCCTTCCTGTATCAAGTAAGGACAATGACACGATGTATAAAGAGCTTCTGGGGATAATCGACACCGTAGAAAATCCTTATTTAAAGAAGCTCCTTCAGGAGTTCTTCGTAAACGACAAGGACTTCATAGAGAAATTCCGCAAGTCAAGCGCAGCCAAGACTGTTCACCATGGCTTTATCGGAGGCCTTTTGGAGCACACCCTCAGCGTAACCAGGCTCTGCATCTATATGGCAGGCGCCTATCCGATGCTCAAAAGGGACCTTCTTATCACAGCTGCCATCTGCCACGATATAGGTAAGACAAAAGAGCTGTCTCTCTTCCCTGTCAACGATTACACCGATGAAGGTCAGTTCCTTGGCCACATCGTAATGGGTGTAGAGATGGTCGGTGAAAAAGCCCGTAATATAGAAGGCTTCCCTGAGCTGCTCAAACAGGAGCTCCAGCACTGCATCGTAGCTCACCACGGAGAGTTCGAGTACGGCTCACCCAAAAAGCCAGCTATCATGGAGGCTGTTGCCTTAAACCTTGCAGACAATACTGACGCCAAGATGGAAACTTTCACTGAGATCCTGCAGAATATCACTACTCCGGGATGGCAGGGATACAACAAATTCTTCGAGACCAACATCTACGAAACCAAAATAGACTGATTACCATTTATAGATTAACAAAAACAACTTTAGTTTTTTGTGTAAAACAATAAAAATTAAAATATTTAAGAAAAATCTAAAATGCCCATCGCGATCAGCGGTATCAAGTGATTAGTGCATAAGAAAAATAGTCCCTTACCCCGTCCCGGGGGTCAAAAAAGAGGTTAGCCGATACGGCTAACCTCTTACTTTATCTTTATTTATGGCATTTCTATAGGGCTGTAAGCCATCTTAACATTTATATCCTGATTGTAATTACCAAAGCCTCTTCCAAAGATTGTAAGACCGCCTACATGCTCAGCATTCTCAGGAACCTCAAGCTTGAACTTGAGAGGACTCTTTGTGGTGATCTTGAACTGATCTATGGTAACGTCTGAAATCTGAAGCCCATCGATAAATGTGCCCTTGTGATTTATCACAAGCATTTTGAGAAGTCCGTACTGATTCCAGTTAGGAAACCACCAGTCCGGTGTGAAAATGCCCTTTACATCACCAAAATCCCCGGGTGATGTCCAGGTTCCCAGCAAAGTCTCATTCAGATAAAAATAAATATCCGAAGGCCATACATTGTTAACACCGGGAGCCTCAGAACTAAGCTCCATCGAAATACATATCTCATCAATCTTCTGATTGGAAGGAACAAAGTTAGGAATGGCATATTCCACATATCCCTTGGTAAACCAGAGAATATCTGCTTCATATCTGTCAGGATGAGCAAAGTATCTCGTGTCATCGACTTCACCTATAAGTCTGTTACTTGTAGCAAGACCACATGTGGGATAAACACAGTAGTCAGCAAAAAGACCAACCTTAATATCCGTTGTATAGATATTCTCGTTCTCGGGTTTATCCTGAAGCTCTATTAAAATCTTGTCCAGATGAACAGAGCAGACCTTTTGGTTGCCGTGGCCGGATGCCTCGGAGGAAACAGTAACCACTCCGCACTCTTCCAGCTTCTTGATATGGCTTGTAAGTGCGCCGTTTGTGATATTGAGGCGACTTGCAAGCTCATTCATGTTCATGGCATTTTCATTCAGAAGTATCTTGATTATCTCTACACGAATGTCAGAACCCAGAGCCTTAAAGAGCTCCAGCCCCTCATCCAGTGACTTGATATGCAGCATATTGAACACCCACCCTTTTATATAAGATTAAAACATTATACTTTTATTTTAGTCTAATCTCAACTACACTTGCTGCAGGAATGATAAGTTTAAGTCCGCCGTCTGTCTTATAGTCCTCAAAATCTTTTTCAACTACCTTCTCAGGATCGTCAAAAGTGTTGTGATCATGAGGGTCAGCGCCGCCTACAAGCTTAGCTTCAACTATCTCAAAGTCCTTTTTCTCAGCAAATATCACATCAAGCTCTTTTGCATCAGTAGATGACTGATTGCTGACCGTGATAGTGATGATTCCGTCCTTTTCTGATACAGATTCTGTGAGATCAGGAACCTTAAATCCGTCCTCAACACCGATCTCGGTTGCACCTGTGATGCTGCTGCCAAGAAGCTCAGCTCCCTGATGATGACGATACATGTGAAATACGTGATATGTCGGAGTCTTGATCATCTTCTCTCCGTCTGTAAGGATTACCGACTGAAGAACGTTAACCATCTGTGCAATGCATGCCATCTTGACTCTGTCGCAGTGCTTATTGAAGATATTGAGGGTAATGCCTGCTACCAGGGCATCTCTTATTGTGTTCTGCTGATAGAGGAATCCGGGATTTGTTCCGGGTTCAACCTCGAACCAGGTTCCCCACTCATCTACTGCAAGTCCAATCTTCTTATCCGGATCGTACTGATCAAGGATATCGCAGTGTCTTGATACATACTCATCCATTACATATGCCTTGTTGAGCGTTCTGTAATAGCACTCATCATCAAACTCTGTAGCACTTACCTTGGGATCCCAACCGTAAGGCATATCATAATAGTGCAGAGAAATAAGATCCATGAAGCCATGCTCGTGCTCAGGTGAATGATCGAAACATGTCTTAAGGACTTCCTCTGTCCAGTGATAGTCGTTGTTGTTAGCTCCGCAGGCAATCTTCTTGAACTTTCTGTCAGGGTTATACTGACGAAGATATGTCTGATATCTGCGGTAAAGATCTCCGTAGTACTGAGGTCTCATGTTTCCGCCACAGCCCCAGTTCTCGTTACCTACTGCAAAGTAGTCAAGCTTGTAGGGCTCAGGATGTCCGTTCTCTTTACGAAGGTCAGCCATTGGAGATACTCCGTCCAGAGTCATGTACTCAACCCACTGGCTCATCTCCTGTACAGTGCCACTTCCGAGGTTTCCGTTTACATATGTCTTGCAGCCAAGCTGTCTGCAGAGTTCCATGAACTCATCAGTTCCGAAGCTGTTGTCCTCCATTACTCCGCCCCAATGAGTATTGATCATCTTTTTGCGCTTTGACTTATCGCCTATACCGTCCATCCAGTGGTACTCATCAGCAAAGCAGCCGCCGGGCCAGCGAAGCAGCGGAACCTGCATCTCCTTAAGTGCTTCGACCACATCTGTTCTCATACCGTTTACATTGGGAATATCTGAGTTCTCTCCGACGTAGAGTCCCTCATAAATACATCTTCCCAGATGCTCGGAGAAATGTCCGTATACTTCGGGGGCTATCTCTCCCATTTTCTTTGTTTCATTGATCACTAGTTTTGCCATATCTTACTCCCCATATTGAATGATTATTATCACCGACCGCACTTATGCAGAAGGTGTTGTTTCCTGCTTCATCTGTCATCTCCACCATAATTCCCTTAAAAGTAGTATCTCCGGATTTTATAGTGATAAAGTTCGTACCCTCTTTTACTTCGTAGGTTCCTCATTTCTTGCATGATATACACAGATAATTTCTCCTAATACACCTTGTTATGATTAATTCTAAAGTGCGAGAAATCCCAAGTCAACGAATATTTTAGATTTTAATGAATTATTTTAGATGTTTTCGCTTTTTCACAAAAAAACTCCTGCTTTTTGTGCATTTTTGCTCACAAAAGCAGGAGTTTTTAGTTTTAACTAAAGATATTTAATTCATTATATATCAGAGTTTGCTGATAAAGCGCTCCAGTCTCTCCATGGCAGCCTTGAGATTATCAAGGGAATACGCGTAGGAAACTCTGATATAGCCTTCACCGCAGTCACCGAACGCTGTTCCCGGAACCACAGCAAGCTTCTCTTCCTTAAGAAGTCTTGTGCAGAACTCATCGCTGCTCATGCCAAACTTCTTGATGCACGGGAACACATAAAAGGCTCCGTATGGTTCAAAGCACGGAAGTCCGATCCTCTCAAACTCGCTGAGTAAAAAGCGTCTCCTGTGATTGTACTGCTCCTTCATCATGACAACATCGTCATCGCCGTTCCTCAATGCCTCTACAGCTGCGTACTGGCTGGTTGTAGGTGCACACATTATAGCAAACTGATGGATCTTGACCATCTGCTCCATAATAGCCTGAGGTCCGCAGGCGTATCCAAGTCTCCAGCCTGTCATGGCATAAGCCTTGGAAAATCCGTTTATAAGGATCGTTCTTTCTTTCATACCCGGCAGAGAGACAATAGAAACATGCTTGCCGCTGTATGTAAGTTCGCCGTATATCTCATCGGATATGACATAAAGGTCTTTTTCTATAACAACCTTGGCGATCGCCTCAAGATCTTCCTTCTCCATGATGGCACCGGTAGGGTTATTGGGGAACGGAAGAACCAGGATCTTGGTCTTATCTGTAACCTTATCAAGAACTTCCTGAGCTGTTAACCTAAACTGGTTCTCTTCCTTGAGTTCGATGATAACAGGAACTGCATCTGCCAGAATTGCGCAAGGTTCATAGGATACATAGCTGGGCTGCGGGATAAGTACCTCATCGCCCTCATCGATCATTGCGCGAAGAGCAAGGTCAATGGCCTCAGATCCTCCTACCGTCACAAAGACTTCTTTTATCGGATCATAGCTTACTCCCTGAGTCCTGTATATATAATTTGATATCTCTGTCCTTAGCTCTTTAAGTCCTGAATTGGATGTATAGAAGGTACGTCCCTTTTCCAGGGAATATATACCCTCGTCTCTGATATGCCAGGGAGTATCGAAATCCGGTTCACCAACACCAAGGGAAATAGCCCCTTCGGTCTCAAGGACGATGTCAAAGAACTTTCTGATACCCGATGGCTTTATATCTACTACTTTCTTTCCGATTGGGTTTCTCATGGTGATACTATCTCCCTTGTGTCTTCATATTTCTTGGTCAGAATTGTTCCATGGTCCTTGTACTTCTTAAGAATAAAGTGTGTTGCTGTGCTCAGGACCGTATCAAGTGTAGAGAGCTTATTGCTGACAAAGCTTGCCACCTCATGAAGAGACTTACCCTCCAGGATTACCATAAGGTCAAAACCTCCGCTCATGAGGTATACACTGGTAACTTCCGGATACTTGTAGATCCTCTCGGCAATGCTGTCAAATCCGATTCCTCTTTGTGGTGTAACCTTTACTTCAATAAGAGCATTGACCTTCTCTATATCGGTCTTGGACCAGTCTATCATCGTATGATATCCGCAGATGATGCCCTCATCCTCAAGGCTTTTAAGCTCATTGGCAACCAGAAGCTCATCTGCTCCCAGAAGAACACTGAGTTCATGTACATCTATACGGCTGTTTTTCTCAATAATACCTAGAATTTCTTCTCTTGTACTCATTCTTATAATTCTCCCCTTCTGACTTTATTTACTATAATACCACTAATTACGTCATAAGACCTTATGTATCTCATCTGCCTGAGGTGATTCGAGGTATCTCTTCTCGTCTCCGTTAACGATTATCTTATCATTACCTTCCTTAAGAACGCCTACAACAGCCGCAGAAATTCCCTTCTGCTCAAGCTTTCTTACCAGCCCCTCTCCGTCAGGTGCAGCTATCAAAAGAGCTCCTCCCGACGTAAGCTGATACGGATTCACCTCAAAAAACTCGCAGATCTCGATAGTCTCCTGTCTTACAGGAATCTTTCTAAGGTCCACTTCAAGTCCGCAGCCTGCTTTTTCTGACATTTCCCACAGGCAGGCATAAATCCCCCCTGAAGAAACGTCATGTATAGCGGTGACTGAGGACTCCACCGCGACTGCAGCCTCCGCTCGTATATCAAGCAGTTCTTTAAAGCGCCCGGCTTCTTCTATGAAAGGCACCGGATATCTTGAGGAAAGCTCCTCCATTTTCTCTGAGGCCAGCATCGCAGTGCCTTCAAGAGCTATCCACTTTGTAACTACAAGGTCATCTCCTGCCGAAGGCCCGGATGAAACCAGGGTACTTTCTGTCCTTCCGGCGACTGCACAGGCTGTTACAAGTGCTCTGTTCACTGCACCGGTTACCTCTGTATGTCCGCCACAATATGGAACATCGCAGAGCTTTGATGCAGCTATGGCTCCCCTTACGATGTCTTTTACCATCTTCTCCTCTGCATCTGCAGGAAGCATGACAGATACTGTGACATGGTCAGGTGTTATACCTTGCGAGAAAAGACCTGTAAGCGCCTTAACAACTGCATAAAATCCCGGATCTGAAGTGCCAGCTGTAACTGTGGCCACAGAACTGAAAGCATTTTTACTTGAAGAAAAAGCGCAGTCTGACCCTACAGCTGCGCTTTTAACATCCTTATATTCTGTTCTAAGCAGTTTCAAAACCGAGCGCTTAAGAGCATTCTCAGTTATCTTACCAATTCTCATATAATCTCCGGGAGGCATTAGTTTGTCTGGATGGATTCGGCATCGCCTTCTGGCTGTTGGGCCTGAGCCTGAGCCTGTGCTTGTGCCTGGGCCTGCTCAGCCTGAACTCTCAGCTGCTCATGGGCTGCATTAACAGCATCTGCTGCTGCCTGATTGGCTGCCTCAGCCCCCTCTGTTCCGGCTGCAGTTCTTGCTGCTGCCAGAGCACCTGCAACTGCCTTGACCGTTCCGACATCCCTTGTTGCAATTGCTGTCTGAAGCTGTGAAAGAGCCACCTCATCAGCTCCTGCGGTTCCGACAGTAACAATCTTAGGCACCATCTTATATGTGCTGGTGTTAACAACTTCTCTGGAAGTCTCTCCGTTTTCTGTAACAATCTTCCAGAGCTGCGCCTTGTAGCCAAGGTGAGCTGACTGTGTTCCAACATATCCAACGCCATGAGAAGGGTCTGTTACAAATTCATCAGCAGAAGCCGGAGTTGTCTCCAAAACCTCGCTCTCGAAGGAAACCTGTCGACCTGAGGGCCTTGTCTCCACACCGTAGATAGTAAAAGTGATATGCTTGTCTTCTGTAGTGTATCCCTCAATGTAGATAGGGTGCTCAGTACTGTTTACAAATTTAAAGTTCTTGCCTCCGGACTCTGCAATAGCTGCATCGGCTGAAGGAGAAACATATGTTACGATCATTGAATGGTTGTGTCTCTCAGTAACTTCAAGCTCTGAAAGAAGCACTGCGTTGTAAAGAGTTGTTGAAACCTGGCAGATACCGCCACCAATACTCTCAACAACGAGTCCGTTCAGATAAGAGCCCGCAGGGAAATACCCGTTTGACTCTGTGAACGGTGTAATGGTATCAAGAACGGAGAACTCCTCTCCGGGATAAATCGTTGATCCGTTGATCAGTCTGCATCCGTTTGCAACATTGGCACTTCTTGATGCTCCTGATGTCTTGTAGCTTGTTGTGTATGTCCCCAGAACATCTCTTACAAGAGCGAGCTCCTCTTCGCTTCCCTGAGGCTCATCAGCCTTAACAGAGAGCTGTACGGTATTATCGCCGCCACCGAGCTTGTTCTGAATAAAATCTTCTACAATTGATACTGACTCCGGCTGGTCTACAAGATATCCCGTCTGTCCGTCAGACACCTTAAAACCGTCCTCAGTCTTGATCAGTGTATAATTGATCTTCTCCTGGTCATAAGCCTCTGCACATGATGCTATTATGCTCTCGAGAGCTTCTGTCTCATATCCGAAGGCTATGTCAAAAGTATGATTCTGATGCTGAAGGTCCTTGAGTGCCTTGTATCTCTCTATTACATTGCCCTGATGACCAAGGGAATACGCATCCTCAACAACTGATGTGTTGCTCCAGTAAAGTCCTATATCCAGGCCTGTGAACTGCTGCTCTTTGCCTTCACCGACAACCAGGGTAACAGGCTGCGTAGAAATCTCATCTACATATGAAGTAACTGCACTTTCTGCCTCACTTATGCTCATACCGGAAACATCAACCGGTCCTATGAACACTCCCTTTGCGATTTGTCTGCCATCCGAAGCATATGCTCTTGTTGATGGGATAAGTGCCATCAGCAAAACCGCAATTCCAATGGCCCCAAAAAATTTTTTCATAATACTTCCTCTGTGATATTATGTAAATGGAATCACCACGTTTTTACTGAAAGGATATTATAGATGAAATTCCCCTTTTTAGCAAGCTTCATACTCATATGCATTGTTGTAAATCTTCTCATGCGCAGAACCTCAAGAAAGACAGAAGAGCAGGAAGCCAGCTTCTGGGAAAAAGAGCTCGCGTCGAATAATGTCAGGAAAAAGAGTCTTGAAAATCTGGAGTATATCCACATTCCATTCGACCTTCTCCCCTTCGGAACAGCAGGCGATGATTCCGCCCTTCAGACCGCGGAAGATGAACTTACCGCCCTCAAAGATGAAAAGATTGTAAATCTCACCGGTATCAGCAATACCGATCTAAAGCTTGAATACGGCACAGCCAATATAACTCCTCTTACACAGTATGACCAGAACTACACAGCTCTTGTCTGCTCACTGCAGAAGTGGGGCCAGGCTCTTTATGACCGCGGCAGATTTGAAGATGCTGCAAATGTCCTAGAGTTTGCCGTCAAAACCCGCACAGATATCACTGCAACCTACAGGGTTCTTATTGATCTGTATAAGACAAAGCTTGGTCTTAGCGAGGACGAGATCCAGAAAAAACTGGACGGTCTCGTTCCCATCGCCAAAAACCTAAATGCCCTCAGCAGGCAGACAATCCTCAAACTGCTTCAGCCGGAAGAGAGCGAATAAATCTGTCGAACGCTTCCTGTCCGTCGGGTGTGCGTTTGTAGACACCTGCGTCCTCAAGAACGTGCATGAAGACCTCTCCGATCTCATTCTGAATTATCTCATCTATATTAGATTCATCTATTTTCTCATATTTTGTCTTAAAGGCATCTACCCAGTCTGCGTGCTTCTCAAGCTCTTTGTCAGCTCGCAGGTCTGTGCCTTCAAGCATAGCCTTCTTAAGAGAAGCCATCTCACCTTTAAGTCTCGCAGGAAGAACTGCAAGTCCCATTACCTCTATAAGACCGATATTCTCCTTCTTGATATGATGAAGCTCTGCATGAGGATGATATACCCCCAGAGGGTGCTCCTTTGTTGTTATGTTGTTTCTGAGCACAAGATCCAGCTCATAATCCTCTCCGCGCTTTCTGGCAATCGGAGTGATGGTGTTGTGAGGTGTACCGTCGGTCTCAGCATAGACAAAAGCCGCTTCATCGGTATAGCCTCTCCACTTATTGAGGATTACGTCTGCAAGAGCTATGATCCTCTCATAGTCAGGAGCTGAAAGTCTTATTACAGACATCGGCCACTTAACAACTCCGCTCTTTACATCCTCAAATCCTTTTACGGTAAAAGACCTTTCGACAGGAGCCTTGGCCATTGCAAAGGTGTAATGTCCTCCCTGGAAATGGTCGTGGCTTAAGATCGATCCGCCGACAATAGGAAGATCCGCATTTGAGCCAACAAAATAATGCGGAAACTGCTTAACAAAATCAAAGAGCTTACAGAAAGTATCATGCTCGATCTTCATCGGAATGTGCTTTGAATTGAACACGATACAGTGCTCATTGTAGTAAACATACGGAGAATACTGGAATCCCCACTTGGAATCCTGAATAGTCACCGGGATTATCCTGTGATTCTCTCTGGCAGGGTGATCAACTCTTCCTGAATATCCTTCATTTTCCCAGCACAGCTGACACTTCGGATAGCCACTCTGCGTGGCGTTTCTGGCTGCCGCAATGGCCTTGGGATCCTTTTCCGGCTTGGAAAGATTGATGGTAATATCAAGATCTCCGTACTCACAAGGCGCAATCCACTTCATATCCCTGGCAATTCTATAACGCCTTATATAATCAGTATTCTTGGAGAAGTTGTAGTAATAGTTTGTTGCTTCCTCAGGACTTTTTTCATAAAGCTCTTTAAACTTTGCAATTACAGCGCTTGGTCTTTCTGTCAAAAGACCCATTACCTTCGTATCAAAAAGGTCTCTGTATACAACACTGTCATTCTCTATAAGTCCCTTTGAGACAGCAAAGTCATCGATTTCCTTAAGAACACCCTCAAGGTAAGATGAGAGTTCTTTTTCATCAGGGGAAATCTCACCTGCAAGAGCCTCAATATCCGATGTCTCATACTCTGCACCATCCAGTCCGAGAGTAAGGAGCAGAGAATTTACAGTATAAATTATATCTTCCTGTTCAATAAGATCTGTAGCAAGCGCATATGCTACCAGTTTTTTTACAGCTTCCATCATATCTCCTTTGTATTCGCAATATTCGGATCACTCCAACTTAGCAAACCTGTGGGCCTCCGCCAATTTCTACAGTATAGAATGTAGCATCGTAGCCAATCTTCTTTTTGTAGTTCTCACCCACTGTCTTCTTGAAGTTCTCTATAGCCTCATCCTTGACGATGGAAACAGTGCAGCCACCGAATCCGCCGCCTGTCATACGTGAGCCGATAACTCCCGGAATCTTCCAGGCTTCCTCTGCCAAAGTATCAAGCTCAACTCCTGTTACATCGTAGTCATCCCTAAGTGACTCATGTGACTGTCTCATCAGCTCACCGAAGTGATTGATATCGCCGGCCTTGAGTGCCTTAACAGCTTCGATTGTGCGCTGGTTCTCATATACAGCATGTTTTGCCTTCCTCTGCATATCAGGGTCTGTAAGCAGATGCTTGTTGGCCTCAAACTCTTCGATAGTAAGATCTCCCAAAGTCTTGATATCAAGGCTCTTCTGAAGGATCGCAAGAGCTGCCTCACAGGTACTGCGTCTTGCATTGTACTGAGAATCTGTCAGCTTGTGCTTCTTGTTGGTGTTGGCGATTATTATCTTGGCCCCCTCAAGTGCAATAGGTGCATATTCAAAAGAGAGAGCGGCAGTATCAAGGAAGATCGCATTGTTTTCCTTACCCATGGCTGCAGCGAACTGATCCATGATTCCGCAGTTGCAACCGTTATAATTATTCTCTGAGTACTGTCCGATAAGGGCCAAATCCTGATTGGTAACATCAAAGCCATAGAGATCTCTTAAAATAAATCCTGTGAGAACCTCAAGGGATGCTGATGATGAAAGTCCGGAACCGTTGGGGATATTGCCATAAATAACCATATCAAATCCGGTATCAAGCTTCATACCTCTCTTTTCAAAGGCCCATACAACTCCCTTTGGATAATTGGTCCAGCCGGCTTCATCATAGGGCTTAAGATCATCGAGAGATGTCTCGACAACTCCGCGTTTGTCCTGGTTTACGGAATAGAACCTTATCTTGTTGTCATCTCTTTTTACAGCAGCGCCGTAAGTTCCGATTGTCAACGCACAGGGAAAAACATGTCCTCCGTTGTAATCGGTGTGCTCTCCGATAAGATTTACTCTGCCCGGGGCAAAATAAGCCTTTACCTTATCGTTTTTTCCGAAAACCTTCTCAAAGTTTTCAAGGACCGCTTTCTTCATCTCCTGATCGATCATATAACCCTCCTGTTTGTTACAAATAAATTGAATTGTCTTATGGCATAATAATACCTTCTTAATCAGCTATTTTCCATACCACATTGTTCACATAACCTGTCGAAATGTTAAAAAATACGCCCCGTGACCAATCGGTCACAGGGCGCATATAGCAATCTTATTTTTAAACACTTATCAGTTCTTGGCTGCTTCGATGAGCTTATCCTTGAGCTGGTTCTCAATCTGAGCAAGTTCAGCCTCAGCCTCGCGGCGCTTAGCCTTACCTTCAGTCTGGATCCTAAGAACCTCATCAAGAGTTGAGATAAGGGACTCATTGGTGTGTTTGAGAGTCTCAATATCAACAATTCCTCTCTCAGCCTCTTTAGCGCTTTCGATAGTAGCAACCTTAAGAGCATCTGCGTTCTTTCTAAGAAGGTTATTGGTCATATCATTAACTTCTCTCTCTGCTCTTGCTGCCTGAGTGGCATGCTCAATGCCCATTGCGATAACCATCTGATTCTTCCAAAGAGGGATGGTATTAACAATTGTTGACTGGATCTTCTCAGCCATTGTTGTGTCAGATGACTGTACCATACGGATCTGAGGGCCTGTCTGCATTGCAATTGTTCTTGTAAGCTCAAGGTCATAGAGCTTTTTCTCAAATCTGTCGCACTTGTTGGCGAAATCCTTGGCAGCCTCTGCATCCTCAGGAAGTCCTGACTGCTCAGCCTTCTTCTGAAGCTCTACAAGAGTTGTGTTTCTCTCCTCCTCAAGTCTCTTCTTACCTGCAAGGATGTACATTGTAAGCTCCTTGTAGTAGTTGAGGTTGAGGTCATACATCTTATCAAGTACATCAACATCCTTAAGAAGTGTAACCTGATGCTTCTCAAGCTCGTTGGCGATTGTCTGAACGTTAACTTCAGCTTTGGCATATTTAGCCTTCATGCCCTCAAATTTGTTGGTACTCTTTTTGAAAAGAGCTCTAAGTCCCTTCTCATCCTCTTCAATCTCAAACCCCTTAAGCTCAGTAACAAGATTTGTGATCATGTTACCGACTTCGCCCATATCCTTGGTTCTGACATTTTCGATAGCCTTTTCTGAAAAGTCTGCAAGTTTCTTCTGTGTTCCGACACCGTAATTCATAACGCCTGTGGTGTTGGAAATATCGATCTGCTTGCTGAATTCATCAACCTGTTTGAGTTCCTCAGCAGAAAGCTGTGCCTCCAGTGCGATATTTCCGTTTGACTGCTCTGCCTCAGGTGCTGCCTGCGCGGCCTCTGCTGCAGGTGCCTCTGCTGTCTGAGCCTCTGCCCCGAAACTAAGTGATGGTGCAGCAGGTGCTGCTCCGAATTCTAACTCTGCTCCCATTGTCATCCTCCTAAAACTTTATATTCATATAAATCAGTTACAAATTATTCCGGCTTGGTAAGAGTCTGTGCTCCGCCCTGTGACTGAATCTGTGCCTGCGCCTGAGCGGCTCCTGCGCTCATGCCAACAACCTGTGCCGAAAAGCCCTGCCCCTCATTGGTAAGGCCATCCTGAGCCATCATGGTCTTCATTACTGAAATATCAGATGAGATGTCCCATGCCATATCCTGGAACAGACTGTCCAGAAGGTTTTCAAAAGCCATGTTGATGGTATCGATAGCTGCATCTATTTCAAGCTTTGTCTGAGTGATGTTGTTTCCAACCTCAGGCTCTTTATCCAGTTCCACATAAGCATTAAGGAGCTTCTTGGTTGTAGGCAGATAATAATTCATCAGCTTGTGAAGCTCATCTGCGCTGGATGGATCTTTTTTGACCTGTGCAAAGATCCTGTTCATGATCTCTTCAAGCCTGTAAAGCTTGGTTGAAAGCTCTTCTGTATCCGGAATCTTGTCGTTTATCTCTCTTACAAAACTGATATACTCCTTGCCCTCTTCCAGGATTGAGATAGCCTCCGAAGGAAGTTTGGCATATTCGGCGTTCTTGGCCTTGAGCTGCTCCATCTCGGCTTTCTTCTGCTCGCTTTCTCTTTGCTCTCTGGCAATCCTGTCCTGCTGAGCTCCAAGATACTGCTCATATGCTCTGTCTGTTACCATGCAGACCGTTTCTGTGCTGTCAAGCCTTGCTCTGGGAAGGAATCCAAGCTTTATCATTCCCTTGATGTCTTTCAGCACTTCCTTGTCGCCCTTAAGCGCGACCTTGGCAAGATCTGCTATGTTGAAATATTCAGCCTCACCCAGAATGTTTCCGTACTGGTAATACTTCTTGGCAAGGTCATATTTTTTCATACCCTGGAAAAATCCTAAAGCGCAGGCTGCTGTTATACATCCTGTTGTGATAATTCCGGGAATTGAACCGGTAAGAAGCATTCCCAAAAAACTCATGAACACGAATGATCCGATAGCTCCGGTAAATGCCATCTGCGGTACACCAAGGTACTTGCTGATCCTCTTCTGGAAGAAAGGGATTATCCTGGGCTGAATCTTGGCTGTTCTCTGCCCGTTTTGGCCCATACGGCTCGCGTAGTTGACTTTTCTCTCTATGTTGACGGACTTGATTGCCCTTGCAACATCTGCATGGAGCGTACTGTAGTCATTCCTGTCAATAGCGCTGGAAACACTGTCCAATATTTGATTTCCTGCTTGTAAAAATTCCTGTAAATCTTTTGCCAAAACTACATCCTTTCACACTTTGAAGCTATTATCAAAATGCAACTTACATTGTACAGTAAAAATAAGGAAAAGACAATTACTGCTTCTGTCACTTGAAGCCCTATAATTTGCATATTACAATAACTTTATGGAAAAAGCATACAAATTACTTTTTAACACAGAAGAATCAGATGATCTTTACGTATATTGCTGCGGTCTCTCGCAGACGCTTCCGGGTCACAGTTTTGGGCCGGCTCTTAAGCCCCACTTCATGATCCACTACTGCCTGAGCGGCAGAGGAAAGTTCACGATGGGCGGCAAGACATATCCCCTTAAGGCGGGATACGGTTTCCTTATTGTTCCGGATGAGCTTGCCTATTACGTCGCCGACGACAAAGATCCATGGACCTATGCCTGGGTAGGCTTTGGCGGAAACAGGGCAAAGGCTATCGTTTCCCAGCTTGGGCTGTCCGTCAATCAGCCTGTCTTTAAGAGCACTGCCTCAGAGGATATTTATGCCCTGGTAAAAGACATGATGGACCACAACACATTCAGTGTGGAAGACGTTCTCAGGAGAAACGGTCTGCTCTCAATGTTTTTATCAGTCATAGCATCAGGCATCAGCGTTACGGCAAAAAGCGATCAGGGCAGTGCCAACGACTATGTGACCAAGGCTCAGGACTACATTCGCAGTAACTACTGTAATCCCATCAAGGTCTCAGACATCGCCAATTATGTCTGTATCAACAGGAGCTATCTGTACACTCTTTTTGAAAAGACCCTTGGAATATCCCCACAGCAATACCTGACCAGTTACCGCATCGCAAAGGCAGTTGAACTTTTGCAGCTCACCAGACTTTCCATCGAATCCGTAGCCATCTCCTGCGGATATTCGGACCCACTGGTATTTTCCAAGGCATTTCGTCAGGAGAAAAAGATGTCTCCGTCCCAGTACAGGAAGTCACTTCCCAAAAGCGACACGCAACTCGCCAGCAAGGAGCACCTCCTGCAGGTGGAAAAGCTTATCGAAGAAAGACATTTGGAATCCAACGATCCCAATTAGTAAAAAAGGCCCTCCACTTCTAAAGTCAATGTCATTAAGTTAAGTGTGACGACAATAAGACTCTTATACCAGAAATGGT
>CAMORK010000032.1 GCA_946623755.1 uncultured Butyrivibrio sp. | reverse complement strand
ACTTCTCTTTGTCTGTCTTGCGACCCTTAACTACAGGAATAGCCATGTCATTCTCGAGGAAATCAGCATATACATCAAGCATCTGCTGTGTTCTCTCCTCAGCCTCTTCCATTGTAGCGTGTGCTGTGTGGCCTTCCTGCCAGAGGAACTCTCTGCTTCTAAGGAACGGTCTTGTCTCCTTTTCCCAACGAACAACGCTGCACCACTGGTTGAGAACCTGAGGAAGATCCTTGTAGGAGTGGATCTCTCCCTTGTAGTAGTCGCAGAACAAAGTCTCTGATGTAGGACGTACACAATATCTCTCTGTAAGAGGCTCAAGTCCTCCATGAGTAACCCATGCTACCTCAGGTGCAAATCCTTCAACATGGTCTTTCTCCTTCTGAAGAAGTGACTCAGGTATGAACATTGGAAGATAAGCATTCTGAACGCCTGTCTCCTTAAATCTTGCATCAAGGTGCTTCTGAATAAGCTCCCAGATTGCATAGCCTGCAGGCTTGATTACCATACATCCCTTGATGTTTGAATAGCTTACAAGGTCTGCCTTAATGCACACGTCTGTGTACCATTGTGTGAAGTCTTCATCCATTGATGTGATCTCAGAAACGAGTTTCTTGTTGTCTGCCATAATTTCTCCTCTCTCTTTCTTAATATGAAGTGGATACGAGGTTTACTAAAGCAAATAAAAAAGCCTTCGCATCCCTAAAAACAGGGACCGAAAGCTCGGCGGTACCACCCTATTTAAATCTGCAAAAGCAGATTTCACTTCATTTGCGCCCTTAACGCGGGTAACGCTGTGTTTATGCTATCGCTTTCACACAGGACTCCAAGGCGGGTTCGCTGTTTTTCCGTAAGAGCCTCACACCGTATGGCCCTCTCTCTGAAACGTGATTGCAGTTACTATTCCTCTTCAACGTCGTTTTATTTATTTCACTCATTCTAGAATTTTAACCATATATTGTCAACCCACAATTTGGGTCCCCTAGGACCATTATCTGTTGAGCTCGCTCTGGGGGCCGTCTGAGTGGTGGTTTCTGATAATACTGTCTATCACCTGCTTATCACAGGCAGGCAGATCTCCGGGTACCGTGTTCTTAACGCTGGAGGTTGCATTTCCGTAGAAAAGGGCTTTCTCCACATCGTCATACTCAAGAAGCCCATACAGGACACCGGATACATATGCATCTCCGGAGCCGATCCTGTCTATCACATCAATTCCTGTGTAGGGTTTTTCTGTATAGAATTTATCTTCCTTTGCGCTGTAGATGGTCGAAGTAAAGTTATGCTTCTTCGGACTTATTACCTCGCGCTGGGTTGTGCACACAATCTCCACCGGATAGTCTTTGGTGTAGCTCTTCATGATATCGGAAAGCTCACCCTCTTTTTGCATCATACGCCTTGAAGTCTCCTCTGACACAAACAGGACATCCACATATGGAAGGATGCTCTTTATTGCTGTCCTCGCCTCTTCTTCGCTCCAGAGATTAGCTCTGTAGTTGCAGTCAAAAGACACCTTCGCGCCGGCTGCTTTAAATCGCTTTATCAGCTCTGTTGTCACTTCGCAGGTATTCTTATTAAGTGCAAGTGTAATTCCGCTGGTATGGAACATTCTTGTATTCGTATAAACACTTTCCGGAATCTCATCCAGGGAAATCCTGGTAATAGAGGAATTCATTCTGTCATAGACAATCGACGGCTTTCTTGGCGCTGCGCCGTTCTCATAATAATAAATACCAAGACGTGCCTCAGGGGCATCATCATAGATCAGATAGTCGTCAGAAACTCCTTCAAACCTTATCCTGTTCTTGATAAAGGTTCCGAGAGCATTCTTCGGAAGCCTCGATATAACGCCTGTGCGGAGCCCTAAAAGAGCCACACCAGACGCCACATTGAGCTCGGAGCCACCGGCACGCTTATCAAACACATCTCCCCTGGTCATCAGTTCGTAGTTGGGTGGAGAGAGTCTCAGCATTATCTCCCCAAAGGTTAACAGATCAAATCTTCCATCTCCCATAACCGGCCTCCTTATTAACCATCAAAACCACAGTAGTATCTGTAGATGATATTATAATATGCTATTAGAAATTCTCATGTAAGAGCTTACATTGCAGATAATGTAGAATATTTTGAACTAAAAAAGGGGATATGAACTATCCCCTTGAATTATCTCTGTCATTATATTTTGATAAAACAACTCTTCCGGTCTTTAACGTCTCTTTTACATCAATTACTCTCTGGTTTGATGAGCCTCTGAACCTCAGCATAAGGTCTTTTTTATCAAGCATAAATTCTCCGTCCACAAGGACATCAGTCATGGCAAGGATAGCATCGGTATCTTCACCGTGGCACCTTTTATTGTCGGGATCTGTGAGTTCCTCCCACAAATACCCGGAATATATCCAGATAGTAGCCTTTGGAACTTCCTTTTTTATCCTCTCAAGGAGCGGCCTTATTTCTTTCTGATTAACGATTTCCATAGGCTCTCCACCAAGGATTGTCAGGCCGTCTATATATCCCGGCTTAAGGGACTCAACAAGATCATCCTCCACTTCTTTTGTATAAGGCTGACCATAATTAAAATCCCATGTCATCTCATTAAAGCAGCCCTTACAGTGATGAGTGCAGCCAGATACAAAAAATGCGGTCCTGCATCCAACGCCGTTGGCAACATCATTATAATAAACCTGTCCGTAATTCATAACGTAAGTCCTCTAAAGATACAATACAAGCCGGACTTTATCGCCCGGCTTGTATCTGTATTTCATACTTTTTCAAAACCCCCAAGTGATACCCTACACGGGTTCGCTTTAAAATATCGTCAACAGGAAATCTTGGGATTGGACATGTGAAGAACCCTCTCCTTGATCTCCTGGGTACGACCCTGATTCCAGAACTGCGTTCCGATATATCCACAGGTACGTCTTGCAACGTTCATCTTGTTCTGATCGCGGTTACCGCAGTTAGGGCATTCCCATATGAGCTTGCCGTCTGTGTCGGTCACGATCTTGATCTCTCCGTCATATCCGCAGCACTGGCAGTAGTCTGACTTGGTGTTGAGCTCTGCGTACATGATGTTCTCATAGATGTATTTTATAACAGAGATAACAGCCTCGATGTTGCTGTTCATATCGGGAACCTCAACATAACTGATAGCTCCTCCCGGTGAAAGAGCCTGGAACTCAGCTTCAAACTTAAGCTTGGTGAAAGCATCGATCTGCTCTGTTACGTGTACATGATAGCTGTTTGTAATGTAGTTCTTGTCAGTAACCTCAGGAATGATTCCGAATCTCTTCTGAAGGGCCTTGGCAAACTTATAGGTTGTTGACTCAAGAGGCGTTCCGTAAAGAGAGAAGGAAATATTCTCTTTAGCACGCCATGCTGCGCACTTGTCATTGAGGAACTGCATAACCTTCAGTGCGAAGTCCTTGCCTCTTGGATCTGTGTGGGATACACCCTTCATGTACTTGGTGCACTCACAAAGTCCTGCATATCCGAGAGAAATTGTTGAGTAGTTTCCAAAAAGAAGCGGATCAATCTTCTCGCCTTTCTCAAGACGGGCAAGAGCTCCGTTCTGCCAAAGGATAGGAGCCACATCGGACGGTGTTCCCAAAAGCCTGTTGTGTCTTGCCATAAGTGCTCTGTAGCAAAGTTCACATCTCTCGTCCAAAATCTCCCAGAATCTGTCCTCATCCTTGGAGGATGAACATGCAACATCCACAAGGTTCAAGGTTACAACACCCTGATTGAATCTTCCGTAATACTTGTGTGATCCTTCGGTGTAGTTCTTGGCCTTAGCCTTGTTGCCTGCGTTGCAAAGACCTTCTGCAAGATCTTCATTGTCCGGTGTAAGGAAAGATCTGCATCCCATGCAAGGATAAACATCACCCTTCTTGAGCTCTCTCATCTTCTTGGCTGAAATATAATCGGGAACAAGTCTCTTGGCTGTACACTTTGCTGCCAGCTCTGTGAGGTACCAGTACTTGGAATCCTCAGTGATGTTGTCCTCGTCAAGAACATAGATAAGCTTAGGGAATGCCGGTGTGATGAGCTGTCCTTTCTCATTCTTAACACCGTAGATACGTTGCCTCAGCATCTCTTCGATGACCATTGCAAGGTCTTCCCTCATCTGTCCCTCGGGAACTTCGTCGAGATACATATATACTGTGATGAAAGGAGCCTGACCGTTGGTGGTCATAAGGGTGATAACCTGATACTGGATAACCTGGCATCCTCTCTCAATCTCTTTCTTAACACGCATCTCTGCGATCTCATCAACCTGCTTCTTGTTGATCTTCATTCCGGCTGTCTCAAACTCGAGAGCAACTTCCTTGCGGAACTTCTGTCTGCTGACATCAACAAAAGGAACAAGGTGAGAAAGTGTTATACTCTGTCCGCCGTACTGCGAGCTTGCGATCTGTGCGATTGCCTGTGTTGCAATGTTACATGCAGTTGAAAAGCTCTTTGGACGCTCGATCATAGTCTCTGAAATAACTGTTCCGTTCTGGAGCATATCCTCAAGATTTACAAGACAGCAGTTGTGCATGTGCTGTGCAAAGTAATCTGCATCATGGAAGTGGATAATTCCTTCCTCATGAGCCTTAACAACATCATCGGGAAGAAGGAACCTCTTTGTGATATCCTTGCTGACTTCACCTGCCATATAGTCTCTCTGAACGCTGTTAACAGTGGGATTCTTGTTGGAATTCTCCTGCTTGACTTCCTCGTTGCTGCACTCAATAAGAGACATGATCTGCTCATCGGTTGTGTTTGATTTTCTGACCAGAGCATGCTTATAACGATATGTGATATATTTCCTTGCAACCTCAAACTTGCCGGATTTCATCAGGCCATCCTCGACCATGTCCTGAATCTCCTCCACGCTGGCTGCACGGGTAAGAGAGGCGCACTGTTTCTCAACAGATTTCTCGATGTCACTGATCTGACCCTCTGTCAGCTTCTTTTCCTCAGTAACCTCGTTGTTGGCCTTTTCAATCGCAGCGATAATCTTGCTGCCGTCAAAGGCAACTTCTTTGCCGCTTCTCTTTATTATCTTCATAACAAACCCCTTTCCTTTTGAAACGCCTTCTGCACACAATATATTGTGGTCACATAAATATGATAATACATTATATTGATTAATTCAAGCTCAAATATTTCGAACTTTTTCAAGGCGCAAATGCAGTCTTTTCAAGTGTTCCAGCGTTTCTCCCCCGGAAATTTCTTTTCCGGAAAAATAATATTCCGTGTTTTTCATCCACGACATTTCGTTTCCTTGGTCAAAAGACATATCTATATCTTGTGCCGTTTTCAAAGAAAGCACATCTGCGAGATGTCTTACCGTACCACTATTACCATCCACCAAAAGCGTGTCCTTGCCGAAGTACTCTCTGTATGACGGCTTAAAGTAATTAAAGTGTGTGCATCCCAGCACCAGTGCACAGTATTTTGACTTATCAAAGGCTCCAAACTGGCTGGTTATGTACTCTTTCACTGCAGGAGAGTCAAACTCCTCTCTCTCAGCGAATTCTACAAGCTTTGGCATGGCAAGAAGATCAACTCTGTGATCCTCGTCTACTCTGTGAAGCAGGTCTTTTAGCTTGTCCTGTCTGATTGTGACAGGCGTAGCAATGACCATGATCCTCTTTTCTTCCGTTCCTTCTACTGCCGGCTTAACAGCCGGCTCCATTCCAAGGATCGGAATGTCATAATTTTTACGAAGCTCTTTAATAGCCACGCTGGTAGCTGTGTTACAGGCTACAACTATTGCCTCTGCTCCCTTGTCTATAAGAAAATCCGTTATCCTTGTGGCATAACAGGTTATCTGCTCCGGAGACTTGGTGCCATAGGGAACGTTTTGTGTATCTGCATAAAAAATGAATTCCTGATTCGGAAGCTGATGGTATGCCTCATGCAAAACCGAAAGGCCTCCGATGCCGGAATCAAAAATTCCTATCTTCATATTTCTTTTTCCTCTGTGTTACAATAAACTCATGAGCGAAAAAATATTTGATGAACTTCAAAAATTATATGACAACTCAAAAGTCGGTGCGCTGGTTCAGGAGATCTGCGAATACTATGCCACAAGAGCAGGCTATGAAGACAGTTCCTATGAGGATGAGATTGAACCTCAAGAAATCGTAGAAGCTGCTTATACCCTCTTTTGTCTCCAGTCCAGAGAGCAGATTCTTGATGAATTTGCCCTGGTCAGGAAAAAGTATCCTACACTCTATGAACCTGTCGGAGATTTCCACAACACTCTGCTGGTGAACATGGACTACTCACGACTCGAAAGCGAATGCGCAGCCAGGATTGCAGGCTACGCCAAGGACACCACAGAAAAAGAGGTTCTCTCTCACGCAGAAACCTTAGCCCGTTCAAGCGAAAACCTCTCTGAAGGCCTTGATAAATTTTATAGCTGGCTCCATACAAGAAGCCGTTAAAACCACCGATCTGATTTCGGTGGTTTTATTTTTCCTTGAGATACTTCATGGACGCATAGACCTGCTGTCCGTCAACTTCCACAAGGGCCCAGTTTCCATCCTCCGAAACAGCGATCCTTTTGAGTTCATCGCCCTCCGGAACAACTCCCACAACAGTTTCTTTGCTCTCAGCGCTGGGGACGGAGCGGATGTTTAACGTTGAAGCTCCGGTTACCACCACTGTGTCGTTCTTTTCAACAAATCCTGCAGGAAGCGCAGGAGCTGCCGCAGATACCGGTGCCTCATCCGGATCAGGCGCAAAATACCTGTCGTATACTTTCACCTTAAGTGCCATGGCGACAATTGCCAGAATTACAATTCCGGTGAGTATGGACGCAACGCGCACCACGAGATTCATATTGATCCCGCCCTCGGTTTCATCATCGTCGTAATCCTCATCACCATCGTACTCTTCATCATAGTCCGATTCTTCTTCCGGCTCATAACGCTCCCTTGGCGGCCGTCTTTTTGGCTCAGGATCCCTCTGTCTTCTCTCTTCCCTATGTTCCCTGCGTTCTTCTTTTCTCTCTTCGACAGGATGTTCTTTGCTAGGCCTGTCTTCCACCGGCTCCTTGAGGGATTCCTTGGGCGCATCCTCACCAAGCTCCCTGCGGCGCTGGAGAATATACTCCTCCCTCTCCTCAGCGTTCAGGAACTGGTACGGATCCTCGATCTCGATGTTCATTGTATCCTGCGAAACAGGCTCCGGTGTTACAGCTTTATTCTTGTAGTCTTCAAAATTCGTAATCTTATCTGACAAAACTCTTCCCCCGGTCTCCTTTAAAAAGTGCTGGCTTTTTAAGCCAGCACCTTGTCAATTATTCCCTGTAATTTTGCTTTGTTAAGTGCTCCAACTGCTGTCTCCACAACCTCGCCGTTCTTGAAGAAAGCGAACATCGGGATTGACATTACTTTGTACTTCTGAGCGATATCCGGTGACTGATCAACATTGATCTTGCCAACCTTAAGTTCCCCTTCGTACTCCTCTGCAAACTCATCGATCATCGGAGCCATCATCTTGCAGGGGCCGCACCAGTCTGCTGAAAAATCAACAAGCACCGGCAGTTTGCTCTTAAGCACTTCTTCTTCGAAATTCTGACTGTTTAATGTGTAGTCCATGTAAATTACTCCCCTTTCTTTCTGCTGATTATATATTTGTAAATTGGGTTTCCTGCCTCCGAAAACCTCTCTTCATACTCTGTCATTACATTGCCCTTGTTCATGACCTCATCGTTGTGAAGGTCATAAGTCACGGCATCCAGTGTCCATCCTGCAGGCTCTATCTCATCCAGCGCAAACTGGAAGAGGTCCTTGTTGTCGGTCTTGAACTCCACTACTCCGTCAGGTACCAGGATCCGGTCATAGCGTTTTAGGAACTCTCTTGACGGAAGCCTTCTCTTGGCATGTCTGTCCTTGGGCCATGGATCTGAGAAATTCAGGTATATCCTTCCGACCTCAGAGGGTGCAAACACTTCCGTGATGGTCTCAGCGTCCATTCGGATAAAGATGATATTGGGCAAAAGAAGCTGTTCCTGTTTCTGCAAGGCTCTAAGGAGTACACTTGAGTATTTCTCAATCCCAACATAGTTGATATCGGGGTGAAGTGCCGCCATATCCATGAGGAACCTGCCCTTACCCATTCCTATCTCTATATGGATCTCATTGTCGTTTCCAAATACCTCTTTTCTCCAGAGGCCTTTTTTCTTTTCAGGATCCTTGATAGTAAAGTCTGAATCAGCTATTACTTCTCTTGATCCTGCAATATTACGTAAACGCATTTTTCTTCCTGCCTGTAAATCTTATACTATGAATTTTACACCATTTGCTCGAAGTTTGGAAGTATTGTATTATAAGCATGTCATGAAGCTTACACATACTAACATAAAAAGAAATTTCATATACAGATATATTGTCACAACTCTCATTATTCTTGTTCTGAGCATGTCTGTCTGTGACACTGCTTTTGCTGCTCCCGATTACGAGGAGGCAGCCCAGATGCGCAAGGAACTTCCTATTCAGTCCAACGAAATAAGCTCCTGGCCCCACGGTCCGGAGATCACTGCCGAAGCTGCCATTGTCATGGAGGCAGGGACAGGAGCCATCCTCTATGCCAAGAATATCCACGAGGAGCTCTATCCCGCCAGCACCACCAAGATCATGACCTGTCTTTTGGCTGTTGAGAACGCTACTCTTGCAGACGAGGTTACTTTTTCAAACGAAGCCGTTTTCAGCGTTCCTCAGGGAGGCTCCAATATAGGAATGGATGTCGGACAATCAATCACGCTTGAACAAGCTCTCTACGGCATCATGGTTGGCAGTGCAAATGAAGTAGCCAATGCCGTCGCCGAGCACGTAAGCGGCAGTATTTCAGCCTTTGTGGATCTGATGAACAAAAGGGCCAAAGAGCTTGGCTGCACCAACACACATTTTTCCAACACCAACGGTCTTCAGGCAGACGATCACTACACCAGCGCCTATGACCTTGCGCTTATATCAAAAGCCTTTTTTAGCAACGAGCTTCTCTGTAAAATCGGGAACACCGCGCGTTATCACTTTACCGCTTCCGATAACCAGCCCGATGATTTCTATCTCAATAACAAACATAAGCTCATCAGCGGCGAGATGTCATATGAGGGAATAGTCGGAGGCAAGACCGGATACACAGACCTTGCAAGAGAGACCCTTGTAACCTGTGCGGAAAAAGACGGCTTAAGGCTCATCTGCGTAGTTTTCATGGAGGAATCACCTTCTCAGTTTACCGACACGGTTACTCTCCTTAATTACGGTTTCAACAACTTCAGGCCTGTTAACGTCTCAGATACAGACACAAGATACATGCCCGATGACTCGCTGTTCTTTGAGTCCGACAACGATGTATTTGGCAGATCGGGAACTATTTTAAAGCTTGGAAAAAATGACCAGATCATCATTCCAAAGACAGCGACCATTGAAGATACCGATTACGAGATACAATACGACCTCACCGATTCGGAAAAGAGCCAGTTTCCAACCGCCATTGCTCGGGTTGCCTACAGCTTTAACGGCGCATCTATAGGTAATGCGTACGTTTGCTACTCATCAGCAGCAGGAAGCAGCGCAGCAGACAGTCAGGTCGCAGACAAGACCATATTCATAAATGTAAGGATACTTCTTGTAATTGCAGTTGCCATTCTGATCCTTGCCACGATCATCGGTTCGATAACCGCTGCTGCCGTTTCCGGCAAAAAGATGTACAGCAAGTATGACAAGGTTCGCTACAACCGCAGAAAAAAAGAATACAGACGCACTAAATTTAAATCAAAAAAATTCTAAGACTGTGAGGATGAAACATGATATATCAGGAATTTGACATCAAAGAAAAAGGCTCCCTTGAGGGGGCTAAACTGACCGTATATATTCAGCAGTATGCAGAGACGCTAAATATCAAGGAACGACCTCTGATTCTTATCTGTCCGGGCGGCGCATACGCTTATACATCTGACAGAGAGGCTGAGCCTATTGCTCTTTCATTTCTTGCCAAAGGCTATCATGCGGCTGTCCTTAGATACTCCTGCGCTCCTGCAGTCTTTCCGACAGCACTTATGGAGCTTGGAAGATCAATTCTTCTTATAAGAGAACATGCAAAAGACTGGCACATAAAAGAAAACTCCATAGTTGTTCAGGGCTGCTCAGCCGGCGGACATCTCGCAGCAAGCTACGCCTGCATGTGGATGAACGACTTTTTATCTGAGGGCATGAACATAACCTATGCAGACAGAATTAAGCTAAGACCAAACGGCCTTATGCTCTGTTATCCGGTTATCACTTCAGGGAAATATGCTCACGAGGGCTCAATCCAGAACCTTCTTGGAGATAATTATTTAGAGCTGAAAGAAATGATGTCCCTGGAAAATGCTGTCAATGAGCATGTTCCAAGGACATTCATATGGCATACTTTTACAGATGGGGCTGTTCCGGTACAAAACTCACTTCTGTTTGCAAATGCTCTCATCGAGCGCGGCATCAGCACTGAGCTCCACATTTTCCCGGAAGGCTGTCACGGCCTTGCTCTGGCAAATGAGCTTACTGCAGGTAACGAGTTAAAAGAGATCGAACCTGTAGCTACGCCGTGGATAGATCTTGCTACTACCTGGATGAAGAAGTATTGATGCGCAGGATTACATGATTCCTTCTACGTACTCTGCTACCTTCTTCATATCAGCTGTGGGCTCAAAGCGGGCAACAACATTTCCCTCTCTGTCCACAACAAACTTTGTGAAATTCCACTTAATCTCAGGATTGTTCTTGTAATCCTTGTCGATCTTCTTGAGCATTACACCCATAGCAAGGGCTGCAGGGCCTTTTCCGAATCCCTCAAAGCCCTTCTGGCTCTTGAGGAACTTGTAAAGAGGAAGTGCTCCTTCACCGTTTACTTCTGATTTCTTCATCTGAGGGAACTTTGTGTTGTAGTGAAGCTGACAGAACTCATGAATCTCCTCGTCAGTTCCGGGTGTCTGGCCTGCGAACTGATTGCATGGGATATCAAGGATCTCAAGTCCCTTGTCGTGAAGCTTCTCATACATAGCCTCAATATCTTTATAGTGTGGGGTAAATCCGCATCCTGTTGCTGTATTTACAACAAGCACTACCTTACCTCTGTAATTTTCCATTGATACTTCATTTCCCTGTGCGTCTGTTACTGAATAATCATAAAAGCTCATGGTGAATCCTCCTTTGAATTCCATAAACAACTATACATACTGTATCCAGAGACAAGACTCGAAAACGCAAGCGTTTCCTCGTTGACGATACTCGTCAAATAGATATATATCTGCTTGTCTCTGTATACAATCATATTTTACACAATCTAATTTGTCAATACCTGTTGCAATTATTTTTTTCTCCTCTTATCATTAATGCATGAATAACTACATTGTCTTTGACCTTGAGTGGAATCAGGGTGATGCGCCTGTTACCAGAGACGGCAAAACTCTCGTCTTTGAGATTGTTGAGATCGGCGCAGTCAAATTAAATGAAAACAGAGAAAAGATCAGTGAATTTTCACGGCTTATTAAGCCTCAGGTCCATCAGCACATGCACCGCATCACCGGAAAGCTGATCCACCTCTCAATGGAGGATCTTGAGAGCGGCGACAAATTTGAAGATGTTGCAAGAGAGTTTCTGGAATGGTGCGGAGAAGATCCCAAGTTCTGTACCTGGGGACCACTGGACCTTACCGAATTCCAGCGCAATCTGGATTTCTTCGGTCAGCCTCTTTTATCTGACAGACCCCTTGCTTTTTACGATGTCCAAAAGCTCTACAGTCTTGCCTATGACAACGGAAAATCCAGAAGAGGACTTGAGTCTGCCATTGATGAGCTGGGCATAGAGAAAGATATACCTTTCCACAGAGCTCTGGCTGACGCGGAATATACAGCCAAGATCTTTAATCGCCTCGGAGAAAAGGCCCTCAGTAAGATCTCTTTTGACACCTATGTCACACCCAAGACCAAGAAACAGGAAATACGGATCATCTTCGACAACTACGAGAAGTACATATCCCGTGAGTTTGCCAACAAGGAAGACATCCTTGAGAATATCGAGATCATGAGCACCAGGTGTTATCTCTGTAAAAAGAACCTTAAGAGGGTAGTCAAGTGGTTTACCCCTAACGGCAAACACTACTACGCTGTTGCGTACTGCGAAAAGCACGGCTTCATGAAAGCCAAGGTCCGCATCAAGAAGGCTGAGAACGATAAACTCTATGTAGTTAAGACCTGCAGGTTCATCTCCACCGAAGATATGGAGGACCTGAAAAAGAAACATCGCAAGATCAAAAAGAGACAGAAAGATAAGGATGACTGACATGGAGTTTCAGCTTACAACCCTGTGCTATATCGAACGTGACGATGAGTATCTCATGATGCACAGAATCTCCAAAAAAAATGATATCAACAAGGACAAATGGATCGGAGTCGGCGGTCACTTTGAAGGCACCGAGAGCCCCGAGGAATGTGTAAAGAGAGAAGTATTTGAAGAGACGGGCTTTGACATTCCGCTCGAGGACTTCGCCTATAGGGCCGTCATTACCTTTGTCTCAGACAAGGGTGACTATGAACTTATGAGTCTTTTCACCGCCAAATGGCCCGGTGGCGAGCCCAAAGAATGCAACGAAGGCAAGCTCGAATGGGTACGTAAAAAAGATGTTTATAACCTCAACCTCTGGGAAGGCGACAGAATATTCTTCAAACAGCTTGAAGAAAGCCGGGATTTCTTTTCCCTGAAAATGGCCTATGACAAAGAGGATAATTTAAGGCTTGCGATCCTTAACGGAAAGGAGCTTACACTTGGAAGAAAAGAGTTATGAGTTCCTTGCCGGGAGGATCAGAGATCTGGCTAACAGAGCCTATCAGAACGGCTTTGTTACTCACACGGATTTTCTCTCACTCTCTGAGCTATCGCATTTCTATAAGATGCTCTCTTTAGAGGGAGTTCCATCAAATGTGCATGAATACTGTGGCGCGGCCTTTTGTGTCTACGGCGGCTTTGATGATGCCGAGAGGGCAATGGTGTGCTTTCTTCCCGATTATATGGATGAAGAGACCTTTCTTGCATCAGAAAAAGCAGAGCCGTCAGTTCTCTCCTGTGTGCATATCACTCCGCTAAACAGCAAGTTTTCAGATGACTTAAATCACAGAGACTATCTGGGCTCTCTAATGAATCTTGGAATAGAGCGGGATCAGATCGGTGATATCCTCACGGGTGATAAAGAAGCTTATATTTTTGCCACAACCGAGATAGCCGAGATGATCTGCAAGGAACTGGTGAGAATAAAACACACCTCCGTAAAATGCGAAAAGGTAAGTTCAGCCGACTGCGATATAAGGCCAGCCTTTGAAGAAGTAAGCGGAAGTGTCGCTTCCGAGAGGATCGATGCGATCATTGCTTTTGTCTACCACCTCTCAAGGAGTGAAGCTCAGAAGCTTATAGAGAGCGAAATGGTATTCATTGACGGACGCACAGCCTACAGCGGAGGGTATGATCTAAAGGTCGGAAACCGGGTATCCGTAAGAGGCCACGGCAAGTTTATATATGACGGTCCTTCCGGTACCACAAGAAAAGGAAGGCTCTTTGTGAGCGCAAGAAAATTTGTATAATTTAAAATGACAACAATCATAAAAGCCATCACCTCAGTTTCAAAGTGATGGCTTTTATTATGATTTAGTCTAATTCAAAGGCCTGTGACCAGTAGTCCTGACCGTAGATATCTGTGAATCTGTAGGTGATAAGAGCCTTTCCGTCGCCCAGATAAGTGTTGCTGATCTTCATATCAGCCATGCTGCCCTTAACAGTCATGGGCTCTCCAAGATAATAACTGTCCTGATAGGTCTTGTCATATCCATAGTAGTCGCATACAAAGTCGATGACATCGCCCTCATTAAGCTCAGTAGTATTCTTGGCAATTGTCTCTGTCTCGCCATCTACGTAGTCGTAGCAGGCACCTGCTATATATCCGTCCTCATTCTCCGAATCAAATACCAGGATGAGATTACTTCTTACATCATTGATGTAGCAGGGAACACGGCCTGTGATTGCGTAGCTGTCTTCTGTTCCCTGAACGTCGATAACGTAGTAAGCAACCACCTGTCCGTCTATGGAGATCCAGGTCTTATCGCTCTGGGTCTTAAGATTGCCTTCCTCGTCAAAATCAAATATGTTATCAAGTCCAAGATCCACATAACCTTCGCCATCATCATAAAATACGTTGAGGGCCAGATCCTGAACCATTCCCCACTGATCTTCCGAGAGCTTTATTACATCCTCGCCTGCATCATTTGCACTCCAGAAAAGAGCTGTTGAATCGAATTTATGCTCCGCAATATAGTTTGCTGCCTTCTCAACATCAAGGCTCTTGCCGATGAATGCTCCACTTGATGGGGTAAGTCCCGATACACTGCTAAAGTCGCTGGATAAGAAGCTTGTAAGGAGCTGAGTTATAAGCTCTGCTGAACCGGCACCGCTATTGCTTGCACTTCCCGAGAAATCTCCGAAGATGGAACCTACAGGTGTTCCCGTAGCGCTTCCGCCTGCTGCCACCTGACCTGCTGTACCCATTGACGCAAAGCTTGCGATACACTTTGCATAGTCATCATCCATTCCGATGTCATCGTAGGTATTAAGCATACTCTGAACATTTCCAGACTTCTTGTATGGGAAGTAGATTGAAAGTCCGTATGCATTGGTCATATTGGAGCTTGTCTTGTTGTACTTTATTGCATCCCTGAGGGCTGATGCCAGCTCTTTTGACTCTGCTGTATCCATGCGGGTTGCAAAGTCTACAAGGTCAACCTGATCTATCCTTGCCTGAGCAAATTCTCTTGTGCTGCTTCTTGCACCGGATACTGTCTGGAAATCATCTCCGTTTATCATGTCGGAAGTATCCTTTGAGAAATCAGCTAGTTCTGCGGGAACTGTCTGAGAAAGCTCCGCAAGATCTATAAGCGAAAGTGTTGTCTTCTGCCCCGGGCAGTTTCTTGCACAGGCATCGGTAAAGTCATCAATGATGTTCTTGCCAATCTGCACGGTCTCCATGGAAGTGTTCTTGCCAAGGGCATTTAACCAGTTTGTATAGTACCAGCCAATACCGGGCTCTGTCTCCTCAGAAGCCACCAGATAATCTGAGTAATTTGAAACGACAAGGGCATTCTCAACCGTAGCCATAAGGCAGGTATCAAAGCCGACCATATCGAAATTCACGCCTCCGTCCTTAAGAGCTTTGTTAATTCCTGCAAGGGACATAGCTCCTGCCTGAGGGAATTTCTCGTCGTATCCGTAGCCGCCTGTGGATCCGCCGCCGTGATCCCAGAAGATAAGGATATTTCTGTTTGCCGGGAAGTTCCTGGCCGCCCAGTTTATATAGCCTGAAAGTGTCTCAGGCTTGGTCATGGCTGCATTGCCAAGGTTGTCCTTAAGCAGTGTCATCTGACCGTTCTTGATCTGATATATCTGATTTGTGGAGCTTGAGATAACATTGTTCTGCCACTGCTTTGCTCCGCCGGTATAAATGATAAGGTTTACGTTATCCCCGAGATCTGCGCCCAGCATCTCCTGGATATCCCTGCTGGCCATTCCGCTTCTGGACTCAAGGTCTGCACCGCACATGTATACCATGATGGTGACAACATCTTCTCCGTTGCCCTTTATAACAGTTCTCTTATCGCGAGCACTGGGAGAAACCGATGTGTTGAGTCTTCCTGTGTTGGGATCTGAACTCCAGGCTGCCGATGCTCCTGAGCTTGCACCAGAGTATGTGCCGTATCCGCCTCCGCCAAGAAGTTGTCCAAGAATAGACATTCCTGATGACCCTGAGCTGCTAAGGCCGGTATCGGTTGATGTCCCTGAACCTGTTGTGGTTGTTGTGGTCGTAGCCGGCTGTGTCTGCTGAGTGGTATTTGTATACTGCGTAGTATCACTTACACTGCTGCCTCCTCCGAGGAATGAGGATAGTCCTCCACCGCCTCCGAGAACAAGGAACAAAACAATAATGATCATAAAGAGGGGACTTCTGCCGCCGGATCTCTGAGGACCTCCGCCCTCACCGGATGAAGATGAACCCGATGAATAACCAGCACTGTTACCGACAGGACCGGTGCCCAGGCCTTCACCACGCTTGTGAACCCCGCTGCCGCCTTCGGTAACATTTTTCTTTCTACCTACCGGTCTGTTTTCCATTCTATGCCTCCCTTACGTAATCTAATATGCGAATAAATCACGTTTGCCCCTTTATTTTACCATAAAATAAGCCATCCGCATGATAATATTCATGCGGATAGCCCATAGACTCAAGATTCTTAAGTAGAGGATGTTTTATATCAGAGCTCGATTCTGCCTGAGCAGATGAGCCTACCTGATCTTCTGTCAAAGAGGAGGATGTTCTCTCCACTTATGTTGATCTTCTCTTCCTGACCGATCTGATAGATCACGCCACCGAAGATAACGCTGGTAAGAAGGAACTCGCCAACCTTAAGCTTAAGAGTTGACTCCATTCCTGTAGGCATCGCACCATAGATGGTGGTGTCGATCTTGCCATTTGGATCGATGTCTATTGCTTCCGGACGGATACCTATAACAAAGTCCTCATCGGTGATGACAGGCTCGTCAACAATAGAATCATCCTGCTCTTCCACCTTCTGGACATGGTACTTGAATACCTCGTCCTTGTTGCTCTTTTCTACTGCGCCTTTCTGAAGGAGTCTCAGGCGCTCAAACTCTGCCTTGTCAGCAGCTTCTTTGTCGCGCGCTGCTCTCCATTCTGTGAGGTCCATCTTTTCTGTAGGAACAAACTTTGAAAAAAGCTTTTCTGAGCACATCATTTGAAGCAATGCCATCAAGAGTTTGCTCCGCCCCTGTAAGCATAGTGTTGATACGCTCTGTTACGAGCGCTTCCTGCTCTTTGTCCCTCTTTTCATAATCCGCTTTGACTCTGGCCTGAAAGCCCTGAACCGTCAATATTCCTCCGAATATGACAAGGCACAGAATTGCTGCAAGAAAAGCTACAAACATCTGTCTTCTGAAGGATTGTCTTACAAAGCCCATAGTCACTCTCCCTCCTGCCCTGTCATGGCGTTCCAGAGGGAAAATACTTCCATCTCTTCCTGTGCGGATTTCCTGATATCAAAGCTTATCTGTTTAAGTCCGGAGTCGGTGCTCTTATTGAGGTCTGTTCTGACACTCCTTCTATAGAAGTTATCGCAGGCAAACTGCTGCGTATCATGTGAAACAACAAAGTCAATGAACTTGCCGGCATTATAGCTGTGAGGCGCGTTCCTGACAACAGCGCAGCCATCGGGAACTGCACTGGTTCCGTCTTCAGGATAGATCATGGTTATGTCATAGCCCTGATCTATGGCCTTCTTGGCTGTTTCCTCAAGAGTTATCCCCACCAGGAATTTACCGTCTGAAACCTGAGGGATTATATCGCCCGAAGATCCGAGGACCTTGCCCTCAAGCTGCTCATAGAACCTTGGAACCTCTGAATATGACACCAGCTTTTTGTTATATACAAATACAATTGGGAGCTCCGTAAACGGTGTCCAGTAATTGTCCGCATCAAGATAATTCTCGTCGAGTATGGATTTATCTCCCGTCTCGTAAGGCATGAAGAGATCTTTCTGCGCTTCATAGCTCTCAATACCACCGCCAAACATGATGTCACAGGCTCCGTTTTCAGAAGCCTCTTTTACCTGAGATATCATCTCGGCAGTTCCTCCGGCATGCAGCTCCACCCAGATTCCTGTCCGGTCTTCAAATTCTCTGATTATGGGAAGGTAAACCTCCTCCTTGTGAGAGGTATAGACTATCAGACGCTTTTCCTCAGGTACGGAATACCTGGCTGAGATTTCCTCTATACCCTGCTGCCTTGGAGAGTTACTGCATGACGAAAGCAGAAGCATCGCTGCTCCTGTAAGAAACGTGATCGCTATAGCTTTAAGGCGTTTGTTCAATGTCTTTTTAACATGTCTCATGGTCATATTCTACTACATACCTGCCTTGATTTACAAAGCGTATTGTGATAAGATACTTAGTGCATGTTTCCGTAGCTCAGCAGGATAGAGCGTTCGCCTCCTAAGCGAAAGGTCGTGCGTTCGAATCGCATCGGGAACATTGTAAGGAAGCACATTTGCAGTGCTTCCTATTTTTTATTTTCTCCCAAAAGGTGGGTGACACTGGGTGACAATTTTCTCAACCTTCTTGTTCCTTTTCATATGCTGCCATTCGAGACCTGATACCTTCAAGTCTTCTCTTGTCACTCTTTGAGTAGTATTTTTCATTAGTCTGCACAGATTGTCCCAAAATCAAGGCTCTATCAGCTGAAGAAAATCCCATCTCAATCAATTCAGAATTAAATGCTATTCTAAATGCATGGTTATTTGTAGCCTGACATTCCAGTTTTTTACATGCTCTACATAGATACTTCATGTAACTATCTTTTGTAACCATTTCATCACTATCAGGGTCATGGAAAAGATATTTTGAATCACCAAAAATCTGTTTTGCAAGTTCTATAACTTTCTTTGAATCGTCCAACAGAGGAACATAACGTCCATCATTTGGGTGTTGCCTTTCATTCTTTGTATATGGGACTTCAGTAAAAGTTATTTTACCTTCATCTTTACCTCTGACTTGTTGCCTATGAATATGCACAAATGTATCGCTTATATCTTCAATATGTATCGCAACAGCCTCACCAACCCTTATCCCAGTGTAACAGCAAAACATCATTAGCAATGCTCTTGGATTGTCAGCATGTTTCTGAGCATAATCAAGTAACTTATCGATTTCTTCTTCTGAGAAGAGCTTTTCTTCATCTGCCTTTTTCGTTATGTCACAGTCCTTAACATATAAATCCATCGAGATACCCTTCATAGGATTGGTAGCACATATCTTTTGCCCAATTCCATATTCAAATATCTGATCCAGCAAATGCATAGTCTTTTTAAACCGAGATTCTTTGGGAATTCTTGTAAGATATTCGGTTCTTATCCAATTTGAAATCTTGTCAGTAGAAATATCAGCAATAGATGATTTTCTCAACTCTTCACTTAATTCTCTGAACAAAGATTCATCATTATTTATGGTACTTTCACTTCTATTCAGTTGATTAGTTTTGTACTCCTTAAGCATGTCAAAGACTGCTTCTAGTGTGCGGCTACTGTTTTCTTTTTCTTTGTAGTATTCGTAGAGTTTAAGATAAACATCATCTTTTTCTCTACATGTAAACTCCTTTCTTTTACCATCTTCGTAATATCTTGCTCTCCACATATCCTTTTTATACTTTGAGTTACCGCCTATCTGCGTTATCTTTCCAGGATAATGTGAATCGACAAATGCCTGTATCATTGTTTTTTTCAATTGATTTTCCGCGGCACCGTCTAAACCACCGTTACTACACAATAGCATAATATCCGACCATGAAAAAGCGGATAAGGAGGAATTGGTAGCCGAGTATTTATTATTTTTAGTCATAGCTATCAATCCCCCTTCCTTGAATGTGTGATTTCCAGTGGCATTCATTTATCAAGCGGTTTTTACGATAATGCCCCCCCAAAATGCGAATAAGCGATGTGCTTATACAGCTTTAGTTCTCATGTAACAGCCTTATCAGCCATGCAACAGTCACCGCTTCCACATTCTTGATTAATTCTCGAATCCACTATCAGAGGACCGCGCGTTTTAATGCCTCCAACAGCAAGAGGGCCTACGACAACAAATTGCCCAACTTCCAACGATTTTAGTACAACCCTCCATTCATCTTCCTTTACAGGATCTATGAGAGCTGCAACTTTGCTGATATCGTTACGAGCCGGCTGAAAGAATACCTGCAAATCAGACTGGTTAAGCAATGTAGATAACTTTGTAGACTTATCAACATACTGCGTTGCAATCATCATATTCAATCCCATCTTACGACCTTCAGTAAGCATCTTCGCCAAAGTGCTGTTCTTTCCAAACGACAGATTTTGAGCTTCATCGATAAAAATGTGAAGATTATCGGTCTTAAATTCAAAAGACACAGCCATGCGCCATATAATCGAGAGTACCATTTCAGCAACAGCATACTGAGTGAGCTCGTCAAAGCCATCCAGATTGACAACAGTAATTTTATTTTTTTCGATAAATCCCGGCCCGTCTTTGAACACATTGTGCCCAAAGAGCATGATCATTTTCTCCAGAACATTCTCCGAGACAGGCGTACTCATATCTTCCAGTACGTCAGCTATGGCTTTTATGCCATAACGATGATACGCGTCACGGTCATAAACGTCTGATATAGCCTTTCTGAGGCAAGCCCCCTGCCTGGATTTTAAATTATATGCCCTCACGAAAATCTCAGTAACCGCACCGATATCGCTAATGCGTTCTTTTTCATCAGAACTATTGCGGTGTTTAAACAGTGGAATACATAAGCCTTTATCAAATACTTTTATCACCTTGGCGTGTGCGAAAAACTCATCACGAATAGATTCCAAAACCTCCGTAGGCTGTAACGTATTATTCATACTGAAAGCCAACACAGTTCCTTGGTTTTTCACGACCTCAAGCGCAAGTCTTTGATTAAAAGACGATTTGCCACTGCCACTTTTCCCGTTTGTGGTTACGTGCCCGTTCATAGCCCCTTCTGTGCAGTAAAACACTTCACTGTTTCTATATTTAGCTAATAAAATGTCTCTCATCGCTCTACCTCCCTATTTTTCATTTCTTCCATTGAATTAAGTCGACATGTCTCACAAAACGAAAGTTTCCCAGGTCTTTTCAACCTGTCTTTATCCAGCTTGATCATTCTTACTCTCATATCCTGACCAAATGGATTAGTGTAACGCATTTTAGTTGTGTATGTAGCTTCATTCGAAGCAAAGATAACACCTTCCTCAACAAGTGTCCTCTTTATAACATCGACAGGAAAAATGGCTTTAAGCTCCTCTATGAGCCGTGAGAAATAACTCTCTGCAACGTAAACACCGGTTGAGTTTTCGAAAAAAGAGCTTCCCATCAGATCAATCTGATACCGTTCGAGGTTAGGTAATTCGTGAATTCTTAGTTCTCCAGCCTCTGCCTTATCGAAAAGGATATCCAAAAAAAGTTCAACTACATCACTGGTATCAGCACTCTCTTCATCAAGTATAACCAGGCTTTCAGAGACATACGCTGCCCTGGATGTATCCGTTTCTGGATTAACAAGCGCAACAATATCAGCAGCTATTTTAAACGCAGCCAACATAGGCTGTTCCTGTTCGTGTTTTAGGGCAATCCTATCCAGCTCGTATCTAGGCAAGATAGCATGGTGCATCAGCTTCGCCAAAAATCCTTTGATTTCATCCTCATCAAGTCCGCTTTCTTCACGAAGATATATCTTGAAGAAATCATTACGAAATATTTGGGGGATATGCTTATCAAAGATTCCAACTATCAGATAGGCATCCTCACCTTTTTCCCACCATAGCCCTCTTTTTGCGACATCTACAAAGCGCCGGATCCTTTGTTCTTCTCTCTTGCCCAGGTTTTCACGGCTACACCCGAAGAAAATCACAGGCCAGAGACGTGAACTCTTTTTCAGAGTCTCAGTAGTAAGCTCTTCTATAACACCCACCTTGCTATACTGAGAAGAAAGTGCATTTATGATTCTCTTTGATAGTCTCGGCGTATCACATATCAACGCAATAGGTTGCCATGGATGCAAATCACAGATTGCCAGCAAGTACTGTGCCCATGAAAGCATTAAAATACATTTGACTATTTCAGTTGTGGTTGGCTCATTTTGCTTCATCTTTAATCCTCCGAAAAGTAAGAACAGATTCTGTTATAAACTCGAGAGCATCCCCCATGTCATTCCATCCATCATCATCAGGGAGCACGATCTCATTAACTCCGTACAACAATTCAGGTAGCAATTTATCGAATGCTTCTTTACGGTATCGAGGACTTATATTGACCTCAATAGCTTCTCTCTTAAAGATCCCGTCAACTTTCGCACCAGCTTTTTCATCTAAAAAAATCAGTCTTTTTATAGAAGCTTCGCCGTTAAGAATTGTAAGTTCCAGCACTTTCTCACTGTTATTTTTACTTCTATATAAGAGTACAGACAGGCCTGTAATGTGTGGAAAAAGTCTGTACATTGGGCCATGATAGTCATCACAGCCAATGTAATACAATATCTTGCCTGCTTTACGAACAATGTGCAGGTGTTCTAACGCCTTTCTTTTCCGGTGATTTTCCAGTGCCTTTAGCCTGTTCTCCTCATTCACAAAATCCAACCCCTTTTTTTGTTCGTACTTTCGAACATCAACCATCGCCGCTGCCACAGCTCCTGCGATTTTATCTTGGTTTGGTGCTAGAGCAACATCGTAGCCGTATGGTCCTAGAAAATCTGCCATTGGTGCGCTCATTATTATTTGCGCGGGCTGAGCGGACGGAAGTGCCGGTATCATGTTCGCTTGCGGAGTCTGTTGCATAGCCTGCTGTACCCCTTGCGGAGTGTACATCGGAATATAAGGCTGTGCCTGCTGCATGTTTGGCGATGTCTGCTGCATATATGCCTGTGCCTGCAGCGTGTTTGGTGATGCATGTTGTATGTTTGAGGATGGCGGTTGCATATCTCCTACCTCGTGATGCATAGGGGTGATGCCGAACCCTTTGAAAAAATCTTGTAATGTTCTCTCGTTCATAATTTGCCCTTTCTTTGCCCATATAATTGTGTTTTTCACAAGAAATCCCAGCAGAATATGTACAGGATATGTATAAGCGCCAGCTCTAATTCGGCATTTTATGGGCATAACTCATCTATTTACCATTAGCCTGATCACATACATTTTCTTGTGATACAGATTATGAATCATTTCAGATTTTTTATCGTACATTTTTACTCTCTTGCTTTTTACATGTATTTTTTATATAATAAGCTCCACCCAAAAACATCAATCCGCTATTTTGCCGCATTTCATCTAACACAAATTACATTTTTACATTTTTATTGCAAGGAAAAATTATGAATTCAAACAGAGACGAGAATAAAAAAATCAAATACAATGCCCAGATACAAGAGAGAATCGAAACATTGCAAGAAGGTATTGGTATAAAGAACGAAGAAATATCACACGAAATTGGTATTCCCCTCGATAAGTACACATACCTGAAAAGAAAAGACCAAAATGGTCCCAGATGCAAATATGTCCCCAAGAAGCTCCTACATGATATTTGCACTTACTATAATTGTACATGGGACTATCTAATGGGTGAGGCCGATGATCCACATAAAGACAAGAAAGGCAGGACTATTACTAATCCGATTCAATATATATACAAAGGAGAAATGAACAAAGTACACAAATTATTGGATCAGCTTAACGAAAATGACAGGAACCTATTAATAAAGTTTCTCCTACACACGCCAAAATACATTCAAGAGCCAATAATCACAGGCATTAGAACAATTATTGAGGACCTTGTAAATAATTCATTAAGCACTCTCATTCAATCCAGTACCACTGTGAAAGGTTTTAGATTTAGCGCCAGAGCTGGAATACATGACGAAGACTTCATGAATACACTTATTTGTATACAACACGGCGAAAGCAATATATTCCAGAAGAGCTACCACAATGCCTTAACTCAATACTGCATTGCTATAAAGTATGTTATTGATGCAGAAGAATTATCCGTTCCACTCATCCAACTTTACTCTCTATCATGCGGACACATCGGAGCATTGCAAAATAATTGGAAAAAATTCCCCAAAGATTTGGGTATATTAGATCTGATAAAAATAACTGATCCCCAAGAATATAAGGAAGAGAATCGTAGGCAGCTTGATGAGATTATAGAGGCACTCTCGAAAAAGAATAAACAAAACACATTGCCTCCTGATACTGATCCTCAAAAGAAAAAAACATAATTAGTGCGTGCTCAACAATTAATAACCACTGATATTTACTGACTTTGCGGG
>CAMORK010000031.1 GCA_946623755.1 uncultured Butyrivibrio sp. | reverse complement strand
TTAAGACAGGGAAATACAAAAAGAAAAGCTAGTGCGATTCATCCCACAACCGATTTCATCGGAAGGGGTTTTCTCGCACGATATTTATAATTAAGGATGCAAGGGACAGTACGCTGAGCGCCGTTTTTTGGCGCTCGGGCAGCCCTTGCATCCTTTATTATTTGTACTACAATATGCTATCTGCGGGGCAAACTGGTGAATCAAACTGATTCGTCCCCGATGACTTAAAATGAGTCAGTAGAACCGTCCCCGGTGACTCATTTCCGGTGCTCACTCGCCTAGATATGCTTTCCTGATTGCTTCGTCGTTCAAAAGCTCTTTTGCATCGCCCTCCTTGGAGATGGAGCCGGTCTCGAGGACGTAAGCTCTGTTAGCGATGGAAAGCGCTTTACGGGCGTTCTGCTCAACAAGGAGAACGGTAACACCGTCTTTGTTGACATCCTGGATGATGTTGAAGATCTCATTAACAAAGATTGGTGAAAGACCCATTGATGGCTCGTCCATGAGGATCAGCTCGGGATGTGACATAAGGGCTCTGCCCATGGCAAGCATCTGCTGCTCACCGCCGGAAAGTGTTCCTGCCAGCTGGTTCTTACGCTCTTCAAGTCTTGGGAATCTCCTGTAGATATCCTGCAGAGTCGCATCCATCTCAGCCTTGTCTGATCTTGTATAAGCGCCCATCTTGAGGTTCTGGAGCACGGTCATCTCAGCAAATACGCGTCTTCCCTCAGGCACCTGGGCCATTCCAAGGCTAACGATCTTGTGGCTAGGGGTCTTGGTGAGCTCGATGCCCTTATACTTGATTTCTCCTGTCTCAGCCTTGAGAAGACCTGAGAGTGTGTGCAGTGTTGTTGTCTTGCCTGCGCCGTTTGCGCCGATCAGGGCCACGATCTCTCCCTTATCTACGTGAAAAGAGATGCCCTTGAGGGCCTGGATCACGCCATAATATACACTTAGGTCCTTGACCTCTAAAATTGGTTCCATAATACACCTCTAAATCATAATGAAGTTCGTGCCTCGCTTCGCTCGCCAGAACACGTTCGAACCAGGCTCGATAATACCTCAGCAAGTGCTCTACTCACCAAGATAAGCCGTAATAACTTCCGGATTGCTCAGTACTTCCCTGGTCTCGCCCTGACACAGCACGCGGCCGAAGTTCAGCACTGTCAGTTTCTCGCAGATACCTGAAACAAGCTTCATGTCATGCTCGATCAAAAGGATCGTCATGTCAAATTCCCTGCGGACAAGTGCGATGGTATCCATCAGCTCTTTTGTCTCATTGGGATTCATGCCGGCTGCGGGTTCGTCCAGCAAAAGGAGCTTAGGACCTGTAGCCATGGCTCTTGCAATCTCAAGCTTACGCTGCTTGCCGTAAGGGAGGTTGGAAGCCAGATAGTCGCGCTCGCCGTCCAGGTCAAAGACCTTCAGAAGACGCATAGCTTCGTCATCCATCTCTTTTTCCACCTTCTTGTACTTGCCGATGTGGAGCATGCCTTCGAGGGCGCTGTATTTGTAACGCTCAGCCAGTCCGACTTTTACGTTGTCGATAACCGGCATGTTCTTGAAAAGTCTGATGTTCTGGAAGGTTCTTGCTATTCCGGCGTGGTTGATCTCGATGGTGCTCTTTCTTGTGATATCCTCTCCGTCAAGTCTGATGATTCCTTCGTTTGGCTTGTATACACCTGTCAAAAGGTTGAATACTGTGGTCTTGCCGGCGCCGTTTGGTCCGATAAGGCCGTAGAGCTCGCCCTTTTCAATCTGTATGTTAAAGTTATCAACGGCTCTAAGTCCGCCGAATGAGATACTGAGGTTGTTTACTTCAAGAAGTGCCATTTAAGCCACCTCCTTTTTTCTGCCGAAAAGCCCAAGCAATCCGCTCTTTCCAAAGGTCTTTTCCCTCCAGGCGATGATCCCCGGTGACCAGTTAACGATCATCATCACGATCAGAATGATGGAGTAGATCAGCATTCTGTAGGTGTTAAGGCCTCTGAGCAGCTCAGGAAGCAGGTACAGGACGCAGGCTGCGATAACGCTTCCTCGGATGTTTCCGATTCCGCCAAGCACCACGTAAACCAGGATCATGATGGATGCGTTGTAGCCAAAGTACTGTGATGATGCCGTAAGGGTCGTGATGTTATGGGAGAAAAGAACTCCCGCTGCCCCTGCAATTGCAGCAGAAATGGTAAACGCCATCATCTTGTAACCTGTGACGTTGACGCCTGTTGCCTCAGCCGCGATATAATTGTCGCGGATAGCCATGATCGCACGGCCGTCACGGGAATTGATCAGATTCTGAACCACGAAAAGAGATATCAGAAGCACCACAATACCGATCGTGAAATTGGCGTTGTGCGGAGTTCCGGTAATACCCATGGCTCCGTTGACGATTACGTTTCCGTCCGCCTCCATCTCAAGGTCCATGGCACTCTTCATGGTGAAATGCATGCCCTTAGAATCGATTCCGATGTAAAAAGAATTTATGACGTTCTTGATGATCTCACCAAAAGCCAGTGTTACGATGGCAAGATAGTCACCTTTAAGGCGAAGTACCGGGATTCCGATGAGGAAGCCGAACAGTGCTGCCACGCCGATTCCGATTATGAAAGCAATGATGAATCTTGGAACTGTCGGAAGTGTATTCTCCATTGCTTTGGAAAAGAATGCGCTGGAGAAGGCTCCAATGCACATAAAGCCGCAGTGTCCGATGGAAAGCTCACCCAGAATACCTACGCAGAGGTTCAAGGCTACTGCGATGACAGCATAATATGTCATTGGTACCAAAAGACCTTTCAGATGGCTGGAGAGATTTCCGGTCAGCATCAGGGCTTCCAATATTATATAGGCAGCGATTACGATGCCGTATGTTATGAGATTGTTCTTGGTGATTTTGTTCATTTTTTCACTCCAGTATTAAATGATTCTCTTTTTCACAAGGTAGTTCTGCTCACAAGGAAGTTCTGCTCTCGTGCTACGCACTCGCCAGAACAAAGGTGCGACCTAAGCTCGTGGAATACCTCGCTAAGGTCAGACCTTTAAACCTTTTCCTGTACCTTTTTACCCAGTATTCCTGTTGGTCTGACCAGCAGCACCACAACCAGGATTCCGAACACGATCGCATCGGAGAGCTGTGATGATATATAGGTCTTGGACAGGATCTCAACAATTCCGAGAACAAGGCCACCAATCATGGCTCCGGGGATTGAACCGATTCCGCCGAGAACCGCTGCTACGAAAGCCTTAATACCAGGCATTGCACCGGTGTATGGAGAAAGGGACGGATAAGCTGAGCACAGAAGCGCTCCGGCAACAGCTGCCAGCGCTGAACCGATGGCAAAGGTCAGGGCGATCGTCTTGTTGACGTTGATACCCATGAGAGCCGCAGCTCCCTTGTCCTCTGAGGCAGCCAGCATGGCCTGTCCCTGTTTCGTCTTATTAATAAAAAGTTGAAGTACTGTAAGGATAACCACACTCACAACGATTGTAACAATGGTTACGCCCTGGATCTTCAGCTGGCCGTCTGCAAAAGAAAAGCCTTCCCACTTGATGACTGAAGAAAATGACTTAATGTCTGCGCCGTAGATAAGAAGCGCAATGTTTTCAAGAAGATAGCTGACGCCTATGGCCGTGATAAGAACCGCCAGGGGTGATGCAGCTCCTCTGAGAGGCCTGTAGGCCACGAACTCAGTTGTAACGCCAAGGAGTGTACAAAGGACTATAGCCACAATAATGCCAACTACTGAATTGCCCGAAAGTGCTGCACTTACGGAAAAGATAATGTAGCAGCCCACCATGATAAAATCACCGTGAGCAAAGTTCAGCATCTTGGCAATTCCATAAACCATGGTATATCCCAGAGCAATTATGGCATAAATACTTCCAAGACTAAGTCCATTAATGAGATAGGTTAAAAAGCTCATTGATACCTCCATAGTGTTAATCATGAATTATATCGTGATGACTGATTGCTCCGCTTTCGCTCTCGCAATCATACATACATTCGGAATCCGGCAATTATGCCTACTTCCTCATGTATGTTAGAGTCTAAAAGACAAAATGCTTATTATGCAAGCATATAAGCATTTTGCCCTTTATCCTCTTTATCACTCAAATAGAGAACGAGGGATACCTTTGACAGCATCCCTCGCTGGATGTCTAAATTATTATAACATAGAAAATCAAGGAAGTTCTGCTCTCGTGCTATGCACTCGCCAGAACAGGTTCGAACCAGACTCGAAACTACCTCGTCAGGTTCTCTCACTCAGCAGAAACGTAAACGCCGCCCTTGATAACAACAGCCTTAGGCTCTTTGTTAGGCTCACCTGATGCTGACCATGTCATCTTGGCTGATGTAAGACCTGAAGCCTCGATCTGAGTCATAGCCTCTGTAAGCTTTGATCCGATATCTGAAACGCTCATATCAGGTGTAACACCGCTCTTCTCGATAGCTGCCTTGATGATGTACACTGCATCGTAAGCGTCAGCTGCGAACTGGTTAGGTGTCTCGCCGTACTTCTCGTTGTACTTCTTAACGAAGTTAACTGTGAGGTCGTCTGTTGCATCTGCTGCGAAAGGAGTAAGAAGCATAAGTCCCTCAGCAAGTGATGTATCGAAGTTCTCAACTGTAAGGATACCGTCCATACCGTCTACACCGAAGAATGTAGGAGCATATCCCATTGTGTTAGCCTGTGTAAGGATCAGAGAAGCATCTGAATAATATATAGGAAGGAATACAAGATCAGCACCTGCATCCTTAGCTTTCTGAAGCTGTACAGAGAAGTCTGTGTTATTGTCCTGTGTATAAGCCTCAGCTGAAACTATCTCGTAGTTCTTGCCCTCAGACTCCTGAACGAACTTCTGGTAGATACCTGAAGAATAAACGTCTGAGCTGTCATAGATGATACCAACTTTAGTAGCAAGGTTGTGATCATTTATGTACTGAGCAGAAGCGATACCCTGGTTAGGATCTGAGAAGCATACACGGAATACATTGTCGTACTTAACGCACTCCTCAGCTGATCCTGAAGGTGTAAGCTGGAACATGTTGTCGTTCTTAGTATTCTCTGAAACTGCGATTGAGCAGGCAGATGTTGTAGAACCAACAAGAATCTGCATTCCCCAGTCCTTAAGAGTGTTATATGCGTTAACTGACTTCTCAGCGTTGAGCTCGTCATCCTCGCCCTTGTACTCGATCTTAACGCCGTTTATTCCACCGGCCTCGTTGATCTCGTCTACAGCGATCTGTGCTCCGTTAACAACTGCATTGCCGTAAGCAGCTGCTGCACCGGTAAGTGGTCCGATAGCTCCAATCTTAAATGTTCCTGATCCTGCTGCGCCTGATCCACCTGCTGCGTCACCACAGCCTGCCATCATTGTGAGAGCAAGAGCAGAAGCCATAACAGCACTTATTACTTTGTTAAACTTCTTCATAATAAATCCCTCCTCAAATGTATATTTGTATACAATGTTATATCTTAAGTTAAATCAATAGTTAAGAAAAGTCAATACTTTAAAGTAAAAAAGTGACCCCCAAAATATGGGAGTCACCGATAGTTCTTTTAACAAAAAAGCGTATCCTAGCGGTAATAGTCGTGTTCAGCCTTCTGAAGCATCTTGGCCTCCTGGATCTCGCTGTTTACATCTGCAAGAAATTCATAATTGGTCGGATCTGATATGAATTCAAGGAAATCGGAAGCTTCCTTATTCTTAAGTTTCTGGATCTTGGTGAGGTACTCAAATATCTCTTCACGAGTCTTGCCTTCATTATTAAACTTGTCCACGATATCGAACAGCACCATAAATCTGCGCATTCTCACTCTTGTATTGATCTGATGAATTTCAAATAGGATGGAAAACGTAAAGATAGCACCTGTGATTCCAAGCACCAAAAATATCACGCCATAAAGATTAAGCCCTGATTGAAGATTGAGGACTCCGGCGGTAACACCTGCTATTGAGAAGATAATCAAGGAAACTATTAGAATGAATAGCCTTGCCTTATTTCTGGCTTTCCGGGTCAGCTCCATGAAGCGAACGGCCAGACCAAACACCGCGTAAAAAACCAGTGCAAAGGCAATCCCCACATACGATAATTTGAGCATTGAGTAATCCCCCTATGAATTAATTGTAACAACCTTATTGCACCAATGCAACGAAAGTTATACCGTACATTAATTAACGAAAAAACGCCACAATCCAAACTATGTCTGAACTGTAGCGTCTTAATGCCTGGCAGCATTGATTTCATAAGTATTCAATTGCACGGAACTCATCAAATTGAGGATCCTCAACGAAATCAAGGATCAAATTCAGTGGTGTAAGGCCTATTGCCTCGTGATGAATCTGCTGCTTGATGACCATCTTCTCATAGTTGGAGAGCCCTGCAAACTCCGGATGGGTCTTCTCATACTTCTCATTCAGCTGGTCAAATAAATTGTACTCCGGATCACCCCACGCTAATACTTCGGCTGTCTTCAGGTTTGGTTTGAACGGAGAATATTGCAGCTGGTTAGACATAATCAGGTGCTCCTTTCTCTTGTTGCAAAACTTGACTAACGATACCCGAAGGGTAAAAATAACACCCTGTACCCAAAATTATAGCATAGAGTTTAATAAAATTTAATAATTTTATACAAAAATTTTATAAATTTATTTTTCTGCCTTAAGCCATTAATCCATGAGCTCTGTTATAGCCTGAGCAAACAGTGTTTGTGTTATTGATAAGAATATTCCAGGCAATAAATGCACCAATACCGCAAAGCCAGACACCAAGGATCATCCAGAGAAGTACTGCTGAACCACCTTCTGTTGTAGGCTGTCCGTATCTTGCACAGTTTACCTGAAGCCTGTTACCGAGCTTATAGTACCAGACATATCCATAAATACCACATGTTACCATTGTGAGCAGGAAGAACAACCAGAATCCCGGAGTATCATCTCCATCTCCCTCGCAGGCGATATTGACATCCTTAATGAGCTGATAGATGAAAACCCATGTATAAATACCACATGTAACGATTGACAGCAGCACGAAGATCAAAAGGCTGCGATCTGTCTTGAGTGGCATGAAGTTGTATGGTGCCTGGTATGTATAGCCGTTTGCTGCGCTGTTATAGGCATCTGCGTTATGAGCTACATTCTGAGCTGCTTCTTCAGCTGAAAATCCCTTGATTTCTTCGTTTACATTTCCTGCGTTCTCCACATTCCCACCAACAGGAGCTCCGCAATTAGGACAAAACTTTTCCCCATCATTTAACTGTGTTCCACAATTCGAACAAAACATCAAAAAATCCTCCTTAACCTAAATAAACAACATTTTTATTATAGGTAAGGAGGATATCCTTGTAAATATGAAATTCATATGAGCATATCACATGGTGTTTCTGTTGATGAACTTATTGTGGAACTTGGAGTACATGATCTTCTGGCTGCTGTACAGACTGTGATAGCCTGAAAACGTGTAGCTCAGCGCCACAGCAAGCAGATAATATGGCATTCCCTTAAATCCAAAGAGTTCGAAGCAGATAAACAATGATGATATCGGACAGTTCGTTACTCCGCAGAACAGCGCTCCCATTCCGATAGCTGCGCAGAGCGCCGGATCAAAGCCAAAGAGCTGTGAGTAGAGGCAGCCGAAGGTTGCTCCTATATACAGAGCCGGTACAATCTCGCCACCTTTATAACCCGCTCCCAGAGTCAGTGCAGTAAAGATGATCTTAAGAAGAAATGCAAAATACGGTGCTTCACCCTTAATGGCCATCTCAATGACGTTCATTCCTGCGCCGTTGTAGTACCTTGTTCCCGACAAAAATGTCAGAGCCACAACAATACATCCGCCGACAAATATCCTTATATAGGGATTTGGAAGGAGCTTTTTGTAGGTCTTGCCTGAAAGCTTGAGGATATCGCAAAAAATAACGCTCACTATCGCACACAGTATTGCAAGAACTCCTGTGAATATCGCATGATATGGTGTGAATTCCGGAACTACATTTACTGCAAACTGCTCTCCCGTTGCACCAAGAAGTCCGCTTACACCTTGTGCCACAAGAGCTGAGACCACGCATGGAACAAGGGCCGAGTAATACATAACTCCGACGTTCTCAATCTCCATTGCCATAAATGATGCCGTCATGGGAGTTCCGAAAAGCGCGGAGAAGGCTGCACTCATGCCACACATAGTTATGATCTTGACATCACCCTCTTTTAACTTAAAAAGTTTACCGAGATTATAGCCGATACTCCCGCCCATCTGCAGAGCTGCGCTCTCACGGCCCGTGGATCCGCCAAAGAGATGGGTCAGTGTCGTGGAAATAAAAATAAGGGGAGCCTTGGTAACAGGCAGGTTCTCCCCTTCCTGAATGGACTTGATGACAAGGTTAGTACCTTTGTCCTCATAGTCCTTACACAATCTGTATAAAAAGACAATAAGAAGGCCTGCCAGCGGCAGACCAATTATAATATAATCGTGTGTTGTTCTAAATTCTGTTGCGATTTGTATCGATTTGGAGAATATCGCACCTATTGATCCCACAACAAGTCCTGTGAAGCTGCCCAAAAACAACCATCTAAACAGTACTCGTACGCGTCCCCAAAGGTCTACATCCGGCAGATGTTCAATTATGAAATATAAAGGATTCTTCTTCTCGTCCATGGCTTCACTATAGCTCTTTTAACTGATTACGTTGCTCTATAAGTTTATCATAAAGTGGCTTATAATCAATCTCTTCTCTACTGCGCAGATGCTCAGTCACCTCACAGATCGTCTCATAAAGCGGTGTCAGAGCCAGATTTCCTATAACTCCCTTCAGCGCATGCACTGTTTCAAAGGCATCATCCAGATTGTTTGCTTCAAGATCCTTCCCCAGCTGTTCAAAGCGCTCGTCGGATATTCCAAGCTCGATCATCTCCAGATAAAAATCCTCCATGCCCATGCATCTTTCAAGGCCTTCATCCACATTTGCCCCATATTCCCTCAAGTCATCCATTTTCATATTTTACTGTCTCCTTTCGACAACCCTTCAACTTTTCTTCTTTTCTGCGTTATGCTCAATTAAATTTCCAAACTCGCTTGGAACGAGGGGTTTTGAGAAATAATATCCCTGGATTATATTACAGCCTGCTTTTTTTAGTAAAAGATATTGTTCCGAAGTTTCCACGCCTTCGGCAATGACCGGAACTCCCAGGAAATTCGCCACTTCAAGGACAAATTCCACTACGCGCATCTCCTTGTTGTCTATGGCAATGTCTTTTATAAAGCCCATATCCAGTTTCAGAGAATCAATCGGCAGGCTAGTGAGCATATTAAGGGATGAATATCCTTTGCCAAAATCATCCATGGCCACCTTAAAGCCTTTTCCTCTTATCTCTTCAACAACATCCACAATGCTTATAACACTGTCAGTGTATGCAGTCTCTGTGATCTCCAGTGAGAGATCCGAGTTCTCCAGACCATTCTCCTCTACAATTCCATTAAGGAAATCAATCAGGTCCGGAGCAAAGATTTCTGCCCTTGAAACATTGACGGAAACAGGGATTGTCACTCCATACAAATCGCGCCATTTTCGTATCTGACGGGCAGATTCCCGCCACACAAAGCGGTCAAGCTCTTTTATCTGACCATTCTCTTCGAAAAGAGGGATGAAGAAATCCGGTCTCACAAATCCAAACTTGGGATGCTTCCACCTGATCAGAGCCTCCGCACCGCACAGAACCGGCTTTTCTCCCCGGACATTGTACTTGGGCTGAAATACCACATTTATCTGATTGTTCTGAAGCGCCTCATCGATGTCAGCAAGAAGCCGCTCCTCATAGAGCTCTTTTTCATGCATCTCATTATCATAAACGGCCACTTCAGTATCGTGGGCATTTCGGGATATTGTATTGCATGCCTGGAGTGCCCTGTCAAACCGCTGCTGAAGCGAACAGGACCTGTACAGGTCGGGATATACGCCGATCCTCAGCCTGGTATTTGTAGTGCTCAGAACCTCAAAAAGCTTCTCCACAAGTGTCTTTTTCAGGTATTTATAGTCCTTTTGATGTTCAATATAAAGATAAAAGCAATCTGCATTGTACCTGCAGGCAACTCCGCCATAGGCCCTGGCCACTGTCCGCGTTCCCTCAGCCATAGCCTTCAGGATCTGATCGCCGAAATTTCGGCCGTAGAGGTCATTTATCAGATGGAACTTGCTGAAATTTACTACAACAGCATCCACCTGCTGTTCCGGATGGAATTTGTCGTACTCCTGACAGTACTGGAAAAAGAAATCTCTTGTCATAAGGCCGGTAAGCCTGTCCACACCGGTAGCTCCAATGATGGTCTTGTCAATAAAGAGCTCTATTGCGCGGCCGATCCTGGCCCTTATGACTTCAGGCTTGTCATAGGGCTTACTCAAAAAGTCAATGGCTCCCCTGTGAAGACTCTCAACTTCCGCGTCCTTATCGGTAGTTACCACTACAACCGGGATATTATGAAGGTCTTTATCTGCACTCATGGTATCAAGTACTTCAAATCCGCTCTTTCCCGGCATATGCAGATCAAGAAGCACCAGGGAAATAGCATCTTTTTCACTCTGAATAATGCTGATCGCCTCATCAGCACTCTGGGCAAAATCAATATCGTACTCATCCCCGAGGATATTGCCCAAAAGCCTTAAATTCACAGGCTCATCGTCAACAATCAGGATCGTACGTCTGAAATCCCGCCCGTACTTGGCACCTATGTCCAGTTTGTTTAAACTATCCATTGTCATAAATAATCACCTATTTATCCTGTAATAATCTTGCAAATTAATTATACTTGATTGAAAGAAAAAAGTGATTGTTTGACTATTTATTTTCGTAAAAATATATACTTTTTACAGATTATTTTCAGAATTTTCATATTTGAACTGTGATACTATGTTTATATGAGTAAGAAACATAAAATCCTGATTGTTGATGATGAAAAAATATCCCTTCGAATGACGGATCATATTCTATCCAGTGAGCACGAAACCATTTGTGCTTCTTCCGGAAAAGAGGCAATTGAGATCTTTAAATCAGAGATGCCGGATCTGGTACTCTCTGACCTTAGAATGCCTGAAATTGACGGTTTTGAGTTGCAAAAAAAGCTTCAGGACGAGATTGGAGCCAGGGTTCCTTTTATGTTCATGACCGCTGACAAAAAGGATGAGACGGAGAGCAAAAGCTTTTCAATCGGTGCTCTGGATTATATCCGCAAGCCCTTCAGAGCTGATGTTTTGCTGCGCCGTGTCGCCAACATCCTTTTCACGGTAGATCAGATCAACGGTCTTAAAAAAGCAGCTGTTACCGATCCAATGACAGGGCTTCTTAACAAGGTTTCTTCTCAGGAAGAGATAGATATCCTGGTCAAAAACACCAGCGGTGCTTTAATGATGATCGACCTTGATTCCTTCAAACCGGTCAATGATATCTATGGTCATGAAATGGGCGATAAGGTTCTTATCAGATTTTCGGAAATCATCCGTTCTGCTATTCGTTCCACAGACCTGGCAGGGCGCATGGGTGGTGATGAATTCATTGTCTTTTGTAAAAATATCAGTGATGAAAATGTTATCGCTGAAAAGACCAGATGGATCAACGAGCAGCTCCTTATCTCCGCCAAAGCACTTATGGGACAGGATATGACGATCCCTCTCGGGGCATCAATCGGCTGCTCTTTTGCGCCCGAAGACGGAAAGGACTTTCTGACTCTTTTTAAAAAAGCTGACAAAGCCCTCTACGATGTCAAACAGAACGGAAAACACGGCTTCAAGATATATATGGATGAAAAAAGAAGGGCTGAAAACGAAGGCAATGAGATGACAGCTCTTTCAACCGCCATGATGCTGATGGGAGAGCGCTCTCCCGGAAAAGGCGCCCTTGTTCTGCCGGATGATCAGTACAAGATCATCTACCGGTTTCTTTCAAGAGTTGTGACCAATTACCAGAAAAACATCCATATCCTGTTATTTTCAGTGAAGATACACGGTGATATAGACCACGAAAAAGCCATGGACGATTTTGTGAGTGTCATGAAAAACTCGCTAAGACAAAGCGATGTCCTGACAAGATACGGAAAAAACCAGGTGTTGCTGATACTTTTAAAAGCCACATCTATCGACATCGAGGTGGTCACGGAAAGGATCATGATGAACTGGGATGCTGTAGGAGCAAGCGAGCACTGCACAGTAAGCTATGAAGCAGATTCGTTAAAATGACATTAAAAATCCCCTGAGGTACCTCAGGGGATTCATATTATAAGGGTTATGTAATTATTAAGCGTTATGCTCAAGAAGGTAATCATTAAGGGCATCTGTGATCTCACCGCCATCGATTCCGTGAACTGCACATGCCTCAGCCAGTGACTCCATCTGTGAAGCAGGGCATGAGATACATCCCATTCCGCACTCCATAAGGAACTGAGCTGCGAGCGGATGCTGTCTGATGATATCTCCTACAAGCATACTTGCATCTATTACGTTACCGTTATCGGCTGTAGCGCCGGCATTCTCGTTCTTTTGCTCTTCTGACATTGAATTTTCCTCTCTTTCTGTATCACTTCCAAAGAATAAATCTTTTAATGAACCCATAATTATGTACTCCTTTATATCTGTTCGTTATTCTACTCCTAGAATCGATTGTGTGCAAGTTATTTTTTCAGAGGCTGAACCTGCTGGAATTATCGCTGTTTCTAGCGAGGTCGCTGGTTTCATTCCTGACCGTTCAGGGGTAAAACCTGATCTGCAGGGTATCTTCCTCGTCCCGGGCGCGACGGGAGAGCTTTTTGAGCTTGCTCAGGTAGTCCGGGAGCTCTTTTTCCAAGGATGTTGTGTTGTAAAATATGATGTTCCAGTCGTGGGCCTGCTCAGTCAACACGTCGTAAAACGCGTCGAGGTTGCGGCCATAATGCTCCGGGAGTGGCAGTTCTTTTGCCAGAGTATCGTGAAGTTGCTCCCTGGTGGTAACGTCCGCCAGGTCTATGTAAAAAACTTGTTCCATCTGGTTTCTCCTGTGGGTGTGGTGTCTGGTTATGATGTCAGCAAATGCTGTTTGTTGCGACTTGTCAGTGTAGAGGGCCTGATGGTCTCGTGCACGTGGTATGCATGTTATGGCTCGTAGAGAAGTTCGAAGCTCTCGTAATGGTCATCTGTGTAGTAGATGTAACCATCGTCCGAGTAGATTATGCGCTTGGCCCCACGCTTGGACTTGCCGAGAGTGTCTATGTCGCACTCGTGGTACTCCTTGTCTTCCGGCAGGAGTCCTTCGTAATTGCCAAAGTAATCACCCCCGATGCACTTGCCCGGTGCGCAATCTTCCAGGGAACCGCCCTGCCAGCCCAGCTTCTTGGCGGCTTTCTTGGTGATGAAGTTCTCAGGGAGCTTGCCGTAGGTGTGAATGTAAAGAGCCACGTCGTCTTTGGTGGTGTAAGTGCCATCTTCCGCGATGGATGGGGGTGTGGGATCTGTTGAGGCCTCGGCTATGGGCTCTGTTGTAGCCCCGGCTGCTGCCTGGGTTTCGGTTATGGCACCGGCTGCGGGCTCTGTTGTGGTCTCCGCTCCTGCCTGGGTTTCGGTTATGGCGCCGGCTGCGGGCTCTGTTGTGGTCTCCGCTCCTGCCTGGGTTTCGGTTATGGCGCCGGCTGCTGCCTGCGTCGCCACTGTATCGACATTTGTCTTCTGCTCAGCGACATCTGTTGATACCTCGGTCAGAGCTGCGTCTTGGTTTTTGTCTTCTTCCGATGCTGCCCAGAGCTTCTCTGCAGCGGTTGTTTCAGCCTGCTCAGTTTCTGTCTGCACCGGCTGCTGAGATGTTGTCTGCTTCTTCTGGCAGCCTGTAAACAGCATCAGCACGGTCATCATTAAGATAAGAGGCAGGATTATGCGCCTGCTTCTCTTTTTACTGGTTAAATCCATTTTTATTTCCTCAAAAATCACTTAGTATTTTGGTGGATGCACTGACTCATGCACGTGGTGAAACAAAAGAGCCGTCCCCGTGCCTTGCTCCCCGTAAATTACTCCGTGCAGATGCGCACTACATCATCTGCAAGGCGGGAGATTTCTTCGGCTGTCGCCTCATCTATGTTGCGAACCCAGTGGTTCTTGTGGTCAAGGGATACAGGCTTGCTGCTATCCGGGGCATTTTGTGCATCTGCTCCGGCCTGCAGGTCAGAGACGACCCTTGTGCCGTATTCTCCGTAAAATGTATTCGGCTCGTCTTTTGTGATGCCTCCCCAGCCTGAAAAGCGCTCAGGTGCTATGCTTTCATCCATTATGCAGTCAAGGAACACCGTCCTTGCCTCTTCTCTCCAGGGCCTTCCAAGAAATACGGATCCCTTCTCGCATCCGGGAGCGCCGCTGATCCTGCAATTTCTGAAAACAAACCCCAAATTGTCTTTAAGTCCGCATGCCGCGGTGATATATCCATTTATGATGCGCTCAGATACATCAATCTGGTCTTTATCTACACCCGATGCGCTTGTTGAGGCTCTTTCTGTCCCCTTAGCCTTTCCTGCGCCATTTATATCCGTACTTACCTGTCCTGCACCTGCCTGTTCTGTACCTGTGGCACTTCTTCCATACATCCTGTCATTGCAGGTAATGATACAGTCATCAAATACTGCATCTGCGCCTCCGAAGATAAAATCCACATCTCCGGTGATCTCGCAGTTCTTGTAATATTGCCTGGTCAGGCGCCTTTCTGTCATCATGCGCGGTCCCATAAAGCCGTTCTGCTGCCTTGCACTAACCGGCAAAGGTGCACAGAACAATGTATCCTGGCATCCTGTCATCTTCACATTCTCAAACATGCAAATATCTGCATCCGCATAAACAGCCACTGCCTGGCCAACAACTCTGCCATCTCCTGCAGAATTTTTGATGGTCATGTTCGTGACATTCACTTTTTGTCCGCCAAAGAATACAGTATATGTTCTGAAAGTCCCACGCTTACTGCCATCAGCCATAACTTCATTGGCGTAGTCATCAAAATCAATGACTGTCTCATCGATGCCTGCGCCGATCAATGTAATATCCTTCTTCTCGCAAAATATCTTTTCTCTGTACACTCCGGCGCCTATCCGGATCACAGCGCTCTCTTCATAGGGAACTGCATCAACTGCTTCCTGTACTGTGGCATAGTCTCCACCACTTTTGGCTACTTTTATTTCCAGCATGTTATTTCCTCTTATTTCTGCACTCTAATCATACTTAAGTTCTGACACACTCTGTTTCTCAACTCCGACAAATTCAGGCTCTCCATCGGCAGCCCCTTTAATCTCTACATCCGAAAGCACCAGCTCTCTTACATTCTTGGCATAGATGCTGCGGCCGGACATTTCATCGAAGTTGTCCATCATTACAGGCCTCTCAGGTACGCGCTCCGCTTCCGGGGCAAAAGACACTTTGATGTCCTCAAAGCACAACTTGCCGATAGGGCTCTCCGGCAGACCAACTGCACAGAGAACGCAGGCAGATACGCCGGTGCAGCTGATGTGTCGCCCTGTAATGCTGCCGATAACCGGAGTCATCTCATCAACAGGGGCAGGTGCCTGATTCTGTACGTAGTCACTGTGTCCGTCCGGATCGCAGAAATAAAACATATTTACAGTGAAAGGCATGTGAACGCCTTCCATCATGATATTCTCAAACAAAATGTCATCGAGAACACTTCTCTCACCACGTCCGCGCCTGGTCTTGATCCGAAGTCCCCTGTCTGTGCCTATAAACTCGCACTGTGAGACTCTTACATCCCTGACGCCGCCTGCTGCCTCAGAGCCAACAGTCACGCTGCCGTGGCCTCTCTCAAACTTGCAGTTTCGGATCTGAACATTCTCGGTAACCTTGTGGTGCTTAAGTGCCATGTAGTACTTGCCGCTTTTTATGGCCATGCAGTCATCGCCAACGGAGATCACGGTTCCAAGAACTCTGACACCACTGCAGCTCTCGGGATCGAGACCGTCAGTATTTGGTGAATCCGAAGGATTATGAATATACAGGTTGAGGAAAGCAAGATCATCGCTGTAATAAGGATGCACAGTCCAGCAGGGTGAATTCTGCACAGTCACGCCCTGAACCCTTACTTTCCTGCATCTGCACAGGAACAAGGTCTTTGGCCTCCAGGCGATGCGCTTAATCTTGGCATCCTTCCACCAGTCTGCATTCTGCGCATTGCCATCGATGGTGCCCGGGCCGATGATATCAAGATTCTGAGCATCAATGGCTGTAACAAGGGATGCAAAGTTATCAAGAGGATTGCCCTCCCAGGTACCAAGATTATACTCATCCTTCTCATCGGTAGACATGGTCATGCCCGGCAGCACAGGATATTTCTTCCTGTCAGTCTCTCCAAGCAGCACCGCACCATCATCCAGCCAGAATGTCATGTCCGACTTAAGGAAAATCGGCGTTGTCAGATACTTGCCTGCCGGCAGATACACGGTTCCATCTGCGGGGCACGCACATATAGCTGCCTGAATAGCAGCAGTATCACTGGTTTCGCCATCTCCCACTGCTCCAAACTTAGTCACATCCAGAAGTACAGACTCATGACCGGTCACAAACTCTTTTTCAACCAGCTCTCCGCCTGCATCCACGCCAATCGTATATTTTGTATCAGGCAAAAGACCCATAACCGAAACAACGTTTTTATCGGTCATAAGGCTCTTTTCCCCATTTATATACACATCAAACTCAGCCTGCTGCCTGAAAGCCGCATCAGAGATAAGCTCTATCGTCACACTTCTGTTAAAAACCTCTGTAATCCTAAAATCCATGAAAACCTCCAATAAAAAAATGCTAATGTCATACTATTCATAGCCAAGACTCGAAAATGCAAGCATTACCGAGTTGGCTGATATCCGCCAAATATAAATATTAAAAAATTCATCTATTTGAGTAAACTCAATATCTGAATTTTTAAATATTTATGCTTGACTCTGAATAGTACCATATTAGCACATTTCCTATCTAAATCCCCGTAAAATCATGAAGTAAAAGTGGTACATCAGCTCACTTTCCTTCTATCCAATTGCTTATGACTTCCGCCGTCTCATCAAGCTGCTGATCGGCCGTGATCGCAGGATTCCCATCACCCTTCTGTAGCCCATAGTTGCCAAAGTATGAATGAATGCCGCCCTGAATAATGTATTCCGTCGAATCCACAGGCCAATTGCTTCTGGAATCCTCGTAATTCTCCATGTTCACAACATTGTCATTGCTGCCAAGGATGGACAGGAGCCTGACATCCATATCCGCCAGTGAATCCACCGGGTAGGAGGCGCATAAAATGATACCCTTGAACTTTTGTCCAAAATGATCCCCTGACTCCGTCCCCAGGGACCAATTGTCGACGAGGTAGCGTGCAGCCGCGACGCCGCCAAGAGAGTGACCTGCGATGTACCATTCAAGGTCATCTACTGACTCCTCACCCTCATACCGCGCCCTTGCTGCCTTCAGTGTATCCACAGCATTGACGCTGAGGAGAGCCACGTTATCAGCCATTTTGGGCAAAAGACATATGTACCCCCGCTCAGCTAATCTGTACATGAGGCCACTGTAAGCTGTGTACTCAACCTTGGCTCCGGGATAAAATACTATAACCGCCTTGTAATCCTGGTTTTGTGGAAGAAATACCGTTCCCTCCGGGGCTTCGTAGGAGTGAACTTCCTCCGAAAGCTCTTTTGCCAGATCGGCGATAGCCGCCTCGTCCGCAGCATAATAATTGCCGGTGTAGATCTTGAATGCCGCAAAAACCAGGACAACCAAGAGCACCAGCATTATTAATATGCTAATTATTATCTTTTTAAATACGCCTTTCTTCTTCAAAGATTTCACCAAATCACGCTTTGAGCGCTCTGTCCATGATCTTTATAAGTTCAAGAGCACTGACAAAATCCATCTTTTCATTCTTTTCCTGATAGATGACATATCCCTGCCAGGAGGCATCCTGTCTGTAAACGACCTGAATAACAAAGGTTCCAAGCTTGCCCTTCTTGTTCTGTACATTTCGAACGCCGTTGGTCTCTGAAATAATTTCGATGGGAAGCTTGTCAGGGAGCTTCTTTTTCTTGTAACCGATGTCGTCTCTGGAGCCTTTCTTGAAAGCTCGGGGCGCAAGGCCACGCTGTGGGAAATCCCACTCATCAAAGAGCTCTTCCAGCTTCATCATAAAATCTGTCATGCCGTCAAAAGCAATGGGGGCATCGGCATACTGATGGTATATAAGTCCCTGATAATCTGCGTTGTTATCACTTTCAACACAGGCACAGATCAAGTTTCTGGCAAAAAGCATCTGCTTTGTCTCACTCATATCCTCTTTTTTCAATCCCCTTCGAAAGAATTCTATAATCATAGTTAATTATAACCTTTTTAAGCCTTCAAATAAACAGTTTCCTTGGGCTTTTGCAGAAAAGGGGCCGTATGATCTGACTCACACGGCCCCTCGCGATAAGAGAAAACATCCAGCTAAAGCGCCAGTTGCTTCTTCAATTTTCTGTTACTCCGGTCCTCTCCTCACTCAGAGAACTGCTGCCCGTTGCTGCGTTGATTGCTTCATCTACCAGTTGCAGCAATTCCAGAGCGCTTCTGAAGTGCTCTGTGATTTCATGGTCAGCCCAAACTACTTTTCCCTGCCAGGTTCCTCTCTGGCAATCCTCCATTTTGATAATGAAGGATCCTTTGTTTCCTTTGTGGTGATTCTTACTTTTCATACGCATTACCTCGTGTCATGTTGCCAGGCTATTTCGCCTATTAGGTCGACAACAGGTCTAACTTGTATAGTCTTATAATACAAAGAATACAATCATACAAATTATCATAGGAATGCCCAATTTTTGCGGATTTAGCTTAAACTATTCTTAACAAGATAAAGGAATAATTAAGATAATAAACACAAAATAAAGAATTCATAACAAATCTATCATAGAATTTTAGGCATTAAACATTTTACGATCACTTTTTGTTTTATTCCCTTGTGTTGCAAAAGTGAAAACGATTGTCGCCGCTTAAATGCCGAATATTTGCACAATCTTTCTACAGCCGCTTCCGGCGCGGATTTCAGCGTTTTGATACCCTGTTTTGCATAATAATTTCTTAAGAAATCTTAAGAAATTTCGACGGTAAATCTTAAGATTTTTGTGCTATCCTAGATTCCATATGGGTTTGCGGTTTGTATACAAAATCGCGGTGGGATTTATGATGATGAAGGGGGATTTATGATGGTTAGGAGAAGGTATTTTTGATGAAGTGGCGGGGATGCGGAGTGACGGATGCGGTAGTGCGCCACGGCTGGATGCACCTCTTGTGCAAGTTAAACTTGTGTGGCGGCAGGAGGTTTATGATAGATTAACAAGGAGGTATGCTGAATGAATGATTGATTGATTGAATTTCGCTAGAGTATACTAGATTTATTCGATATCTGCTTAATTCTATAATGTCTTAATTCGACATTTTCTTATACATACTAGTTTCTGAGAAGTTTTCTGAAATTCTATAACAGCAAATCAAGTATGAATTCAAAACCTTACTAGTATTTGCTTTTTTCTTAAAAATTCTATAACGAGTAACCATAGCTTTTTTTCATAGTCATACTAGTTTCTTTAATTATTTCCTATTTTCTATAATGCATTCTTCCCCAGCCTCATTATGACATTATAGAAATTTTAAGAAATATCCAAAATCTAGTACCTCTCTCCAATTATCCCCGCCTGAGCCTTATAGAATAAAAGAAATATCCCGAAAAAATATACTCCCACTCAACATAGCAGCTCGTACCATTACTAGAAAATAATAAAAACGAAAGGAATATATAAAGCATGAATCATGAATCATTTTTGGAACAAGAATTAGAAAGGATAAATCGCTTAATCAAGATAAACGAAGCAAACTTAAAAAAGCTTAAGAACGTTGAACAAGATAGAATAATAAGATGTGGCGCCAGCAATGGATATCCTCTATTCACCAGTAGTCCATTAGTACATCCTCAGGCCCCGCCGGTCATTCAGGATTCTTCCATTATGCAATACCAATCTGATTTCCAAAGTCCATCAAGTTCTCCGAAGTTTAAATATGTGAAAAAAGCAGACCTTGCGCCAATCAAAAAGATTGTCCAAAAGCAGTACGAAGAACGCCTGAACAAGACGCTCCTCGCCAACCGAAGTAGACTCGAGCGATTTATCAAGAATTACGACTATGATTTTGTGGATAAAGTCTACCAAAAGTCAGCATTTGCAAGAAAGCAGTTTATATCTCCGATAATCGAACCTATAGATGAGTACATAAAAGACTGGCTGGAGAGCCACCCAGGAGGGATGAACCCTTACGATGATCCGCCTGACCTTGAAACCGAACGAGGTGAGTTTGTCAGAACCAAAAGCGAGAAAATCCTCGCAGATACTTTCTACAAATTGGGCATTCCATATCAGTATGAGCCTGAATTTGTCTTAAAAAACGGGTATTGCAAATATCCGGATTTCATTCTTCTTAATGTAATCCACCGAAAAACATATTATTGGGAGCACATGGGACTCACAGACAAATATGATTACGCCACAAAGAACTTCAAAAAACTCCTGATTTATGAGAGAAACGGACTGGTTCTCGGCGACAACCTAATACTCTCACTTGAAACAGATGACATGCCACTGGACATGAAGATGGTACACAAGAAGATTCAGGATTATCTGCTGTGATTTCAAAGCCCGTTCAATAAGGGTATAATAATAAATACAACACTTACCAAACTATCGGAGTACAATACACATGAACATCTTTGATATCATCGGCCCTGTAATGATCGGGCCTTCAAGTTCACATACCGCAGGCGCTGTACGCCTGGGCCGCGTAGTCAACAAGCTTATTGATGAGCGCCCTTTAAAAGAAGTTGTGATAACACTATCCGGATCTTTTGCGCAAACTTATAAGGGCCATGGCACAGACAAAGCCTTACTTGCAGGAATTATGGGATATAAGAGCTACTCCCCGGAGATTCGCGATGCCCTGACAATAGCAGACAGTCTTGGCATCAAGTATTCCTTCAAGACTGAAAACATCAAGGGCGCACATCCCAATACTGCTCTGATCCGCTACTATCTGAAGGACGGCAGCGAAGGTTCCATGCAGGGTGCGAGTATAGGTGGCGGAAACATCCTTGTGAACCGCATAGACGGCCTCAACGTTGAGTTTAGCGGTGACACCAACACCATTCTTGTCATGCACAAAGATACCCCAGGAGTCATCGCAAACGTCACAAACCTGATGCACTGGGAGTATGAGAGTCTTAACATCTCAGGCTTCCACCTATCCCGGAGCGAAAAAGGCGGAGACGCCATAATGACCATCGAGATAGACAATAATCCCCCGGAAGAGCTTATCAGCGACATCCGCGGCATAGAACATATCACTAATGCAATCCTTATAAGAAGGGTATAAGAACAATGCTTAAATACGAATCCATGGCAGAGCTTGTAAGCGAAGCCACTAAACGCAATATAAAGATCAGCGAACTTGTTCTTGAAGATCAGGCGAAAAGCCTTGAGAAATCGGAACTTGAACTATATGAACAGATGGAAATGAACTTTAATATAATGAGAGATTCCGTCATCGACGGCTCCCGCCCGGACCAGCGCTCCACCTCCGGTCTTACAGGTGGTGAAGGCCACATTATGTCAGAATATGCCAAAAGAGCTGACGGAGGCCTCAGCGGAACCTTCATTAGCAAAGCAATATCCAGAGCCCTGGCGGTTGCCGGCTGCAACGCCTCAATGGGCAAGATTGTTGCTGCGCCAACAGCAGGAAGCTGCGGAGTCCTCCCGGGATGCCTTGTCAGCCTCTACGAGGACAGAGGTTTTCCGGAAAAAGACATTGTGATGGCCATGTTTACTGCAGGAGCTGTAGGCATGGTGATTGCAAACCGATCAAGTCTTGCAGGCGCCCAGGGCGGATGTCAGGCAGAGTGCGGAAGTGCCTCCGCAATGGCTGCAGCAGCGCTTGTTGAAGTCATGGGCGGAACACCGCAGCAGTGCTCAGATGCCTGTGCCATGGCCATCTCCAACCAGATGGGACTTGTATGCGATCCTGTGGCCGGTCTTGTAGAGATTCCCTGCATCAAGCGCAATGTTTCAAGTCTTATGATTGCCTTTTCATCAGCAGACATGGCACTTGCCGGAATCCCGGCACATATCCCGGCAGATGAATGCATGGATGCCATGCGTGAAGTCGGCGAAGCTCTGCCAAACACTCTGAAGGAAACAGCAAAAGGAGGCCTAGCTTCAACGCCGACAGGCCAAAAGCTCAAAGATCAGGTCTTCGGAACCTGACTAGCCAATTCTAAAGTATTCATTAACATATTATTAAAATATTCTTAATTTTTTCACATATTTTCGCAACATATGAGGGGTCGGTAGCACTATTTGAGAAGTGCCACCGGCCTTATATTGTTACAATAAAAGTGCTCGAGCTAGCTAGATGACGCGGTATTGTTTGGGGGAACGATATCTGCAGACACAATCAAAACATAACTTAATAATGTGGGGAAAACTGTATGAAAAATTTTTCAAAGATCATCGCAAGACTCATGGTGCTTATGATGCTCGCGAGCTCAACATGACAGCTTCATGGAATGTAAATGTCACTGAACAGGGCGGATACTACGTTATCACTCCCGTCGACCGGAACAGAACAATCGCCAACGGTCAGTCTGTCGAATTCGGCTGCATCGGAAGCGGTTCAATAGGCAACTCACTCTCTCTATCAATAGAGTGATTAACTTCATAGATCCTACTTAATTAGGCGCAGTCCTTCGTGGCTGCGCCTTTTCATTTTGGTCCCCAGGGACGAAGTCAGGGGACCATTTTTGAGTCACCTTAAGAAAATCTTAAGAATTCTTCATTAAATCTTAAAGACTTCCTGTGGGTTAATGTGGTAATATCTTCCTCGTGCTACTCTCTAGCACGTTCTACGGCACTTTGCCATCTAACATTCCGGGTATGCGCATACGTTGGAAATCATTACGGCAACAGAAGGAGGATTCACAATTGCCAACCAATTCCATAAGCAATCCTAAATACAAAGACTCTGTCTTCAGGATGCTCTTCAATAATAAAAAAGAGCTTTTATCACTTTACAATGCAATAAACGGCTCTCACCATGACAACCCGGATGATATAGCCATTAATACGATCGGTGACAGCACATTCCTCAAGGTCAAAAACGATGTTTCATTCATTTTTAATTATGAACTCAATGTATTTGAACATCAGTCAACGCCATGTCCCAACATGCCACTAAGAGATCTGTTCTATGTTGCAAAATTACTGAAGAAGATAACTCAGGAAGATGACCTGTACAGTTCTAAGCCTGTGAAGATTCCCACTCCGAAATTCTATGTTTTCTACAACGGCACAGAACCTCTTCCGGATGAAAAGATCTATCGTCTGTCTGAACAGTTTGAAAAGCAGACAGATACACCGGATATCGAGCTGACAGTAACGGTGCTTAATATAAATGAGGGGAATAACTTGAAGCTCATGGAAGCATGTAACACATTAAAAAGCTATAGCATTTTCGTATCGCTCGTGAGAAAATATATTAAAGAGATATCGAAAGATACTGACGATAAAGAGGAAGAAGTCAAGTCAGCAATCAATCATGCCATTCAGGATTGCATTGATCAGAACATCCTAAAGGCCTTTTTTGAGAAACATAGAGGAGAGGTACGCGACATGACATATTGGGATTATAATGAAGAACTTCATAATAAGACTATTGCTACAGAAGCGACCGAAAAAGCCGCTATGGAAATGATACGTTTCGGGCGCGAAGAAAGTATCCAAGATGGCAAAACTCGTCTCCGCATCAAGAATCTTGGTCTATCCGATGCCACTATCGACGAACTCTTCGCTCAAGTCGATGCAGAGAACGCTACTCTCGTTCCATAAGTACATTCATATTAAGAATTTAGGCGCAGTCCTTCGGGGCTGCGTCTTTTCATTTTGGTCCAGTTACGGTTCTCAACATCAATGAGGGCAATAATCTGAAACTCATGGAAGCATGTAACACATTAAAAAGCTATAGCATTTTCGTATCGCTCGTGAGAAAATATATTAAAGAGATATCGAAAGATACTGACGATAAAGAGGAAGAAGTCAAGTCAGCAATCAATCATGCCATTCAGGATTGCATTGATCAGAACATCCTAAAGGCCTTTTTTGAGAAACATAGAGGAGAGGTACGTGACATGACATATTGGGATTATAATGAAGAGCTTCATAATAAGACTATTGCTACAGAAGCGACTGAAAAAGCGGCTCTTGAAATGATACGTTTTGATCAAGAAGAAGGAATTTCCAAGGAAAAAACCCGTCTACGAATTAAAAGGTTTGGTCTATCCGATGGCACTATCGACGAACTCTTTGCTCAAGTCGATGCAGAGAACGCTACTCTCGTTCCATAAGTACAATCATATTAAGAATTTAGGCGCAGTCCTTAGGGGCTGCGTCTTTTCGTAAGCGCTTTTTGCTACCCCGTTCATAACTAACCAGACCACCGGATCAGCTT
>CAMORK010000030.1 GCA_946623755.1 uncultured Butyrivibrio sp. | reverse complement strand
TGTTAGGTGGAGATAGTGAACTCTTATCTAAATGACATTGACTCCGTCCCCAGGGGTCATTTGGGGCAAGAAAAAATGCGTATCTCAGTACGCATTTTTGTTTACAAAGCCGTGTCTTATTGTGCCGAGCATGATCTTAATGTCGAAGGCCATGCTCCAGTTTTCAATATAGTAGATATCGTAATCGATCCTCTTTCTGATGGAGGTATCTCCGCGGTAGCCGTTGATCTGGGCCCAGCCGGTAAGACCGGGGCGAACCTGATGCTTGACCATATAACGCGGAATCTGCTCCTTGAACTTCTCGACGAACTGAGGTCTCTCAGGTCTTGGGCCGACGAGGCTCATCTGACCGATGAAGATATTGAAGAACTGAGGCATCTCATCGATGCTGGTCCTGCGCAGGAAGCTTCCGATCCTGGTAACTCTCGGATCTCCCTTGGTGGTCCAGCCCTTCTTTTCCTCAGCCTCAGATTGCACCTTCATGGTCCTGAACTTGTACATCATGAAAGGAACTCCGTTTCTGCCAATCCTCTCCTGCTTGTAAATGATCGGTCCGGGGCTTGTGGCCTTAACCGCGATCGCTGCAAACAGCATGATGGGTGAGAAGATGATAATTGCAAAAAGAGATCCCACGATATCCACAACTCTCTTGGCAAACCTGTTGAAGGTGTCGCTGAGAGGAACATATCTGATGTTGATGACGGGAAGTCCCTGAACTTCCTCAGTGTACGGATTACTCGGGAAAAGAGATGTGTAATCCGGAATAAACTTGGTATGAACGCCCGATTTCTCGCAATCAGCAACCAGTGTCTCAAGGCGGTCGTAATCATCCAGAGGCAGCGTGATTGTGATCTCGTCGTAACTGTTATTCTCAAGAAGCTCACCCAGCTGCTCGATCTTGCCAACGACCCTGACCCCGTGGTAACTGGTATCAAGCGGGACAAAATCATCCAAAACACCTACAATATCATATCCCCACTGAGGGTTTTCTATGATTCTGCTAATGTAAGCCTCCGCAGCCCTTGAGTATCCAACCAGCAGAATATGCTTGATGTTGTAGCCCTTCTTGCGGATATACTGCAGGAACTTGCGCAATATCCAGTGAGCTATTGTCGTCAGGGTAATGTTCAGTCCAAAGAATATGGCCATCATCCAACGCGAGAAGTCAGCCTGTTTGAGCAAATACAGGATAACCGTAAAGCCTATGATGCCCATGATATTGGCCTGGACAATGTCTACAAACTCCTCCCACAGGCGAAGCGCTCTTCTGGAGGTGTAGAGCTGAACCATATAATATAAGAAAATATACGCAGGAACCAAAAAATAAAGCGCAGAAAAATAGGTCTCCATGGAAAGTCTTCCACCGGGCCTTTTATCTGCGAATACCGATTCAAACTTTATATAGTAGGAAAGCATGTAGGAACCGGCCACCAGAAGCCCGTCCACAATCACATGCGCCCTATTTAGATGTGCCTGATTGTCCTTGATCACAATACTTTTCCATACCTTCCCTAAACAGGGATATTTTAGGATATTATATCACACATTCATTATTCTGCGACCTATATTTACCCATAGCTCGATCTGAAGTCTGAACGCGTTTACAAGCTCTTTTCTCCCGAAGAGAACACGGTGATTTGCGAATTTCGCAATCTTCTTAAGGCCCCCAAACAGTCCCTTGATGTGGGCCTTCCCCAGTCCCCGTCTTGCATAAAAGACGTATTTGATGGCAATACCGATGCATATCGGCAGAAAATTTATAAAAATCTGAAAAGCAGGCATGTTCTTATAAATAAGGAACAGATTGTTGGCCGTAGCCAGCTCAACCTTGAAGGCGTTGTACCTTGAGCCGCTTGAGGCACTGCCCACGTGATAGACGATGGCTGTGGGTTCCATAACATTGGCAAAGCCCTTAAGACGAGCTCTGTAGCCGATGTCCACGTCCTCGAGGTAGCAGAAATGCTCCTTGTCAAAGTATCCAACCTTGTCAAAATACTCTTTTCTGTATATCGCAGCTCCGGCGCAGGCACTGGTTATGGATTCCCTGCGGCTAAAGTGATTATTGTCCGCATCTTTACCCGGAGAAAATGCCCATCCAAGGGCGCAGTACAGATCACCACTGTCGTCGATATTGTGGGGTTCCTTCATCTGTAGCATCTTAGCCTGGGCGGAAAAGAGCTTTTTCTTGCCGTCCATGACTTTGATGAGCTTCTCAAGCGCGTACTCGTCGCACATTGTGTCGTTGTTGAGCAAAAAGACATACTCTGAATCAGCTGCCTTGATGCCAACATTTACTGCATTTGCAAAACCTGTATTCTCATTAAGTTCGATGAGATCTACACTTGGCCAATTTGTCTTTATATAATCCTGGCTGCCATCGATAGAACCGTTGTCCACAATGATCGTGTCAAAAGCTATAAAAGTCTGCTTCTCCAGGCTCCTTAAGCAGTCGCCGAGATATTTTTTCCCATTATAATTGGGTATGATAACTGTCAGTAAACCCATTCTTATACCCTCTTTATTACTTGCGGATCCCACATGATGCGGTAGCCGCGCTTTCTGACTTCCTCTGCAAAGCGAATACTCATGGAAGCTGTCTCTTCTGCGGAAAGGTTGTCAAAACTGCCATAGCACTTGGTTCCGGTGACCTCTTCATAGATTGAGGCAAGCTCATCCCGAACCGCAATGCACCTGATGTCTACAGCATAAGCATCCTGCTGAAGTACCGCTCTGTGCTGAAGCCCGCCGGAAAAGCCTTCCGGAAGTCCGGCATACACAAGGGTTCCGTCCTTGCGATACATACCGCCGCAGATTCTGTCCCTTTTATTCAGGATCTTGCCGCCAACACAGCCCACGTCCTTTCTTTGGGAAAAGAAATCCTTGTCGTAATTAAGTCTGTAGAAACCAACGTGCTTGAGCTGAACCGCCGCAGCTTTGATCCCGTATGAGTCCGCAAGATCCTGCAGAGCGCGCCTTCCGGCGTCGTAGGCATAGTTCTTGCTGGCAGGATTGGCTGCAGTCGATGCTGCATGGCATCTCCAGTGATACAGCACCTTGCTGATATGCGCGATCTGCCCCGAAGCCAGCGGCATGTTAAGCGTCGCCTCGGCGCAGGCCCTAAGGAACAGATCATAGTCCTGGGCTCCGTCGTAATCTTTTCTGAGTTTTAATCTCTTTATGATATCCGCCCTCATGACCGTGAAATGGCAAATGTAATTGTTGGACATGAGATAGTCCATGTTAAAAGAAGGCTTCTCATGATGCTCATAATACCTGCCGGACGCATCGTCAAACTTATCTTCATCTGAATATATAAGGCGAAGCGGACAGGCAGAATATCTGGCCAGCTTGTTGGTTTTCATGCTCTTTCTGATAACTCTGTCCATCTCGTAAAGTGCATCCGGAGTGAGCAGATCATCATGATCCAAAAGACCTATGTAATCCCCTTTGGCCTTCTCAAGGCCACGGTTGGTGTTTTCCGATATACCATCGTTGGAATCCAGGTGGAAATAGCGAATACGCGGGTCTTCTGCCGCGAGCTCTTTGGCCACATCAAGAGGATTCCTGGAGGCGTCAGCAAGTATCAGCTCCCAATTGCCGTAGGTCTGTGCCACAACAGACTCGATCATCTCGCGAAGGTACTTCTCAGGTGTGTTGTAAAGAGGCACCACAATGCTGAACTGTACAAGGTTTCCGGCCTCAGCCAGGAGCTTGTACTCCTTCTTTTGCTCAGCGATGACCGCATCCGACAGGGGTACAAATTTATAGTTATCCCTGCGGTTGTCACCAACCCTCTCAATGGCAGCAAAAAATGCGGCCCTGACACCATTGCGCTTAGCGTATGCAATTGTCTTAGAGACCGCATTTTTAATTGACATGTTGTTATTACTTCCTTGTAGTTTTTATAAAGCGAAATGGTCCCTGGGGACGGAGTCAAGGGATCATTTTCTGTAAACATTCTGATTATATGATAATTGTCTGAAAATGACCCCTTGACTCCGTCCCCAGGGACCATTTCACTTTCAACTCAGTAGTTAGATGAAGCTCTTAACTGCTTCTGTAAGTTCGTCCAGGAGCCCCTCAGCATCCTCGAGGTTCTTGCCCTTGACACCCATGTAAAACTTGATCTTGGGCTCTGTTCCTGAAGGTCTTGCACAGCACCATGCATCGTTGTCCAGTGCGAAGTAAAGAACATTGGATGTAGGAAGTCCTGTGTCCCCCTCTGCTCCTGTAGCCATGTTGATGGTCTTGTGAGTCTTGTAATCACGGAACTCTTCTACTGTCCACTGACCAAACTTCTTGGGAGGATCGTTACGAAGCTTGTCCATGAGAGCAGCGATCTGTTCAGCGCCTTCCTTGCCCTTCATGGTGATAGCGTACTGGCCTTCCTTGTAATAGCCGTACTTTTCATACATGTCGATCATTGCATCCCAAACGCTCTTGCCCTGCTTCTTGTAGAAAGCAGCAAGCTCGCAAAGCATCATAACAGCTACAACAGCATCCTTGTCTCTTGCATGTGTTCCTGCAAGACATCCATAGGACTCCTCAAGTCCGAATACATAGTTGTTGCTCTGTCCGTTCTCCTCGAAGAGCTTGATCTGCTCGCCGATGTACTTAAAGCCTGTGAGAACCTCGATATACTTAAGGCCGTAAGCCTCTGCAACTGCCTTAGCCATGTTGGTTGTAACGATAGTTGTTACGAAAGCAGGGTTAGCAGGCATTGTGCCTGTAGCCTGACGCTCTCTTAAGATATATTCACCGATGAGCATTCCTGACATATTACCTGTGAAAGCAACATACTCGCCGGTCTTAAGGTCTTTGGCGTAAATTCCGAGTCTGTCGGCGTCGGGATCTGTTGCAAGAACGATGTCAGCATCCTTCTCCTTGGCAAGCTTAAGAGCAAGCTCGAAAGCCTTAGGATCCTCAGGGTTAGGATAATCAAGAGTTGTAAAGTCGGGATCGGGAAGCTCCTGCTCCGGAACAACAAATACATTCTTGAATCCAAGCTCCTTAAGAACACGTCTTACAGGGAGATTACCTGTGCCGTGGAAAGGTGTGTATACGATGGTAAACTTGTCAGCCATCTCGTCAATAACATCCTGGTGGATGATCTGCTTCTTGAGCTCAACCATGTACTTGTCATCAAGCTCCTCGCCAAAAGAAACATAGAGTCCCTGAGCGATCGCATCCTCCTTGGACATTGTCTTTACTTCGTGATAATCAGTGATGGCCATTACCTCACCGATGATTCCCGTATCATGAGGAGGTGTGATCTGTGCGCCGTCCTCCCAGTATACCTTGTATCCGTTATATTCAGGCGGATTGTGTGATGCAGTTACCATAACGCCTGCGATGCATCCAAACTCTCTGAGCGCAAATGAAAGCTCAGGTGTAGGTCTTAAGATATCGCTGACATAAGCCTTAATGCCGTTAGCAGCAAGACAAAGAGCTGTCTCGTCAGCAAATTCAGGTGAAAACTTTCTGCAGTCATAGGAAATAGCTACACCCTTCTTGGCTGCGTCCGGTCCACCGTTCTTTTTAATATAATTAGCAAGGCCCTGAGTAGCCTTTCTAACTGTATACTTGTTCATTCTGTTGGTTCCTGCTCCGATTACCCCGCGGAGTCCGCCGGTACCAAACTCAAGCTCTCTGTAGAACCTGTCTTCAACTTCTGCCTCATCGTTGCGGATAGCAAGAAGCTCATCTTTTGTTTCCTGATCAAAATACTCATCATTCAGCCAGTATTCCAGCTGCTTTGTAGCTTCACTCATTAGCCTTCCTCCTTAAATAAACATGCTTTTTGCGCCTAATAATTATACCATGAAATGCTGTAGTGTTGCCAACTTATCCTATATGCTCCGCATTTTTTGAAAGCTCTGCTGCTTTCACATGCGGGTTGTGGTAGTGCTCACGCTTTTTGGAAACATCGCCGATGGAGATGGCGTTCCTCGGGCAGAACTGAAGGCAGCCAAGACACTGTGCGCAGTCTGTGCCTATGCTGGCTTTGTTGTTCTCTATCTTAATGTTGCCTCTTGGGCAGATGCTCACGCACTGTCCGCAGGCGATGCAGTTATCGTTAACTTCGAACTGACTTGCCTTCTTTTTGAGAATCCCTGAAAATCCGGCATTTTCAATGGCATTAAGGATATTAAGACCCGGCTTTTTACGTACCTTGCCTGCCATTATATCTTTTGCCATTGCGGCAGCAAGCTTCTTACTTCTGGCTTCGGCCTCTCCGACCGAAAGGCGCGGCATCATCAGGTAATGCGGGAAAAGCCAGATACAGCTGCAGTGGTGTGTGATCACACCCCAGTAACTGAGCGGAATAATCTTGTTCAGTCTTGCAAGTCCTGTGCCCTTGTAGGCCGCACAGGAAGTTACACCAAAGGTATACGCACTCGGGCTTACCTTGATCTCTTTTGCATACTTAAGGACATCCCCCGGCGCGCCGCCACCGTAGCACGGGAAAACAAATCCCACCTTCTCAGCGTCCGTAGCATCGGTAACTGCCATGCCCTTCTTGATCCTTACAAGATCAGCACCGCCGATCCCCTTAGCTATATTCCTTGCGATATCCAGGCAGTTGCCGGTGCCTGAAAAATAAAAGATTACATTCTTTGCCATAAGAAACCCTCCAATAGATTACTTTATTGTGTTCTAAGACTTGAATACCCTTCCACATTCAGCGAGAAATCACTGCGATCAAGTGAGAAGTTCGGATTGTAGTAAGGATCACCTTTATCAAGTACCTCTTTCCACTTGGTTCGGAAGTGCTCGGATTCGCCTTCGTAGCGGGCGGCGTTCTTGCCTTCAAGATCAAGGCCGCGTGAGAGCGACTCGTAGTGGTAGAGCTCTGCGAAAGGCGTGAACACATTGAGGTATCCGGCCTGGCGGAGCTTTAAACAGAAGTCAACGTCGTTGAGACTTACTGCAAAGCCTTCATCAAAGCCTCCGACCTCATCATACTTCTTGCGGCTGACCATGAGACATGCTCCGGTTACAGCGCTGACATCCTGAGCATAGCAAAGGCGTCCCATGTATCCCAGGTTCATGCCGGCCTGGCCGTAGTGTGAATGTCCGGCGGTTCTGTGTGCGCCGAGCTTAAGCACAACGCCTGCGTGCTGTATCTTGCGGTCCGGAAAGTAGAGCTTGGCTCCGACAGCACCAACATCTGCGCGCTGGGCATACATCAGAAGCTCCTCCATCCAGTTGACAGTTATAACCTGTGTATCATTGTTTAAAAGAATTATGTAGTCACCGGTAGAATTCTTGACGCCGTAGTTAACAACAGCTGAGTAGTTAAATCCGCTCTCCTTGTTATCGCCGCCTGCCATTGCCTTATAGGCTGTGTAGTCAACGACCTTGACGATGTCTTTGAGTCCGCCGTTTCCAAGTTCCTCATAATATCCGCGGATCTCGCTGCCCTTGGAATTATTTTCCACAACTATGATCTCATAGTTGTCGTAAACTGACTTCTCGTATATTGAATCTATGCACCTCTTAAGATCTTCCTTGTGCTCGCAGTTCGGGATCACAATTGAAATCTTAGGTGTTCCCTGAACCTCATAAGTGATCTTGAAGATAGTCTCAAATGCCCTTGTGCTGGTGATCTTAAAGTGGTCGTAACCGTGGCGGCGCAGATGGTCTGCCACAGCACCTTTGGCTGCATCGATAGCATAAGGCTTGGCATTGATATCCGATGCAACAGATCCCGCATGACTTCTCCAGTAGTACAGAAGCTTGGGCACATGCACGATATGCTCCGCTCTGTCAGTCAGTCTCAGGATCATGTCGTGGTCCTGACTTCCGTCAAACTCAGGTCTGAAAAGTTCTGTGCCATCAAGAAGCGTTCTCTTGAACACACTGAAATGGCAGATATAATTGTTGGCTCTTAAGTTATCGATCGCATAATCAGGCTTGAAGTGCATAGTGATCATCTTGTTGATGTCATCACCCTTGAAGGTGGTCTCATCGCAGTAGATGTAGTCCGCATTTTCCTCGTTGATAGCCTTCACATACCAGTACAGAACCTCGGGATGAAGGATATCATCATGATCGAAAAGACCTATGTACTCACCCTCTGCCAGCTCCAGACAATGGTTAGTATTGCCGGAGATGCCTTCGTTTTTCTCAAGCTTCTGGTACTTGATACGGCACTTGCCGTCAGGGAAAAGAGCTTTAGGGCTTGCCTGATACTCTTTTACAATTGCTTCCACAGTCCCTATATGCTCAGCATCCGACCCGTCAGCAAGGCACAGCTGCCAGTTGCCATAGGTCTGAGCCAGCACGGACTCTATCATGTCACGCAAAAACTTCTCGGGCGTGTTGTAGAGCGGAACAAGAATTGATATAAGAGGCATCTTCTCAAAGGTTGCGCTCTCCTGCTCTTTTCTGGTCTCCTCAGAAGGGAAGCTCTCTGTACCGTAATGAGTCATCGCCTTCTTTTCGATCTGCTTGTACTTGATCTTGGCAATTACTCCTCGCAGAGATCCCTGGTTCCTGATGCGGTCCCTCTGCCTGATCACCCAGTGCATGGCATTTCGCGCAGGAGTAGAAGCCTTCCAGACAGGGTTATTTTTTATGCGGTTTATTTTGAACTCCAGGTCCTGGTTCTTATCTTCAAGCTCCGCTATACGCTCTGCAAGATCTGCAGATTTAAGCTTCTCTCTTTCATATGCGGCTTTATAGTCAAAGTCTTTGTTGTCTTCCATTTAGTTCTCCATATCAAATTACTGCCTAGAGCAGATTTCATGCTTTCAAAACATATCATGTTCACTGTGCTTGTGTGCCATGATCATCAAGTATGAGTGCATTTTCTACGCCCATAGAGCACTTTTTCTCATATATGTAGAAAAAATCTGTAACCATCCTCTGATTTTCTACGCCCACAGAGCACTTTTTCTCATATATGTAGAAAAATCAGCCCAGACCCGATTTATTTCTGTACCCAAAAGGCATTTTTGCCTAAATGGTATAGAATGCAAGGCAAATCTACTTCCTTGAATTCTTTATTTTAATCTGCTGAAAATATACGATTTGCTCCGCAAAATGCGCTCTCGCAAATCTCAACACATTCGGAATCCGAGCTACTGCTCTACTTCCTCATGTGTTTTTAGTCTTCAAAGAAGTAAATTCTGCCTTGCAAGCAAGGCAAATTTACTTCCTTGAATTCTTTATTTTCAGCACGTTCGGAACCCAGTTGATGAGCTTAAGCCTGCTTGTCTTGTCGATCGCAAGCATACCGATCTGGTAATATCCCGGAGAAAGTGTGTTCTTGTCGATCCTGAGCTTGTAGCCCGTAAGGTCCACATTTACCTGATCGCTTAGGCGTACACGGATGTCCGGGCGGTACCAGACGTATGGCGTGAAGCTGTAGACCTTGGTATTTACAGGTCCCACTGAACCGTCTGCACTCTTCTCAATCTGCCTGAGCACAAGCTTTTTGTCAAAGCATGCGTTATCAGAGCCGATGACAAAGCTGTAGCCCTTGAGGTAGTAGCCCTCGTCGCACCCGGAGACTGTAACGCCGTACAGCCAGTTGTCCATCCTGCCGTTGTACTCGCAGCCAACGCGAAGGCACTGGTCCTCTCTTGCTCCGTGGATTCCTTTCTCGTGAATGGTTGCCGCAGCGAAGGGCAGATTCTCGACAGGCGTGTAATCCTCGCGGGGAATGATAGCTGAAATCGTCTCGTCCTCGGTCAGATGCGGGCTGTAGAAAGGATCCCAGTTGTAGAGATGGGAATGCCTTCTCATAAGAGTATCACCCTCAACCGCAAGTCTCTCCATCTTCTTGGGATCGAGGTTATCAAGACCCCTTGTCAGAGACTCGTGGTGGTAGAGATAAATGTGATTGCAGCAGACATTGTAGTAGCCCCTCTCGTGGATGGTGTAGCACAGATCCACGTCATTGAAAGCTACCGCAAGGTCCTCAGGAAATCCTCCGGCATCAAGGAATTTCTTCCTGCTGACCAGCAAACAGGCTGCTGTCGAGCCTATCGTATTATGGATTCCCCTGTTATATCCAAAGTAATGATTCTTGTTGTCGTGCATCTTCTGCAGCTTGTGCACAGGGCCGCGCCTTACATTGGCGATCCCGGCGTGCTGGATAAGATCCGTGTCAGGATAAATGAGCTTGGCTCCGACTACGCCGACATGGCGGAGCTGTGCCTGGGAGAGCATCTCGCGAAGCCACCCTTCCTTGGCGCACTCAATGTCATCATTCATGAAAAGAAGGTATTCTCCCGTAGAGTTTTTTACCCCCTGATTGCACATGGCTGAGAAATTGAAATCCTGAAGCTTGTATATATAGTTGATCTTCACAAGGCCGTTCTTGCGAGGCGCCCTGGAAGCGTAAACTCCGTATTTAACCCTGTTTGCGGCATTTGACCCATTGTCGATGATGACAATATCGTACTTGATGTTGTCATCTCCGGTGGTCTCAATTATTGAATTAAGGCACTGCTGCAAGATCTCAGGGTGATCCTTGGACGGAATGATGATGCTGACGGTGGCAGGCGCAAGGAGCATATGCCTGGAGGCGTGGAAGCTCCTTCCGTAAAAGACCTCCTGCTCAGGGCTTCTGTGGAACAGAACCTGCTTGATGTGACCGATCGGGAACTCAAGACCGGTTCTTTTTGCGAAGGCATGCTCATGTATTGCCAGCATGCAGAACAGTACGTCTGCAGACAAAAGAGATGCCTCAAGCCCTGTCTGCTCAACGCTTCCGCGTTTATTAGAAGTTCCGCCCAGCATTTTGACCGCGTTGTCATATTCCTTGGATGATTCATGCATAGTCTTTGCTCTGCATGCAAAAAAACTGCCTATATAAAAGGCGTTAAGATACGAATCGGGAGACCAGTCGGGTTTGAAATACGGATGAATGTACTTGCCGTTTGCCCCTGTCTCATCCTCATCTCCGTAAACCACATTGTGTTCCGGGTGTGCGATAAAGTACTGTCTGACTACCTCTGCGGCCTTTTTGATAAGTTTGCCCTTGGGACTTACAAAGAGATAGACTACGTTGTCATCTGCCTTGTTGTCCTGAACTTCCCATACTTTGCCATAGGGTATCACTTTGACAGTTGGGTCCGGGAGCTTGTGAGGAATCTTTTCCCCATTCCCATCCTCTTCATAAGTGACCGGTGCAGTGGCCATAACAACAGGCTCTTTTTCCCGAGCATGCTGCCACTTGTCGTAAGCCGAAGATTTGCTGGCTAATACTTTGTTGTATTTACTTGTACGCTTCTTAACAAGCCCTGACTTGACCAGTCCTTTAAGCATATCCCCTTAATCCCACTCCTCATCTTTGTACATGCGTTCTTCGCGCTTTTCAATTATCTTTTTGCCGATCCTCTTGATCAGACTCCTTCCCTTTTTAGGCTGCTGAGGCGCCGGCGGTTCCTCCTCGTGAAGGGAGTTTACAAGTGCATCAGCTGCATTCCTCGGGATCAGCGTTGTAAGGAGCGAAAGCTCCAAGTGATTCCTTGACTGCATGTTGAGTTTCTGGCTGGTTAAACCGAACTCAATATTAGGGTCGTCTGAGTTAAAGACAAATGTATCATCTGAAATCCACTGACCGTTAACCGGGTGGATGTCAATATCACATCCGGGATCCGAAATCGGCTTACCATTCCACAGCGCATCCTTAATAGTCACGATGCATGGCGCAAAAGCCGGGTCCACACGGACAATCCTGCACTCGTCGGAAACACGCAGATCCAGCGTGATAGTGTTGTTGTCGTCGTATGTCTCCTCCGGGAAGAAAGAATCATCCTCAGAGTAGCCGTTTCCCTCGTCGAGATAAATCTGAACACAGTCATCGGGTCTTGCAGCATCAGCGCCGCCCTGCAGCTCTTTTGGCACGATAGTCTTCCTGCCAAGGGCCTTCCACAGCTCAACCATGGACTTTCTGTTGCCGGTGACGTACTTCTGGAACTGATTCTCTTCTTCCAAAAGATCTTTTATCTCATCATCAGTGATGCCGATTTCCTTATAAAGCGGCTTTAAATCAAATTTCTCACGCTTACGGTCCTCTAGCCTGTAGCAGTAGAGCGCTCTCCAAACCTGCTCTTTGGCTGGAATGCACTTACCGTAAGTCCACTCATAATCTATTATAGTCCAAATAGGGCCGTTGACCATAACATTGGAAAAGATAAGGTCGTAGTCCGAAACCGGATAGTCCTCTTTGTATTTGATCCTCTTAATGTACTCGTGAACCAGTGCGTAGAAGCCGTCAGGATCGTCCCTTTCAACGCATTCGTCAAGGAGAGCTGCCAATGGCACGCCGTTGACAAAAGAGAAAATGGCGCAGCCCATCTTTTCGTCGATCTGGCAGTCGTTGATCTCAAAATCGCCGCCTTGAAACTTCTGCTTAAGTCCAAGGTAGGCATCCCTGATACCGAAAACATGCTCTTTGGCAGCCTCAGTCAGAGGGAACTTCCTGATGACACGGCGTCCTGCCCTGTCAATGGCAATGTCTGTCCTTATCTTGAACTCGTCCACGCGGTCATTTGAATACTTGCTGTAGATGGTATCAAAGCCGGGTCCAAGTATTACTTCAAAAGAGTTCGCGAACTCCTGATACATGTCCTCACGCACAAGGTCTTCGTAAGCTCTTTTCTCATTAAAGAGCACAAGCCTGTCCTGATCAAAGTTGCGGACATTGTCCTGCAGATCCCCGAACTTTGGGGTGTAGGAATCCGAGTGCAAAAGAGTCATGAACTTGTAGTCAGGATACGGATAATAGAAATGGTACTCGTTTATGCCGCATTTCTTGAAGATATTGATGAGTCCGTTCCTTGAAAATGTTCTTGCAACGGAGTCGGGGGAGTACCCTTCAATTCCTGTAAAATAGCTTCCAAGATGGTCTTCCTTGCAGCCGGCAAAGTACTTAAGTCCAAGTCTGTTCTCGATGGCGATGACAATCCTTCCGCCTTTTTTGAGATGTCTTTTGAGCATGCGAAGGAACTTCTCATAGGGGCTGTCAGTGCCGATGTAGCCCTGTCCGTACTCGAAGACGCCGATGAGGAAGATATAATCAAAATCCTTGGGAAGGTCAGGCTCGATGTCCCTGAAATTGCCCACATGGATGGTGACGTTGTCGCAGTCAGAGTTACGGGTTGCGTTGATCTCGGATCTTCTCCTTGAGAGATCGCAGGCCACAACCTCTTTTGCCTTGGAAGCGAGCATACCTGTGATGGCGCCGCACCCTGAGCCGACTTCAAGGACCTTGGCGTGCTTGTCCATGGGGATCCACTCGACGATATTGGCACGCTGATCTGATAGGTGGTACATGATGGGCCAGTTGTTGCGCTCCTCGATGACCTTCTGGTACTCTTCTTTTTTGTATTTTTTGACAATCTCAAGAAGGTCGTTCTCTATAGATCCGTCGCTGTAGAGATCAACCCCCGAGTAATGTTTGAAATTAAGGCTTACGCCGCCGATCTTAATAACTTCCTGCATTTGTATCTTTTCCTCACGCCCTCATCAGTAAGTGATCCGGGCTGTAATATACATCTAGGTCTAATTCCGGAGTTGTTTCCGTTCGTCAATCCTTTGCATCACTGACTACGCAGGTTGACTCCATATCGTAGTAACCAACCGTGTTCTTGTCGGAAACAACAGTGATGTTAAGGGCATCGTAGAGTCTGTGATAGACTGTGAAGTCGTTCTGCTCAAAGCCGGTAACTCCGAAGCTTATCAGGTATTCTCCGCCCTGAAGAGTCATTTTCTGGGTAAAAGAGATTTCTTTTACATCTCCTGCACTGACCGGGTCAAGGAATGCCTTCTCTACCATCGAGTTGGTGCCTGTGATCTCTATGCCCATGATGTTCTTGAAGGTAAAAGCAAAGATAGGCGCTGCCACATCCTGCTTGAAACGGACCTTCATGTGCACCGTGAACTCGCTTCCCTTGATGATAGAATTTGTGCGGGTTCCGCGGTCATCTGTCACGTAATATTCCTCGATAGATGCTGCGCCGTCGCCGTACTCGAGAGTGTCCGGGTTGGTGGCAGCGGTCTTACCGGCTGCGTTGTCGGACTTGGCAGTCTTGTCATCAGATTTGCTTGTTTCAGCTTTTTTATCTGTCTTAGTTTTTTTACCTGACTCAGCTTTGTTGTCAGATCCTGCCTTGCTTTCTGACTTATCAGAGGCCTTGGCTGCAGCTTCTCGGATCTGCTCATCATCAAGAAGATTCTGGGTATCGCCTGCGCTTGGCAGAGGATACTGCCCAACGAGGACCTGCTTGTATATATCGATCATCTTCTTTGGTGTTCCCTCGCCAAGGAGTACGCCCTGGTTAAGAAGCACAGCTCTGTCGCAGTACTTGCTGATACTGGAGAGGTCGTGGGATACGAAGAGGATGGTCTTGCCCTGCTTCTTGAACTCCTCAAACTTGTGATAGCACTTGGCCTGGAAGAACACGTCTCCTACTGAAAGAGCCTCGTCTACGATGAGGATCTCAGGGTCGATGTTGATGGCAACCGCAAATGCCAGACGGACAAACATACCGCTGGAGTAGGTCTTGACCGGCTGATAAACGTAGTCACCGATATCCGCAAACTCAAGGATTGAGTCCAGGCGCTTTGTGATCTCCTCTTCAGAGAAGCCGATCATCATGCCGTTCAAATATATGTTATCGATTCCGTTATATTCCATGTTAAAGCCGGCACCCAGCTCAAGAAGTGCTGAGATATGGCCGTCGACGTTAACTTCACCGGATGATGGAGAGAGAACTCCTGTAATGATCTTGAGGATTGTACTCTTTCCCGAACCGTTGGTTCCGATGATACCTACAGTCTCACCCTTTTTCACAGTGAGGTTCACATTGTTCAGTGCCAGGTGCTCCTTGTACCTGTTCTTACGAGCAAGGCCAAGGGAGTCCTTGAGACGGTCAATTGGCTTGTCATACAATTTATAAATTTTGGTGAGGTTTTTGACCTCAATCGCTATGTCTTTTTCCATGGATAATTCCTGTAAACTAGTTAACTAACTTTATTTATTCATGTTTTTTTGCAAATTTCTTTTAAAGCATGACTTTGAAAAGTGGTGTAGTCATGCTATAGCGAAAAACTTGTAAAAAACATGACTCCAATGCGCGTAATAGCGTATATTTGTTATCAGTGCTACTCAGTATCACAATACGTCTGCAAAATGCGTCTTACTTCTCTTGAAAATCAAAGCTCCTAAACAGAAGCTTGCCACAACAAACAGCCAGAAGTATGTCGATGAATAGAAGTGCTCAAAGAACCAGGTATCGCCATAAATAGAATTTCTGAAGCCATCCACGATGTAGGTCATGGGATTGAGCTTGACGATCCACCTGTACTTATCGGGCACGATCTGGATGTTCCAGAGGATTGGCGTAGCCCACTGGAAGAGCTGCAGGAAGATGGATATGATCTGCAGAAGGTCTCTGAAGAACACCACTATTGCGCTTGTTGCGTAGCTGATGGAGAGCACCAGAATAAACTCGCAGCCAATATAGTAGATCAGCTGGAGCCAGTAAATATTCGGATAATAGCCGTATATGCATGCGATGATCATCATAACTCCAATGAAAAAGAAATGTATGAACATTGCTGCGATGATCTTGATAATGGGCAGAATGCTGATCTTGAAGAGCACTTTTTTAACAAGATAATTGTACTCTAAAAGAGACGTTGTACCGTTGGTCAGCGCCTCGGAGAAATAAAACCAGGGCACAAGACCAGCTGTCAGGAACAGAACGTAGGGAACTTCCACACCCCCGGAAACGGCCTGAGCCTTGGCGGTAAAGACAACGTCAAAGACAATATAATACATACAAACAGTGACCACCGGCTGAGCCAGTGCCCACACAATACCCATGTAGGATCCCGCATATCTCTTTTTAAAATCATTGACTGCAAGGCGCTTGATGAGCTTTCTGGAGTTCCAGAGCTCCAAAGGAAGGACTGTCAGCTTGTCATACCAGGCGAAGAAAAGAATTCCTCCAACGCCGATAAGCACACATCCGCAGACCTTCTTGAGCATTGCAGTGTGCGGATCCTCAAGTGGGTTGTTATGAAAGATTAATATCAGCGCCAGAGCCAGCGCCAACGTGTAGAAAACCGTCAGGGCTATGGTTTTAGTCCTGACCGGTTTCTTGTTTGCAGAAATCAAAGTTCCCCTATTCCTCCCCACTTAGTATCTCTCTCGGAAAGGTTAAGCTTCATGTCATCTGTGATAGGCCATTCTACGCCAACATCGGGATCATCCCATTTGATTCCGCCCTCACCTGTAGGGTCATAGAAATCTGTGCATTTATAAGCAAACTCTGCATAATCCGAGAGTACTAAAAATCCATGAGCAAATCCCTTAGGGATAAAGAACTGCTTCTTGTTCTCAGCTGTGAGCTTAACGCCAAACCACTTTCCAAAGGTCTTGGAATCTTTGCGAAGGTCTACAGCAACGTCGAAAACCTCTCCGTTTATGCAGCGAACCAGCTTATCCTGCGGGTGCTTGGTCTGGAAGTGAAGGCCACGAAGAACGCCCTTTGTGCTGGCTGACTGGTTGTCCTGTACGAACTCTACATCAATGCCTGCCTCATAGAAATCGTTCTTGTTGTAGGTCTCCATGAAGTATCCTCTCGCATCACCGAAAACCTTGGGGGTAATAACCTTAAGTCCCTCTATTTCACATGTTTCAACTGTAATCTTGCTCATCGTTTAAATCTCTCCTAAATATATTTATGGTTGTCCTACCGGAGTTCCGGTAACTGTCTGATCAGAAGGAATGTACTGTCCGTATCCGCCTTCGGGCGCATCCGGAAGGCTTGTAAGATAGCCGGATGAATCCGTGCCCGCTTCCAGATTGGGGTTTGTCAGCTCACCCACCACAGCCATTCCCGTGCCGGGTCTGTCCTCTTCTTTGGCAAAAGAGCTTCCTTCGCTGCTCTCATCAGTGCTTGCATCTGATTTCTTGATCACCACTACTGACGGGATCTTCTCGGTCTCATCAAAGAAATCGTCATCAAGAAGAAAGCCGTTTAAGCTGTCGCCTATCTGGTCGCCGTAGATAACAGGTTCCTCCGAAGCTTCTTCGGTGGCCTCCTCTGTAGCGACAGGCATAGGCTTGTCCTCAACGCCCAAGAGGTTGTTTATCTTGTCTGTATTGGTGGCGTATACGATCACCAGCACCAGAATGAAGGCGCTTATGATGGTAAGTATCGCCATTCTGAAAACTCTTGCATCCATACACTAAACTCCCCCAATACCTTTAGGTGGTCATAAGCCGTTCGCAACCTCTACAAGGTATTTTCCGTAATCTGTCTTCATAAGAGGCTCAGCAAGTGCCAGCAGCTGGTTCTTGTCAATGAAGCCGCGCTTATATGCGATCTCCTCGATGCAGGAAATATAGAGCCCCTGTCTCTTCTGGAATGCGCATACGAAGTCGGAAGCATCAAGAAGTGAATCGTGATTACCTGTATCGAGCCATGCAAATCCTCTTCCCATGGTCTCAACACGGAGCTCGCCTCTTCTGAGGTACTCATTGTTGATGCTTGTGATCTCGATCTCGCCTCTTGGTGAAGGCTTAACGTTCTCGGCGATCTCTACAACATTGTTGTCGTAGAAGTAGAGTCCCGGAACTGCGTAGTTACTCTTAGGATTCTCAGGCTTCTCCTCGATGCTGATGGCCTTGCCGTTCTCGTCAAACTCAACAACACCGTAAGCTCTCGGATCCCTTACATAGTAGCCAAAGATTGTTGCACCCTTTTCTCTTGCTGCAACTTCTCTAAGGAGCTTAGAAAAGCTCTGTCCGTAAAAGATATTGTCACCAAGTACAAGGGCAACAGAGTCCTTGCCGATAAATTCCGCACCGATAATGAATGCGTCAGCCAGTCCCCTTGGCTTATCCTGAACTGCATAGGAGAACTTCATTCCAAGCTGACTTCCGTCACCAAAGAGCTCCTCAAATGCGGGGAGATCTCTGGGGGTTGATATTATAAGTACCTCTCTGATACCTGCAAGCATCAGAGTTGAAAGCGGATAGTAAATCATGGGCTTGTCATAAACAGGCATCATCTGCTTGCTCATAGCCCTTGTGAGCGGATAAAGACGTGTTCCTGATCCACCTGCTAAAATAATTCCCTTCATGGGCTAACCTCCTTGAGTTATCGCCGGCATGAATTGCGGATCTATCCGCCTGATATATATGTTCTTTTCTCGTAAAACCGAGCACTCCGTTGAGCCCAGAGCATCAATCTCTGCGTGGAGAGCCACTTGAGATTGATTGGTCTCATCTCCGTGGTTTTACAAATCGAAAATACCATATATATCAGGCAGATACGCTCTCGCAATTCATGCCTGGCTTATCTCATTGTTTATCTGTTTGAATACATTTTCTCATAATACTTCTCATAGTCACCGGATGTAACATGCTCCATCCACTCTGAGTTTTCGAAGTACCACTTGATTGTCTTCTTGATACCCTCGGCAAACATTGTCTCAGGCTCCCAGCCGATCTCAGCCTTGATCTTGTCGGGTGCGATGGCGTAACGTCTGTCATGACCCTTTCTGTCTGTTACGTACTTGATAAGGTCGTATGAAAGATGAGCCTTACGAGGATCTGAATCGTCAAGTACTTCCTTGAGAGTATCGATGATTGTCTTAACGATCTCGATGTTTTGCTTCTCATTGTGTCCGCCTACGTTGTAGGTCTCGAAGAGTCTGCCCTTTTCCTGAACCATGTCGATGGCCTTGGCGTGGTCTTCTACATAGAGCCAGTCACGAACGTTCTTGCCGTCGCCGTATACAGGAAGGTCCTTGCCTGCAAGAGCATTGTTGATGATAAGCGGAATAAGCTTCTCAGGGAACTGGTAAGGTCCATAGTTGTTGGAGCAGTTTGTAATGTTGGCAGGGAACTTGTAAGTGTCCATGTATGCCTTAACCAGCATGTCTGAGCTTGCCTTACTTGCTGAATATGGGCTGTGAGGTGAGTATGGAGTTGTCTCATAGAAGTACGCATTAGGATCGTCGTCCAGTGAGCCATAAACCTCATCGGTTGAAACATGGAGGAACTTCTTGCCCTCCTTGAATGTGCCGTCAGGAAGCTCCCATGCCTTCTTGGCTGCATTGAGCATAGTTGCTGTACCGAGAACGTTGGTCTGTACAAAGACCTCAGGGTTGACGATCGATCTGTCAACATGGCTCTCTGCTGCAAAATGCACAACTCTGTCGATGTCGTTCTCCTCGAAGATCTTGTTGATTGCATCACGGTCGCAGATGTCAGCTCTGATGAAGGTGTAGTTGTCACGGCCTTCAACGTCGCGCAGGTTCTCAAGGTTTCCTGCATAAGTAAGAACATCCACATTGATGATGCGGATCTCGTTATCATACTTCTTGAACATGTAGTTGATGTAGTTGGAGCCGATAAATCCGGCACCTCCGGTAACTAAATAAGTTCTCATGTTTTTCCCTTTCTTATAAAAAAGCAGATTTTAACTAAATAAGTATACCACATAGTAAGCTTAAGTAGAAGAGCCCCATTCCATAGCACATATATCTGGGCTGCGGGAATATCATAGAGCCCGTAACCACGCAGTTTATAGCGATTCCGGCAAAGACTGTGAACATGAGTCTTGCTACTACCGGCTTTACAGATGTCTTTTTCAGGAAAAGAGCTATGAATACCGCCAGGTATAGAACATAAATCACACCGGATACCGGGATCAGGAACCGTGGACTTATGTTGGCGTTTGATATGACAAAGGCCTTCAGGATATTTGCGGTCAGAACATAGACCACTCCGCGGTCCTCGCCCTTAACTATCTTGGACAGAGCGTTGTTTAAGAGTTTTTTGAAAAGAAATCCCTCCACCTCGTCCTGTTTGATGCGGGCGTGTACTTCATCAAGCTCCGGCCAGTGCTCAGCCACGTACTGTTCCTTGATTGGCAGAACAACGTCAAAACCTATGACATCGTAAGAATCCGCATAGTGAGATGCCATTGAAACCCAGTCAGAATTAAATACGGTTGAACGTTCCTCCAGCTGATAAGCCTGCGAATAATCTATGGTGAGCTGCCTGCTTACACACTCATCGTATATCTGTGTATAAAGAGCCTGTGCATCCGGATATTTGTCAGGATCAGCGTCCGCAAAAACTTCCGCATCCTCAGCAGCCGCGGTGTAAAGCAGCGTATCAAGACCCCCTTTGCTGTTTCCGGTATGCATTGTAAAAACGCCGCGGACAGCCAGGTTATAGCTACAATCGATCAGATTGATGCTTAAAAGCGCCAGCACCACAGCAATCACTGTGAGAGAAAAGTTCCTGACGGAACGATGTCTCCCCACAAAAAGATGAATTATAAATGACGCAAAGCCCCACATTACCAGGCAAACGAGCATCTGCTTTCTGATGCTTCCGATTATGATGCCCAGGAAAAAGAGCTTTAAGATGGATCTCGTGTCGTAATGATCAAAGCTCTTTACCAGCTCGACCGTAAATATGACATAGAGCGGCATTGCCAGTGACTCGGTCATAAGACTCTCTGAGTACATGGAGCCGCGGTTTGCAACAAAACGGTTAATGCCTGCCACGCCAGCCTGTGAAAGCATTGCAACAGCTGCCAGGAGCTTAGATTTCTTTTCCCCAAGACCGCTTGTTGTATTAAGGATAAAGCTCCCAAGGTGAAATGCAGCATAGACCCACAAAAGGCTCTGCAGGATCACCACCAGTGTGAGGTAGGCCGGAAAGTCATGGATCGTAACTATTATTTTCAGAGCTTCAAAGAGTTTTCTGCATCCAAGCAGAAACAGTGGATAGAGGGGCTCCCTCGAAAAGCTCATCTCTACGTAGCTCTCGGTGTCAGTGCACCAGACGGGCCCATCAAAAAGAGCTATCCCCACGAAGTAAATTGTCAATAACGCAAAGGACAGAAGCTTAAATGCTTCTGTTCCCTTGCGAGCTTTATAATTAGCCATTGATCCTCCGATCAGTTATAAAGAATGTTCATGTCAACGTTTCCTGAAATTCCGGAAACGGAGCCTTTTGAAGTGTACTGCCACATATCGTAACGGGATGCAGAATATGATACGTTTGCCGCGTACTGAGCCAGCCAGATCTTGTAGTTAGTCAGAGCCGAAACGTTGATGTTCTGTGTAAACCAGGTCTTGTTGGAGTAAACACCCGCTCTGTAGCCTGCGCTCTGGATGGTTCCACAGAAAGCTTTTATGTTGGCTGTACGCTGGCTTGCGCTGATACCGTCTCCACGGCCGTTACTGCCCTCAACGTCAAGATAGATCGGGAAGCTTAAGTTGTAGCCGTTGCAGAGATTGATGCACATGGAAGCTTCCTCTACGGCTTCAACTTCATTGACCGCCTGGGAGAAGAAGTACACGCCAACCCTGAGGCCTGCTGCCTGTGCGCCTTTCATGTAGGACCTGAACTTGGGATCCTCGATGAGGGCACCTGCTGATGAGCCTCTGTATCCACAGCGGATGATAACAAAGTTAACACCTGATTTCTTGACCTTGTTCCAGTCGATGTTTCCATTCCACTTGCTGACATCGATTCCCAGTGTTCCGGATGATGAAGAGAGGGCACCATCGCTGCCAAAAGAGTACTTGGCTCCCTTGATGACCTGCTCGCCGGTAACAGCATTTCCGTCTTTGTCATAGTAGTAGGTCTTGCCGTCGATAGTCCACCATCCGTGACGCACACCATCGCCTTCAGCCTCTTTTCTTAGGTAAAAGACTGTGATGTCAGGGTTAAAGTAGTCGCTGTATTTTGCTTCTCTGTATTCATCGCCTTCCTTTACCCAGAGGATGTTGCCGTCTTTATCCTTAAGGACAGTATCTGCTGCGATTACCTTGACTTCCGCAAATGCTTCCCTGTAGCCGGCGCAGGTTACTTTAATCTTCGTATCTCCCGCATTGACACCGGTGATGGTTCCGTCTGCTTCTACCGTAGCGATATCAGTGTTTTCGGAAACGAACTCAGGTGTTGCTCCGGAAACTTCAGGCTGAAGCTTAAAGGTCTTTTCCGGTGTAAGTGTAACCTTTGTTGAATTAAGTTTAAGCTCTGCCCCGTCACCAACAGCGACTGAGATTGTATATGGATTGTAGTTTTCTGCTTCAATCTTGATGTTGGCAGTACCGTTTGCAACTGCTTTTATTTTGAACGTATTGCCGGATGCTTCTACTGTGGCAGTTTCTGACTTATCGGAAGTTGCTGTGATAGCAGAGGGGCCAGTAACAGTGAAGGACTTCTCTTCACCGGCTCTCATGCTGAGGGTCTTGTCTGCAGGATCTACTGTCATGTCCGTCTTGTCAGCAGCTGTGACAATAGCTTTAAAACTTGCATTTTCATGATCCGGTGCCGATACCGTAAATGTTGCTTCACCTACAGTATTGCCCTTAACTACTATTGTTGTTCCGCTAACTGAAACAGAAGCAATCTGGCTGTCTGCAGGCGAAACCGTCAGATCACCGGATACGCCCGAAGCTTCTATTCTGCCTTCTTCGCCGCTCTTAAGAGTAAGGCTTGTTGTTGAAAGGCTTATTTTCGGAAGCGCTGCCTGATTTACTGTGACACTGATTCTAGCCGAATTGAAATCAGTTGCTTCAACTGTCACAGATGTTGTTCCGTGCGCAATTCCCTTTATTGTAACAGATGTTCCATCTACCGATACTTCTGCAATACCAGTATCTGCAGATGTCGCATTTATCTGCGAAGGGCCTGATACCGTAATGGTTGTGGTCTCACCTGCATTCACTGTAGCTGAGGTATTAAGTGACATATCCTGAGGTGTGGGTGCTGTGGAGGCGCCTTCAGAAGATGCTTCAGAAGATGCTTCGGAAGCAGCGTTATTTGATGCATCAGTCGATGATCCTTCTTCACCCGTCCTGGCTTCACCTGCAACTTCAGAAGTTTCACTTGAAGCCTCAGTTGAAGCTTCTGCAGGAGCCTCAGAAGGCGTCTCGGAAGGAGTCTCTGAAGGCGTCTCGGAAGGACTTTCTGAAGGATTCTCGGTTCTGCCCCTTCTTGCAGAGAGTCTTTTTACCGTGCCGCTTGGCATGGCTGCTCCGCTGATAAGGTTCGCAACGTCCTCTTTGCTGACCTCTTCATACTCGTAGTTGCCATCACCGGATACACTTCCCTGATTTGAATCAACCCACTCAACTGTGTCTGTGAGGGCTGATTCAACAACAGTCTGGACTGCAGTATCCTCTTTTGCCGCATTGACCTGAGACTCTTTCTTGATCTCGTTACTGACATCGACAACCTTGGTCTCGACCTTATCCTTGATGGTCAGGGCCTGAGCCCCAAGCTCTACTGTATAATTACTGAATTCATCAGAAAGAGCGTTAGGTGTAACCGTGTACTTGCCTGCTGTCAGATTATTCTTGTATATGATTCCGTCCCGGTCATGATCATCATAAGTTATGGTGGTTCCGTCAGGTGTAACAACGTTTATTGTGAAAGGAACATTAGCCACCAGCTTCTTGGTCTCAGAGTTGATGAACTTGACCTTCATATCGCTTTTGATGGTGGTGAGCGTCATCCTGACTGTCACTCCGGGTGCATCGTCGGGAACTTCTACTTCTTCCTCTTCTTCCTCTTCTTCCTCTTCCACTTCCGCGTCCTCAGCAATGATGTTTGCCGTCATCGCTCTTGCTCTCTCAGCATCAGCTACTGCAAGAAGACCGGATGCACCGATCACATCATTGAACTGCATGTTTGCGCCAACTTCTGTAAACGCATTTATATCAGCAGTTCTGTCCAATGCTTTTGAGTAAAAGGACATGGTAACAAGACCGCCTGCCACCAGCAGAACGGCTATAACTGCTGCCGCGCGCTCCGCAAAAGAGCTGTTCTTTATAAACTCAAATACCTTGGCTCCGACGCCTTCATTGTTGTGGTGTCTATGGCCCCGGCTTCGTTTTGGAGCCTTACCTGCCCTGCCGGACCCTGTTGTTCGTGATGATCCTGCGACTGCGTAATAATCATCGTCATCATCGCGATAGTCGTCGTCATACCTGTCGTAGTCTTCGTCAGAGTAGCGATCGTCATCTTCGTATCTGTCGTCCGCATCATCCTCTTCATCAGCATAGCGGTCGTCTACATCTTCGTTGTCGTCAGCATATCGTTCATCTTCAGCATAGCGATCGTCATCAGCATTATTGTCATCTATGCTCTCATCGCTATAGCCATCGTCTGCATATTCTTCATCTTCCAGATGACTTCCGTAAGCTTCTTCAAATTCAGGGTCGTAGTCATCGTCTTCGAAGTCGTCATCATCGTAGTCATCAGCTTTTGTTACTACAACTGCTGCCTCAGACTCTTCGGAGCTATGCTCTGCATCGTCATCAGCGTAGTGAATGTCTTCATATTCTTCGGCAACTTCATAGGATTCATCTTGGCGATAGTCTTCGTCGGAGCTATCTTCATTTTCGTCGGGGTAATCTTCTGCGTCGGCGTCTTCTTCTTTGTAGTCTTCGCCGACATAATTATCATCAAATTCAAATCTTCCCGAGAATGACACTACGTCGCCATCACCAGATTCATCCTTGTTATGAAGTTCATCATCTTCCGGATATTCATTCTCTTCCGGCTGTTCATAGTCTTCAGATGAATTGTCCTCATGGTCAAGTTCATGCTCTTCAGCGTAATTATCTTCTTCAGAATAACTATCTTCATCTACAGGATAATCATCATCTTCTTCAGGGTAATCCTCATCCTCGTAAGGATACTCATCATCCTCA
>CAMORK010000029.1 GCA_946623755.1 uncultured Butyrivibrio sp. | reverse complement strand
GAGCTATTGTTGAGGAGAACGGAATCATGGAGTGGGTTTCAGGCTCTTTTGGCTCACACACATCATACCTGTATCCTATGACTATCCTTAAGGGTGACAATTCCAAGATGGAATTCACAGGAATAACATTTGCCGGCAAGGGTCAGAACCTTGATACCGGAGCTAAGGTAGTACATCAGGGCAAGCATACAAGCTCGGTTATTAACACCAAGTCCATCTCCAAGGACGGCGGAATCGGAACCTACAGAAGTAGTGTCATCATCCAGAAGTCGGCCAAGAAAGCCAAGGCATCTGTTTCCTGTGACTCACTTATGCTGGATTCAATTTCCAGAGCAGACACGATCCCCGGAATGGATATCCGTACAAATGACGCAGATGTAGGACACGAGGCTAAGATCGGAAGAATCAGTGATGAAGCTATCTTCTATCTGATGAGCAGAGGAATCAGCGAAGAGGATGCCAAGGCCATGATCGTAAGCGGCTTTGCAAATCCTGTATCCAAGGAACTGCCTCTGGAGTATGCAGTAGAGATGAATAATCTGATCAAGCTCGAGATGAGCGGAAACGGCTGATAAGGGGAAGAGCAGATGAGTAATGATTTAAACATGAAGGTCAATGTGCTGCCTGTTCTTACATACAATTTCCTGCATGTAAATGACAGCACCCTTCAGATAAGTGATTTTAATATATCAGACAATAAGGCTCCTTTGGCAAAAGAGCTTCCGGCAGGCGTAACAGTGAGGCAGGCGGTTCCTTTTGCAGAAGCAGGAGAGCTTTTTAAAGCAAACAATGACAGGATCCTGGCTGCCATAGATGGGCATGTAGAGCCAAACGGTGATACATCAAAAAGAGATGATTCTCAGGCTCTAAGGACAGGAATGGGAGCAGATGTGGACAGCCTCATGATCAGCATGGGAGCTACAGTTGATATCTACACCGTAGATGAAGGTGTTAAGGCAGATAAGCCCATTGTTATTAACTATGATATGAAGGATGGAGACGCATCTCTTTCGGGACAGATTATTTATGCCCAAAAGGATTCCGAAGTAACCGTCATAATTGCTTATACATCAGATAAGGATGCCAAGGGCTTCCAGGGTGTAAGCACAAGGCTTTTTGCAGAGGACGGTGCCAGGATCAATCTGATCAATTCACAGCTTCTGGGTGATGGCTTTGTACATTTTGATGACATCGGCGGTGCGTGTCTTAAAGGTGGCAAGATCGATCTTGTTACTGTTGAACTCGGCGGATGTAAGGTCTTTTCAAGTGCCTATGTAAATCTGGCTGAGAAGGAAACAGTATTTACAAGCAATATGGGTTATCTTGTAAGAGGCGACCATAACCTTGATATCAACTACGTAGCTGATCACAGAGGCAAGAAGACGCAGGCTCTTATGCAGTTCAAGGGAGTTCTTATGGATAAAGCTTCCAAGACCTTCAGAGGAACTGTTGATTTCAAGAAGGGAAGCTCAGGTTCTGTGGGCGATGAGCAGGAAGATACACTGCTCCTTAGCGAAGACGTAGTAAATAAGACGATGCCTGTCATCCTTTGTCAGGAAGAGGACGTAGAAGGAAGGCACGGAGCAACCATAGGAGAACTTGGTGAGGACATACTGTTCTACATGCAGACCCGTGGTATAGATGAAGAAGAGGCCAAGAGGATCATGATAAAGGCAAGACTGGACAGCGTTGCAAGACTGATCCCGGACCCGGAAATCATGCAGAAGACACTTTATTATATTCAGAACATAGTATGAGAGGAAAACCATGAGCTCACCAAGCGATTTTCGTCAGGACTTTGAGATCTTGAAGTCCGGCGAGTACATTTACTTTGATAATGCCGCAACATCACAGCGCCCAAGACAGGTACTTGAGGCAGTTACAAACTTCTATAACACAGCCAATGCCAATCCTTTGAGAGGTCTTTATGACTGGAGCATGGCTGCGACAGATGCATATGAGAGCGCCAGGAAGACAGTAGCCGACTTTATAGGTGCAGGCTCTACTGAAGAGATAATCTTTACAAGGAACACCACTGAGTCTTTAAACCTTGTAGCTTACAGCTACGGACTTGAAAATGTCCACGAGGGAGACGAGATTGTCATTACTGTAATGGAGCATCACAGCAACATGCTTCCATGGCAGATGGTAGCCAAAAAGAACGGCGCCAAACTTGTTTATATGGAGCCTACGGAAGAGGGTGTTATCACCAGAGAGGAATACATCTCCAAGATTACAGATAAAACCAGGATCGTGGCTATCGGGCATGTTTCAAACGTGTTCGGAATTACCAATCCGGTAAAAGAGATTGCTGAGTACGCCCACTCTAAGGGAGCAATTGTAGTAGTAGACGGAGCTCAGTCTGCACCTCACATGGCAGTTGATGTTAAGGATCTTGGATGCGATTTCTTTGCCCTCTCAGGGCACAAGATGCTGGCACCAATGGGTATCGGAGCTCTTTACGGAAAGAGAGAGCTTCTTGATAACATGCAGCCTTTCCTCCGCGGTGGCGAGATGATAGAATATGTAACAAGGGAAGATGCAACCTACGCAGAGCTTCCTCATAAGTTTGAGGCAGGAACTGTTAACGCAGGAGATGCTGTTGGTCTTGAGGCTGCCATCAAATACATTCAGAATGTTGGATTTGAGGCCATAGAAGCACAGGAAATAAAGCTTACAACACTCCTTATGGAAGGTCTTGCCAAGATGCCTTATATCAAGGTATACGGATCAAAAGACCCTAAGAAGCACTGTGGAATCGTAACATTTACAATGGATGGAGTTCATCCTCATGACCTGTCTTCAGTGCTCAACGACGACAAAGTATGCATCAGAGCAGGACACCACTGTGCTCAGCCCCTTATGCAGTTTATCGGAGCAGGCTCTACAGCAAGAGCCAGCGTATATTTCTACAATACCGAGGAAGAGGTCAGGCAGTTCCTTGACAGACTGTCCAAGGTAAGGGAGGTTATGGGATATGGAGCTTAAGCAGCTTTATCGCGAGATAGTAAATGAACACAATCTTCATCCGACGCACAAGAAAGCCATCGAGAATCCGGATCTTGTACTCAGAGGAGTCAATCCTAGCTGCGGAGATGACATCACACTAAGTCTTAAGATCAAGGACGGTGTCATTGAGGACGGCGGATATGAGGGATCAGGATGTGCCATATCACAGGCTTCTGTGGACATGATGGTGGATCAGATCATTGGCAAGAAAACTGAAGAGGCAATTAAACTTGCCGAGACTTTTATGGGAATGATAAAAGGTGAAGTCACAGATGAGGAGAGTATAGAGAGCCTTGATGAGGCAGCAGCCCTTCAGGATGTGGCTCATATGCCCGCCAGAGTTAAATGCGCTGTGCTGGGATGGAGAACCATGAAAGAGATGATTGAAAACCCTGAGAAGGCACAGGGATGAGCCATGCCGACATTTCGCGTCAAAATGAGCCACGCAATACTCGAAATTTGCTGTGCGAAAGTGAACCATGCCGACAGACTCGAAATTCGCTTTGCGAATTCCTCGTTGTCGCGGCGTTCGCCGTATGAATAAAAAAAGAGGTATCAGAATGTGAGCAAAGGGCGCTCCCATCTGACACCTCTTAATTTTTATTCGCATGGTTCATTTTTCGCGCAAAAAAAGTACCATCCCCATGGGATATACCCACGAAAACAGTACTCGGCGTGCACCGCCAGGGTCTCGAACCCTGGACAACCTGATTAAGAGTCAGGTGCTCTACCAACTGAGCTAGCGGTGCGTTTTTGTTTGTGTCGTTCTTAACGACAAGTGATATCTTACTACGGCCCAAAATAAAATGCAAGTACTTTTTTTAAATTTTTCAAAAAATTTTTGGGAAATATGATAAAATAGTTTGAATTGGTATAAAAGGAGCGGGTTTGACATGATTTTTGATACCCATGCTCACTATGATGATGAGCGATTTGATGAGGATAGAGATGCCCTGTTAAGGTCCATGAAGGACGCAGGCATTGGTAATATAGTAAATATCGGAGCTAATATGGTAAGCTCTAAGAGATCTCTGGATCTTGCAGCGGAATACGATTTTATGTATGCAGCTGTGGGAGTACACCCCAGCGACTGTGCAGAGCTTGATGATGAGAAGATTGAGCAGCTCAAAGCGATGAGCTCTTTTCCCAAGTGCGTAGCAATCGGGGAGATTGGCCTTGATTATTACTGGCCGGAGCCTGAGCATGAGCTTCAGAAGAAGTGGTTTAAGAGACAGATTGCCCTGGCCAGGGAAGTGGAACTTCCGATCATTGTTCACTCAAGAGATGCAGCAGCCGATACGGTGGACATTTTAAAGAGCGAGAATGCAGGAGAGCTCGGAGGAGTGGTACACTGCTTTTCCTATTCAAAAGAAATTGCAGAAGAGTGCGTTAAGATGGGCTTTTACATAGGCATCGGCGGAGTCCTTACCTTTAAGAACGGTCGCAAGATGAAGGAAGTTGCTGAGGTTATCCCGATTGAGAAGATCATTTTAGAGACGGATTGTCCGTATCTTGCTCCTGAGCCCTTCAGAGGCAAACGCAACAGCTCTTTATACCTGCCTTATGTTGTAAGCGCCATGGCGCAGATAAAAGGCATTTCAGAGGAAGAAGTAATAAGCATCACAGAAGCTAACGCAAGAGAGATGTACAGGCTAAAGGCCTAAGAGAGGATCATATGGCATATTTGGGAAACAGCGCCCGTACCAAGGAAGTACTTGCCAGGTACAACATGAGCGCCAAGAAGAAGTTTGGGCAGAACTTCCTGATAGACGGAGGTGTCCTTGAAGGAATTGTAGAGGCGGCAGGAGTTACTGATAAGGACTGTGTCCTGGAAATTGGGCCGGGCATAGGAACGCTTACGCAGTATCTGGCAGAGGCAGCAGGAAGAGTTGTTGCTGTGGAGATTGATAAGACTCTTTTACCTGTTCTTGCCGATACACTTTCTGAGTACGACAACGTTACTGTAATAAACGAAGACGTCCTCAAGGTGGACATAGACAGGATCATTAAGGAGTACAACGAGGGACGCCCCATCAAAGTGGTGGCTAATCTTCCGTATTATATAACCACGCCTATAATAATGAAGCTCTTTGAGAGCGGAGCTTTGATAGAGAGCATCACAGTAATGGTCCAGAAAGAAGTTGCTGACAGAATGGCAGCAGGCCCGGGGAATAAGGACTACGGCTCTTTGTCATTGGCAGTTGGGTTCTATGCAGAGGCGAATACCGTGATAGATGTTCCGCCCAGTAGCTTTATACCACAGCCGAATGTGGGATCGGCGGTGGTAAAGCTCACCAAGTATCCTGAGCAAAAGGTAAAAGTAAAGGACTCCAGGTACCTGTTTGAGATTATCAGGACTTCTTTTAACCAGAGGCGCAAAACACTGTCTAATTCCCTTTCAAACAACCCTTCGCTGGAGGTTTCGAGGGATAAGGTAACAGCGGCCCTTGTCAAAATGGGGATCAATGAAAAAGCAAGAGGAGAAACGCTTACTCTTGAGCAGTTTGCAGAGCTTTCTGATATTTTACAAAGCTAGGGCGCTATGTTAAACTTACTACTAGATATAGTATTGTTGGTTCCAAAGAGGTGGATATTTTGGATAAAGTTGAGTATAGAATCAGGGCCGACGAAATTAAGGCTTTGATAGGGGAAGGCAGATTTGCCGAAGCAGTTAAGATTGCGGATACTATCGACTGGAAGCGTGTTAAGAGTGTTCAGATGCTCTGCACCATCAGTGACTTGTACAAGATAAACAGACGCTATACGGAGAGCAGGGATGTTCTTCTTATGGCTTATGACAGATATCCTACAGGAAGAGCAATTGTCTACTCACTGTGCGAGCTGGCCATCAAGATGGGCGAGTTTGTTCAGGCTGTTGAATACTACAAGGAATTTGTAAGGATTGCGCCAAGGGATACCGGAAGATACATACTTCAGTACAAACTCTATGAGGCACAGGAAGTGAGCCTCGAAGAGAGGATTGCAGTACTTGAAGAGTTCAAAAAACACGATTACAGGGAGAGATGGGCGTATGAACTTGCGTATCTCTACCACAGAGTAGGACTTACCACCGAGTGCATAGAGGAATGTGATGAGATGTTCCTCTGGTTTGGTGATGGCAGATATGTCATGAAAGCTCTGGAACTCAAGGCACTTCATGAGCCTCTTTCACCGGAGCAGCAGGATCGCTATCTGCGCTATAAGGAGAAGCACGGCGGAGCAGTGGATCCATCCATTGTTTCCGAAAAGGACGAAGTGGGCAAAGACGAGACCAGAACGGTTGAGATCAAGCAGCCCACCAAGGAGATGCCTCCTGTAACAGAGTCCGTTATAAATTCATTCAATAATGGAACACTCCCTGAGGCTGCGCAGCAGCCCATAGAGGAGGACCTTGGCCAGACCAGAGAGTTTGACAAGATAGTCTACCCTAATATCAGCGAGATAAAAGAGCCTTCTGTAGACGTCAGTACCTATAATACCGTTAATCTGCAGAAAGCAATTGCAGCAGGCCTTCAGGAGGTCATCGGCGACCAGGATGAAGAAAAGGAAGATGATACCAAGGTTTTTGAACCTGTGCATGAAGAGCCTGTTCAGAATGTGGTTCAGCCCATCACTGAAGAAATCTTTGAGGAAGAGGATGATACTGAGGAGGATACTCAGCCTGAGTATGTTCTTCCCGAGGAAATCTCAGAGGAACTTCCGGAGGATGAGATCGTCAAGGCAGCCGAGGAAGCTGAGGCAACCATTATCTACGACCCTGTTATGCCGGAAGAAGCAGAAGAGACACCTGATGAGCCGGAGACAGAAGATGTTGTGGATAACAGCGACACAAGAGTCTTTGAGCCGGTAGCTCCCGGTATGCAGGAGGTCTTTTTCGATACGGATCCCAAGATGGGAATCGATATCAAGTATGGCGGAAATGGTCCTATACTTGGCGAAGAGAAAGTATATACCCCTGAGGAGCCTGCAATTATGGCTACCGCAGTGGATGAGCCGGAAGATATAAATGATGAGCCGCAAGAGGAAGAGGCTAAAGAAGAAAACCCTGTTATTCAGCCTTTCAAGGCATTTGCATACGAGGAGAAGCCTCTTGAGGATGAGGTTCCGGGAGCCGTTATTCATCCTAATGCAAGCTATCAGATGTACAGCCAGTTTGAAACAATGCTGGCTCAGGAGCCTGACGGCCAGATAAGTATGGCAGTTGAACCTGAGCCTGAAGTGGAGAAACAGATTACGGGTCAGATCAGTATAGAAGAGTACCTTAACAATTGGGAAGAGTTTAAAAAGAGTCAGCAGCAGAAGCAGTACGAGAGCGTCAAGAAGAGAGTCATGGATCAGACCGGGGACATGTTTGCCGAGTTTGATTCCAAGACAAGAGCCGGACTTCAGGAGAAGCTTGAAAAGGCCATCACGGATGCGATCAACAAGGACAGCTATGAGAAGGCCTCCGGAAGAGGCGATTGGAGCGTCAAAAAAGAAGACGTTATAAATGCAGCTGTAGATGAGGTCTTGGACGAGGAATCCCGCCCTGAGCCTTCGGAGGAACAGCTTTTAGAGGAGATACCAGAGGAGCTTCCTGAGGAAGTTGATGCAGATACAGCTGCCGTTGATGCCGAGATTGCGTCAGAAGAGGCAGAAAAAGAGTCTGAAGAGACAGATTCTGAGGCGGAAGATATAGAAGAGACGGATGAGTCTAAGGAGCAGGAAGCCGAAACAACAGAGGAATCAGCAGAAGCTTCAGAGACAGAGGCTTCCGAGGATGATGAAGATACAGAAGAGGTGTCTGAGGAAAAAGAGAAGGCAGAGGCTTCTAAGAAGGAGGCTGAGCCCAAGAAAGCTCCTAAGCCGGGCGATAAAAAGAAGCACCATATCGGAAACAGAGAGCTTGAAGAGCGCGTAAGGAGCATGACTCCCGAGGAGAAAGAGCTCTTTGGACCATATATCCATCACAAGAAATCAAGAAGACAGATCATCAATGCCATTGATAATCTCAGCATGGATCCGTTCTCCGGAAACGCCATAGTTACCGGTGAGGAAGGTGCAGGCACTGTAAGTCTTGCCAAGGGTCTTATAAAGGCCATGCAGGCCTCTGATTCAAACTTCAGCGGTAAGGTGGCCAAGATCACAGCCAATACCCTGAATAAGAAGAGTACGGCAAATATCTTTGAAAAGCTTGCCAACGGAGCACTGATAATCCAGAGAGCAGCAGACCTTACTCAGGAGACTGTAAGTGAGCTTCTCAAGATCCTTCAGCAGGAGAACAAAGGGCTTGTAATTGTCATGGAAGATACCAGGGAAGATATGGACAGATTCCTGGACAAGAACCCGTCTCTTAAACAGAGCTTTAACGTCAGAGTTGATATTGAGGCTTTGGATGATGACTCCCTTGTAGCTTATGCAAGACAGTATGCTCTTGAGAAAGAGTACGCTATCGACAATCTTGGAATCCTGGCACTTCACACCAGAATCTCCGAGAGACAGACCCTGGACCACGATGTTACCGTTTCAGAGGTAAAAGACATTGTGGATGATGCTATATATTACGCAGAAAAAAGAACCGTCGGTCATTTTGTTGATGTATTAGTTCACAAAAGGTACGATGAAAATGATATGATAATACTTAGAGAAAAAGACTTTATGCATGACTAAAAATTTCTTTAGGGGGCACGAATGAGTCAAAAGGTATTTATTTCAGAGGACGACGAGTATTTATTCGGACAGGGTACACATTACGAAATATATGAGAAACTCGGAGCTCATCCTTCAGAAGAGAAGGGCAAGAAGGGATATTTCTTTGCTGTATGGGCACCAAATGCTGCTGATGTTCATGTAGTGGGCGACTTTAACGGATGGGATGAGAACGCCCATCAGATGACGAGGACAAAAACCGGCAATATCTGGACTTTGTTCATTCCGGGAGTTGGAATCGGCGAGCTATATAAATTCCTTATCACAGCTCAGGACGGAAGGAAGATCTATAAGGCAGATCCTTATGCTAACTTTGCTGAGCTTCGTCCCGGCAATGCTTCAAGGACAACAGATCTTTCAGGCTTTAAGTGGTCGGACAAGAAGTGGTACGACAGTATTCGGGGCAAAGATATGAAGCGCATGCCCATTTCCATTTACGAGTGCCATATAGGTTCCTGGATGAAGCATCCTGACGGAACAGAGGACGGCTTCTACACATACAGACAGTTTGCCGACAGAATTGTGGAATACTTAAAGGAAATGAAGTATACCCACATCGAGCTTATCGGTATAGCTGAACATCCTTTTGACGGTTCCTGGGGATATCAGGTAACCGGTTACTATGCACCGACTTCAAGATACGGAGAGCCTACAGACTTCATGTATCTTGTCAATAAGCTTCATAAAAACGGAATCGGAGTCATCCTTGACTGGGTACCTGCGCATTTCTGCCCGGATGAATTTGGTCTTGCATGCTTCGACGGAACATGTATATATGAGCATCCGGACCCAAGGAAGGGAGAACATCCTGACTGGGGAACCAAGATATTTAATCTTGAAAAGCCCGAGGTCAAGAACTTCCTTATTGCCAATGCTCTTTACTGGATCCGCAAGTTCCATGTAGACGGACTCAGAGTTGATGCTGTTGCTTCAATGCTCTATCTCGACTACGGCAAGAAGGACGGACAGTGGGTTCCCAACAAGTACGGAGACAACAAGAATCTGGAGGCTATTGAGTTCTTCAAGCATTTCAACAGTGTAGTAAGAGGAACTTATCCCGAGGTTCTTACAATCGCTGAGGAATCAACTGCATGGCCCAAGGTTACAGCACGTCCCGAAGATGACGGACTGGGATTTGCATTTAAGTGGAATATGGGATGGATGCATGATTTCTGTGAATACATGAAATTGGATCCGTATTTCAGGAAGGGCGCTCATTACATGATGACCTTTGCTATGAGCTATAACAGCGCAGAGAATTATATCCTGCCGCTTTCCCACGATGAGGTTGTACACCTTAAGTGCTCGATGGTTGAGAAGATGCCGGGATACAAGGTTGATAAGTATGCCAACTTAAGAGTGGGCTATACATATATGTTCGGTCACTCAGGCAAAAAGCTCCTGTTTATGGGACAGGATTTCGGACAGGAGAGAGAATGGAGCGAAAAGAGAGAACTTGACTGGTTCCTTCTTGAGAACGACCTCAATAGGGGCATGAAAGATTATGTTGCTCAGCTTCTTGAGATATACAGGAAGTACCCTGCTCTCTACGAAGTAGATGATGACTGGGGCGGATTTGAGTGGATCAATGCCGATGACAAGGAGAGAAGCACTTACAGCTTCTACAGAAGAGCGTCAAACGGCAAAGACAATATTCTCTTTGTACTCAACATGACTCCTATGGAGAGAAAGGGATTCATGGTAGGCGTTCCGTTTGCGGGAACATATACACATATTCTGGATAGCGCTGAAGTGCGCTTTGGTGGATCGGGAAGCAATATTCAGCCCAAGATCAAAGCGGTGAAGGGCCTTTGCGATTACAAAGATTACAGTATAACCTTTGATCTTCCGCCTTACGGAGCTGAGGTATTTGTTTTCCAGACTCCCAAGCTAAAGAAAAAATAAAGACGAGCCGAAATAGAAGGTGATGGATGATGAGTCCATCACCTTTTTGTATGTCACAGACATTTTCACCTTATGAGGCGCGTATGAACATTAACTTTCAGACTATTACCGGTCAGAAGACAAGCCAGGACTTAATTCTTTCAGGCATGGAGGCGGAAGAAAGGATAGTGTCAGGGCCCTCAAAGTCATCTAATCTTTCCAAAACAGGATATGCTCTGGACATCGATGCATCGGGATTTACTGATAATGCATACGCAGGGCACTCAAGATCAGTTGAAGATATTTCAGAAATGGCTCAGAACACGGATGTTCAGAACCGTCATAACTTTATGGCTCTTTTGTCAAATACCATGTCTGAGGAGGACTATGCAAAAGCTCAGAAAGATGGATTTGATATCAAAGAGATTAATTCTGCTGAGACAGTGAGCATTGTCGACAAAATTAAAAGTGTACTTCTTGAATCAGGAACAGTGGTTGCAGGATATAATGACGACTTAAGCCTTGATAAGCTAAAGAAGATCACCGGCAGCGATGCCCTGGCGCAGGCAATTCAGAAGAGCTTTCATGAGAATGATATCCCTGTAACAGCTGAAAATGTAAAGGCATCAAAGACAGCCATAGACCAGGTTGCCGATATAGAGGCTCTTGATGACAGCGCTGTCAAATACATGGTGCTCAACAATATGAAGCCCACCATTGAAAATATCTATTTTGCTTCGCACAGCACAAACGGACTTAATGTGATGGGCAAAGGTTTCTATGCTCAGGAAGCAGGCGGATACTATGCCCAGACTGCGGACATCTTTGACTGGGAGCAGCTTGAGCCTCAGATTGAGAAGGTAATTGAAGAATCAGGGCTTGATCCCAAAGATGAAACCATAAAAGAAAATGCAAAATGGATGGTTGCGCAGGGAATTCCTCTTACAGCGGAAAACCTTGAGGCAGTAAGTACGATCAAGGAAGTGGAGCTTCCGGTTTCACTTGATCTGGGTACTAAGGCTACGGCAGCAGCTATATCTGACGGAAAGCGGGCTACACAGGGGAGTCTGTCTGATCCCACATCTAATATTCGTAAGGCCACCAATCTGGTAGATAAGGTAAAAAACATTACAGATGAAGATATAAAAGCAACCATAATTTCAGGAAAAGATCTGACAATCAGAAATATGTCAAATGCCCGGTCTGCGATCAATGAGCAGGAACTTCCCGAGAATGATAACAGACTGATCACTGCAAGGATCCAGATGGAAGAAGTTAGGCTTCGTATGACAACAGAAGCCAATAAGCAGCTTCTGGACAGGGGATTTACCATAGATACAGCGCCTATTGAGGAACTCATAGAGAGACTAAAAAGTACTCTCGGCAATATGGCGGATGAAACAACCGGTAAGGCGATCGACGAGATCACAGATGTGAAGAGCGCAGGGACCAGATACATGATGCGCATGACGATGACCAGGGTAAGCATGATTGCGCAGGGACCCGTGGATATCGTCGGTGAAATGGCAGACGAGTTTAAAGAGGCCAGCATCTATAAGATAAGTCAGAGGTCTGAGGCTCTGTCCGATAAATTTGCAAAGGCCGGCGAAGGCTATGAGAAGCTAATGACAGCTCCAAGAGCAGATCTTGGTGACAGCATCAGGAAGGCGTTCAGAAATGTGGATGATATCTTAGAGGATATCGGCAAGGAGCTTAGTGATGAAAACCGCCGTATCATCCGCATTCTTGGATATAACAGGATGGAGATAAATGAGGAGAACTTTGAAAAGGTAAAGAGCTGGGATGTAAAGCTTCAGGCAGTCGTATCAAGAATAAAGCCCGGAGCGGTGCTTGATCTTATCAGAGACGGCCAGAATCCTCTTTCAATGACAATTGAGGAGCTATCTGATAACCTCGACAGACATTCTTCTTCAAAAGACGGACAAAAGGGAAAGAGCGAGGAAAAATACGCAAAGTTCCTTTATAAGCTTGAAAAAAAGAATGGTATAACGAATGAGGAACGTGCTTCCTTTATAGGAATATACAGATTGTTCCATACTCTTAAGACTACTGATTATCAGGCAATAGGATCTCTTCTTAAGACAGGAAGAGATATGACGATCGGGAATCTTCTCGAAGCAACAAGGAATCAGAAGGCAGCAAGAGCAGGAATGGACTATAAGGTAGACGATGAGTTTGGCGGCCTTGAGTCCAGGACAACGGGCGTTCAGATCGACGCTCAGATAAGTACAGCCTTCAGATATTACAGCGCAAAGGCTGAAGTTGTATATGAGAACCTTGAGCCTGAAAAGCTAATGCAGGCAGAGCCTTCTAATGAAATGCTTCTGCCGGAGCTTGCAGATAAGCTTAAAGAGGCAGAGGTGGATGAGGCTCTTGAGAGAGAATATGTAAAAGAGCAGGTGAGAGGCATCAGACAGACGGCTCAGCTTAAGGCTGCTGAACCGGCACTTGATGGGCTTGCAGCTGTAGAGATTGAAACAACCTTCAACAACATGGAAGCCATGATCGGCATAAGACGCGATCGCAGGAATGGCAGCTTTTGGGATAAGACAGGTGATATTAAAGAGAAAGCTCTTTTAACAGAAAAACTGGATGAAGACGATTATCAGGAAAACTACGTTAAGATTTTGGGAGATATCTCCGATAAATTATCTGAAGAGCTAATGACTGAAGATGACAGTTACATCGATGTAAGAGCAATATCTCTTTTGCAGAGGCAGATCTCAGTTATGTCAAAGAGCGCAGAGAGAGACAGCTACGAAGTACCGGTGCAGATCAAAGGTCAGACAGTTTCAATGCATGTGACGCTTAAGAGCGAAAAGAATGCAAATTCAAGGATGGATGCCAGTGTTCAGACTGACATGTACGGACTATTGCAGATAAGTCTTTATAAAGAGAGCGATACGATCCGGGGTATGCTGACAACAACAAACGGCAGCAATCAGGAAGAGTCTGAATATCTGGAAAGCGTAAGAACCAGATTGTGCGCTAGACTATCAGAAAAGTTAGATGGTGTCACGGTAGAGAGTAATAACATAGCAATCCTCTATCACGCGCAGAGCGGATCCGCTTCGGCGGGCGCGGTTTCTTCAGGTGCCAGGGAAGGCAACGAGATAACACAGACAGATACTAAAACACTCCTTACAATGGCAAAGGCCTTTATTGAGGCACTTTGATCCATAAGGCAGCCTAAGAAACGAGGTAGAAATGAAAGTAAATTATAATGTATCCGCAATGATAGCAAACAACTCACTCCAGAGAAATGACAAACTTCTTTCAGAATCTTTGGGAAGACTGTCCAGCGGACTCAAGATCACAAATGCCAAGGACAATCCTTCCGGTCTTGCCATGTCAAGAAGAATGAATTCCCAGATTGAGGGCCTCGGCGTTGCAAATAATACTTCAAAAGATGCGATCTCAATTGTGCAGGTAGCAGACGGAAGTATGTCTGAGATACATGAGATCCTCCAGAGAATGAGCCAGTTGGCGATTCAGGCCAGCAACGGAACACTTACCGATGATGACCGTGCCCTGATCCAGGCAGAGGTAACACAGCTTAAGGATGAGATTGAAAGAATGGCACAGACCACACAGTTTAATGGCCAGTCTATTCTCGACGGATCCTTTGATTATCGCGGATATGCCACGGTTGGAGATGATCCTGCAACGGCAGTGACAAATCCAAACGTAAAAGCAGTATCCTACTCAGATTATGTTGAAGCCGGAACCTATAAGATTACCGGAATTGATGTCAGTTACAAGAATACTACCGGTCCAACAGGTGTTGATAAGAAGGAGATCTCTTTTAAAAACGGCAGTGAGTCCGCAATCGAGGTAAAGAGGATATTAGCTGACGGAACAGAGGTCGATTACATGCCAAATGGCCTTACTGCTACAGTAAACGAGGATGTGCTTACTATTCAGGACGCAGCAGGCAAAAAGATCCAGTTGCAGATAGATGAAACATTCAGTGGCACGGTAAGTCTTGAGCTTACAGGTACAGGCGCAATGACGATGCAGGTTGGAGCCAATGAAGGCCAGACCATGGATATCCGTATCCAGAAGGTATCGCTTACAACTCTTGGTATCTATAATGTTGATGTTTCCGAAGAGGAAGGCGCAGTCAAAGCTATTGAGTGCGTCAAGAACGCCATTACCGAGATAAGCAGTATCAGATCAAGGCTTGGTGCATACCAGAACAGACTTGAACACACAGTAAGTAACCTTGATATCACAGTTGAGAATATGACAGCAGCTTATTCCAGAATCATGGATGTAGATATGGCTGAGGAGATGACAACGTACTCAACACAGCAGGTTCTCTCTCAGGCAGGGATTTCCATGATGGCTCAGGCCAATGAGAGACCGTCTCAGGTGCTTCAGCTTCTTCAGTAACGTATGACTTATAATAGCCGCGCTGCGAAAGGAATAGAGTATGACGCTGGAAAAGAAACAGGAATTCACACTTAAGATTTCAGAGGCCAACAAGACACAGATGATCACCATCATATATGAAATGGTGATGTACTATCTGGATGAGGCCATTGACAATATTGGAATTGGGAAAAAGGAAGATGCAATAAAGAGCCTTATGAGAGCCCAGAATTGTATCGATGAACTGATACACTCGTTGAATATGAACTATGAACTGGCAAAGACCCTTCTTCAGATATACATATTCTCAAAGAAGGAACTGACTGTGGCCGGTGCAACCTTCAGTATAAATCGAATCTGGAGAGTATTAAAGAACTTCAAAAACCTTCATGAGGCATATGAGGAACTTGAAAAAGAAGATACATCCGAAAAGGTCATGGGAAATACTCAGAAAGTATATGCCGGACTGACCTATGGAAAATACAGTCTTAATGAGGATGTTACGGCGGTTTCATACAATAGGGGGCTTATGGCATAATGACCATCTTAAGAAAATCTTAAGATATTAATTTTTACCGCCGGAAATTATTAATTTAGTTTAAAGACTAACGATTTTACGACGAAAAAGAGCGATGAATCCTAGGAATGATGCGAAAGTGAAATTCTTAAGATTTGTCGCTTTTTCGATTTTTGCAGGGGTTTACAAAGATAAAAGTACATGCTAAATTCTTTTTCGCGAGCTCGATAAAACATCACGAAAGGGGTAGATCGTTATAGTCTTAGTTTTAATATTGTTTTTGACGGGAGCGGTGTTTACGGATCTGTTCAAAGACAAAATATACAATGCCTGGGTGATTCCGGGACTGCTTGTTGGAGTGGGATCAAATCTCATCCGTGGGCAGGACAGATTCCTTGAATCCATCCTTGCAGTAGGGGCAGCACTTTTGATACTGCTTCCTGTGTACTTCTTTAAAGGTATCGCAGCAGGTGACGTTAAGCTTTTCATGGCTGCAGCATCCTTTCTCCTTATGCAGGACACTCTTTCCTGTATTCTGATTTCTTTCCTGATCGCCGGAGCAATTTCGGTCGCGGTCATAATTTTCAAGAGAAATAAACAAAAAACAATTCACTTTGCAGTGCCGATTCTGGCCAGCGTATTGTTTGTGGTTGGAGGTGTGTTATGAAGTGTGTAGCTATGGCTGTGTTTGACAGCGATGAGCTCTACTGTGAGAGACTGTCGGAGTACCTAAGAAGCCACCTTAAGCTCTCCTTTGAGATCCAGGCCTTTACAGAAGGGGAGAGATTTACTGAATATATCAAGAGCAGAGAAATATCTCTTCTTGTGGTTTCGGAAAGCTCACTTGCAGTGCTCGATGGAGAATTGATCAGCAGAAATTGCAAAAACATTATGCTCCTTGTTGAAGAAGGAACGGATAAAACTATTGAAGAAATCTACGGAGATAAGGTTTATCGCGTGAGCAAATATCTGCCGGCTTCTGAAATAGTGGACAGGGTTCTGGAGCTTTGCATAAAAGAAGCTGAGGACTTCCTCGGACTTGGCTTTTGCGATAAAGCAGATGCAGGCAGGATACTGGGCTTTTACACTCCCATTTCGAGATGCGGACAAACTTCTTTTGCCATTAAAATGGGTGAGGCTCTTGCCAGAAAGGCAAGGACAATCCTTATCAGTTTTGAGAGCTTTTCGGCTCTGATGAGTCTCTTTGAACAGGAGCCGGAAGAAGATATCACGGATCTTTTATACTTTGCAGACTGCGAAAGGGATAAGTTCTGTCTCTATCTGGAAAAGATAAAGAGGACAAGGAATGGTCTGGATTATATTCCGCCTGCAGGGACTGCCATGCAGATCAAGGAGATAGGCTACGATAAGATAAGGGAACTGACGGAGCTTCTAACAAAAGAGGCGGGGTACGAGTACATACTCCTTGACCTGAAGGAATATCCTGACGGATTCTTTGAGATCCTTGACATGTGCGATGTCATCTATACCGTTATCAGAAACAACTCTGCCGATCACTACAGACTTGGCAGATATACCAAGGCACTCGGTGAGAATGACTACGAGAGAGTCATCACAAAGACCATGAAGTGCATGCTTCCGGACGGACGCGATATCTCTGCTTACAACAGGTATATAGAGGATATCATTATACGAAGTCAGGAGGTGTCCGGCATTGGAGCATAAGCTTGAGGAGTTTAAGACCTTAGTCAGGGACAGGGTCATGAGCTCTTTGGACTTTTCAAGAGAAATCACCGATCAGGAGATGTTTGAGATCATAGACAGGGAAATCTCCTCAGAGATGCGACACCGGATGGTAACACTTGAAGAGAGAAAACGCCTTAGACTGCTTGTGTTCCACTCCATAAGAAAGCTTGATGTGTTACAGCATTTGGTTGACGATCCTGCCATCACGGAGATAATGGTCAACGGCACCGACAACATCTTTATTGAGAAAAACGGTGTCATCATGAAATCCGATTGCAGGTTCGAGTCAAAACAAAGGCTTGAGGATGTCGTACAGCAGATCGTATCATCCTGTAACAGAGTTGTAAATGAGTCCTCACCTATAGTGGATGCCAGGCTTGAAAACGGTTCGCGTGTAAATATCGTATTAAATCCGGTGGCACTTAATGGTCCGATAGTTACCATAAGAAGGTTTCCGGAAAAGCCTATTACCATGAAAAGACTCATAGAGTTTGGGTCAATATCTGAATATCTCAGACAATATATCGAGGTCCTGATAAAGGCCGGATATAACATCTTTATTTCAGGTGGTACCGGTTCAGGTAAAACCACCTTTCTGAATGCTCTTTCAGATTTTATTCCGAAGGATCAAAGATTAATAAGCATCGAGGACAATGCAGAGCTCCAGATTCTGGGGGTTCCAAACCTTGTCCGCATGGAAGCAAGAAACGCAAATGTTGAAGGCTGCAAACCTATAACCATCAGAGATCTTATAAAGTCATCTCTGCGAATGAGACCTGACTGGATCGTGGTCGGGGAGGTCAGAGGTGATGAGTGCGTTGATATGCTTCAGGCCATGAATACCGGTCATATGGCAATGTCAACAGGACATGCCAACAGTGCGGAGGATATGCTTTCAAGAATTGAGACCATGGTGCTTATGGGAATGGAGATACCTTTGCCTGCGGTAAGAGGCCAGATTGCGTCAGGAATAGATATTGTGGTGCACTTGGGAAGGCTGAGGGACAGGACCAGGAAGGTACTTGAAGTCTGTGAAATTGAGAAGGAGCTCGATCCGGATACAGGAAGAATAAGGGTCAACACTTTGTTTCGATTTGAAGAAGAGGGGGAAGATGCCCGTGGAAAAATTGTTGGGAAATGGAGGAAAGTAGGTGAACTTAAAGCAACTGAAAAGCTTATGGCTGCAGGTCTTAGCTTACCCCAAGGGGATAGATGACATACCGATTGTTCTTCAGGGTGTACTGATAGCCCTCACCTTTGGAAGGCTTTTCTATGATTCCTGGATTGCGGTGGCAGCTCTTTTACCGGTGATAATTCCCTGGTATGTGTATCAGAAAAAGCGTCAGGTTGAGAGGAATACAAGGCTTATCGGGATACAGTTCAGGGACGCGATAAGCTCGGTGCTTACCAGCTTAAAGGCGGGATATTCACCGGAGAATGCTTTCCTTGAAGCACATCATGACATGGAACTTCTCTATGGGAAAAAGAGCCTTATCTGTGCGGCACTGTCTAAGATCGGGAAGGGTATAAAAAACAATATCCCGCTGGAAAAGCTGATATACAGGCTTGGTAAGGAATCAGGAAACGGTGATATCCAGGATTTTGCAGAGGTTTTTGCCGTGGCAAAAAGAAGCGGAGGAAACATGACCCAGATCATTGCAAGGACCATTACTGTTATCTCGCAGAAAATGGATGTGGAAAAGGAGATCGACGTACTTATCAGCGCAAAGAGAATGGAAGCCAGGATCATGAATCTGGTACCTTTCTTTATTATCTTCTATATAAGTCTTACAAGCCCGGGATTTTTTGACCCGCTATATCACAATCTGTTCGGAGTCGTAATTATGACAGTCTGTATGGCCTTCTATGTTGTCTCCTATTTTATGTCGGAAAGGATAGTAAATATAAATGTCTAAGATTTCAATTTTATACCTGATCTTTCCGCTTGTGATGGTAGTGCTCTGGGCAATTTCAAAAGACCTTGAGCTTCCACCGGGGATAGAAGATACCGGAGTAAGCAGAGCTTTCCTTAAGATTGCGCTCTATATTTACAAACATGTCAGAGGAAAGATAAGGTCGCTTTCTTCGGAGAAGATCAGAATGTATCTGGGAACACTGGAACAGAGAAAAGATCTGGACAATGCGGAGATTGAATATTTTATCAGAAAAATAAGCGTTGTCCTTATGATGGCGGGTGCAGGAAGCTTTCTTGCATTCATGATGGCAGTAGGAGCCGGCCACAGCTCAAAGATCGGGGAGGGAGATGTGCTGACAAGGAATTCTTTTGGCGAGAAGGACTACAAGGTTGATCTGGTAGCTGCGGATAATCTGGGTAATGAGATAGGTGAGTACACGCTGCCTGTTACAACGAGGGAATACACTGACGAAGAAGCACAGGCCTTGTTTGAAGAGGCTGCAGATGAGCTTGAGAGAATTGTTCTTAAGGAAAACAGCAGCTTTGATCATGTTAGCAGTGACCTTGATCTGACAGAGAGTATCCCCGGATATCCTTTTGATATCAGCTGGAGGAGCGACAACTATGATGTCATTCACTTTGACGGAGAGCTTATCGAAGAGATGATCCCTGAGGAGGGAGTTCTGGTGAATCTGACAGCTACCTACAGCTATAAGGACCTTAGGTGGCAGCAGGACTTTTGTGCTCAGATAAGGCCAAAGACGCTCACGCCTTCGGAGAGGGCGTTTAAAGAGATAAAAGATCTTTTATCAAAAGCCGATGAAGGGTCAAAACAGGAGCAGCAGATCAGTCTGCCGGAAAGCTATGGGCAGGGAGAGATCCACTGGTCTGAGAAAGTGAAGGATAACAGCATGTTGCTGCTTATGCTGACACTGATAGGCAGCGCGGCTTCATATGTCCTTAAGGACAAGGAGCTTAAGAAGGCCATGGAGGAGAGAAGTGCTCAGATGCTGGGCGATTATCCACAGTTTGTATCTCAGATAGTGCTCTATATGGGAGCAGGAATGACCATGAGGAACATTTTTGAAAAGCTTGGAAGTGGATATGTCCGAAAAAGAAATAATTCAGGTGAAAAGAAATACCTTTATGAGGAGGTGCTAAGGGCTGGGAGAGAGTTGGCTGCAGGTACATCGGAAGGCAGTGTGTATGAGCACTTTGGCCTAAGATGCAGTGGACAGCAGTACACAAGACTTACAACGCTTCTATCCCAGAACCTGAGAAAAGGTAACAGCGAACTTTTGATACTTTTGCAGGAGGAGTCCAAAAAGGCATTTGACGAGAGGATGGACAGAGTCCGCAAAGCGGGAGAAGAGGCAGGAACAAAGCTCCTTCTTCCAATGATAATAATGCTGGTAATAGTAATGATCGTGATCATGATACCGGCATATATGGCATTTTAATCAGAAATAAAAAACAAAGACGGAGGAAAATAAAATGATTGAAGCAGTAAAGAATATTGGAAAGAAAGTAGCCGGAGGCGTAAAGAAATTCTGGAATGACGAAAACGGAATGGGAACAGTAGAGGTAATCCTTATTATCGTGGTACTTATCGGACTGGTTATCGTATTCAAAGAACAGATTTCAGGAATTGTTGAGGATGTCTTTAAGGCAATCAGACAGGAAACACGTGTCATCACGAACTAAGGGTTATGTGACAGTGTATCTGTCGCTGTCCATAACGATAATACTCTCACTCATCCTGGTCCTTTTTCAAGGGGCCAGGATAGGAGCGGTAAAAATGAAGACAGAATGTGTTGCGGATATTTCCATGAACTCAGTCCTGGCCGAATACAGTCGTGCCCTGTATGAACAGTATGGGCTTCTTATGGTGGACACTTCCTACGGAGGAGAGAATCCTTCAATAATCAATACACAGGAGCATCTGCGTTACTATGCACAGAAGAATGTCAGCAGAACAGCAGTGAGCAGAGTGACCAATAATCAGACCATTTTTTCCATGTACTGTGGAGATGTAAATATTACCGGAAGCTCTTTTGCCCTGGATAACGATGGCGCGGTGCTGAACAGGCAGATAATTTCTTATATGGGAGCAGAGCCTGTTGAAGGGGCTCTTACTGACATAGAGAACAATGCAAGGCTGATTCAGGAGAATGCGCTAGATACCACAGATGTAGAGGCAATGGCGGCAGAGAATCAGGCTGCTATCGATGCTATTGAGCTTCCTACACGAAAAAACAAATATGGCAAAGAGGAAAGGATGAGCCTGGCAAATCCGGCTGACGCAGTTAATTCTCAAAGAGGTATCGGCGCGTTAAACCTTGCTGTCAGGGATAAATCCACAATATCAAAAGCCACGGTGGATATTGACCAATATGCGTCACACAGGCAGCTCAACAGGGGAACGGGGTTAAATGACGGTGAACAGATTTCACCCGGAGAAAGACTTCTTCTCGAACAGTACTACTATGAAAAGTGCTCAAGATACGGTGCGGAGCTTGAAAAATCTCTTTTGAAGTATCAGCTTGAGTACATGATATACGGACAGCACAGTGATTGGGGAAATCTTGAGAGGATGGCGGAAAACCTTCTTTTCTGGAGAGAAGCCTCAAATATGCTCTATCTGTTCAGCTGCGATGCAAAGTGCGCTGAGGCGGAACTGATTGCAGAGGTTGTGACGGCGATATTCTGTATTCCCGAGCTTGCGGAACTTGTGAAATACTCACTTCTTTTTGCCTGGACTTTTGCAGAGACTGTTTCTGATCTGAATATTTTATTCAGCGGAGGGAGAGTTCCGCTTTTTAAGAGCGATGCAACCTGGAGGCTCAGTCTTGAAAATATGTTTGGCTTCAGGGACCTTCTGAACGGAGGAGACCTGGGGGAGGGAATGTACTATGAAGACTATGTAAGAGCAAGGCTTTTTATGGTGGATCTTCCGACAAAGACACTCCGCCTTGCGGACATCATTGAGATGGATATTCGGAAAACGGCGGGCAACGCGGCTTTTAAGCTGGATCATTGCCTTGATACTTTTTGTGCTGAGATACAGATGCGGACAAGATACGGATACGACTGCAAGATAGAAAGGATATACGGATATGAGATGTAGGAAGAAAAAGCTGCAGGGCTCTATGACTGTAGAAGCATCTCTTGCTCTGCCGCTTTTTATTTTCTTCTTTGTGAACATAATGACCATGTTCAATATAGTAAAAGTACAGTCGGATACGGAGGCTGCGCTTCATCAGACGGGGAGTGAGATGTCCCTTATGGCGTTTGATCTTCGTTTCGGAGAGATGAGCCTTGGGGCAGCAGGCCGTAGCGGTCTGGATACACTGGCCGGGGCAGCAGGCATCCTCTATGCAAGAAATCAGGTTGGACAATACCTGGGAGATGGCATAAACAAGAGCTGCGTAACGGATGGGTTTGATGGCATGACTTTTATTCAGTCGAAGGTCCTGCTGGGCAATGACATCATTGACCTTGTGGTGGACTACAAGGTCCACCCCATGATCTCGATGATAGGATTTGAGGAGTTTGGTGTTGAGTCGCGTTACTACGGACATGCATGGACGGGGTATGACATCTCATCCGGTCTGGAAATCGAGGAAAACGATGAGGAGATGGTTTATGTCACCGAGCATGGAGAGGTTTATCACAGAAGCATTGACTGCGAGCATCTGCATTTAAGGGTGCAGAGCGTAAAGTTTGAAGATCTTTCGCATCTTCGAAACAACGATCGAAAGAAATACTACGCATGCGAATACTGTGGCGGAAATATCGGCGGTGGAAATGTTTTTATAACCGGATACGGTGAGAAGTACCACAGCAGCATAAACTGCGTGGGGTTAAAAAGAAAAATCTATACAATACCAATTTCGGAAGTGGGCGGGAGAAGACCATGCAGTTCCTGCGGATGATTGCGAAAGAATAAGGAGTTTAATGTGTTTTTTGGAATAGCTGTTTTACTGATAATGATAATTTCTTCAATAGGTGACATAAGGAGCAGAGAGGTATTTTTGTGGGAAATACTGGGATGTCTTGGTATGTCTTTTGCCAGGGTGGTTTTGAGCATTTACGGTAATAACTTCGATGCTTCGGATATCCTGATGTCGCTGATGCCCGGTGCGTTTCTTTTACTGCTTGCATATGTGAGCGGACACAGTGTGGGCTATGGAGACGGTCTTTTACTGATTGCTGCGGGGCCTGCGCTAGGCTCGAATATCGCTGTTATGGGAATGATCGCCGGAATATTCGCCTGTGGTATTATATCTGGGCTTTTACTGATGTTTAAAAAAGTCGGAAGGAAGGCCAGGATGCCTTTTGTTCCTTTTATGACTTTGGGACTGGGGGTGATTATGCTTGCGCAGGTTTAAGGGTTACATGACACTGGAGGCCTCTTTTATCGTGCCAATGATCATCTGCGTTTTCGCGCTGCTGATCTACTTTTCGTACTATCTTTACGGAAGGTGCATCCTGTCTCAGGACTCATATATTCTGGCTTTCAGGGCCAGCATTGCAGATGAGGAGATTAGCGGATCCCCGGCTGATTATGTTGGAAGCAAAGCTTCCCTGGTGGCAGGTAAAAAATATTTCGGCAGCTCTTTTCCCACGTTTGAAACCACAACTGAGGGGAAGAAGATAAGAGTTTTTGGGCGCTCTGAGGCAAAGCATTCAGCTATGGGCAGGTATTTTCTAAAGCCGCAGAGCGGATGGGAATATGAGGCTGCAGGTAGAGCGAGCAGATTTGAATACGTTAAGCACATAAGAGGGCTAACGAGGCTGCGTGATCTGGGAAAAGAGATTATGGATAACATAGGAGAAGATTGATGGAGTACAAGTATTACAGAGAATTAAAACACAACTACCTTGTTTTTGAGAATAAGAGTGCGGAAAAAGAGAGCAGATATCAGTATAAGATCGTTGAGAGCGGCAGAATTAAAGGGCTTGTGTCATGTTCTGAGAGAAATATTAATGGCGGGAAGTATTTTTATTATGAGATCAATTCGATGCAGACCATACGTGACAGGTTTTCTTCAAACAAGATGAACGCCGAACAACTCAGAAAGCTCCTTGGCGATATAAAGGAGGTTCTGGAGGGGTTATCAGAATTCCTTCTGGGAGATGAGGGCGTGGTCTTTAATTGCGGAAATATCTACACTGATCTTTCAAGCGGGGCTTACAGGTTTATCTACTGTCCTTTCTTTGATGAGCAAAAGAGCTTTTCGGAGTTTACAATGGAGCTCTTGGAACTCATAGATGAAAAGGACGAGGAAGCTACAGAACTGGCGTACAGACTATGTGAGCAGAGTGCGGCCTTAGGGGATTTTACATATGAAACAATTGAGATGACTTTGGGAGATATTCCTTCGGAATGCAAAGACAGACCATGTGAAGAGAAAAGAGCTGAAGTTCAGCCGGTGAGCTTTAATGAACCGGAGGTAAGCTGCGATGATATGTATGACGACTTTGAGGAAGAAGAGGAAAAAGGACGGTTAAAGTCTTCGGGAAGAAAGCTTGGAGGAAAACTCCAGATTCTCTTTTCCCTGATGTTCTTCTGCGTAATAGGGGCAATGGTATATATAAGGATGAATTATGTACTCTCGAGTGAGGAGAATATGCTTTCAATTCTTGTTATGCTGGTATCTGCTATAACCGGAGTTGTGGCAATGGCCGGAGGTTTTAAGGAGCTCAGAAAGACGAAGCCGCAAGTGGCAACAAGAGCAAAAAAGACAGATGAACTTGATGATGATGAGATCTATTCCGATGAGATATGCGCTGATGAGGAAGGAGATGCTTTTGCTTACGTTGACGACTACGCTTTTCAAAACTCTTCAAAGTTTGAAGATTCTTTAGCCGGAAGCAGTATTGAATGCGGTGAGACAGTCGTCCTTGATGAGGTGAAAAACGAGGGCATCGCTCTCTTTAGCAGAAATCTTGACAAGACCGTCAGAATCGCGCTGGACAAACTTCCGCTGACTGTAGGTAAGATGGAAGGATGTGTTGACAAGGTGCTTGGAGATATGAGCATATCAAGAATGCACTGCAGATTTATAAATGACGGCGGAAGGATCGCCATCATTGATCTTGGCTCCACAAACGGATCTTACCGGAACGGTTTAAGGCTCCATCCACAGCAAAAAACATACATCGAAGAGGGAGATGAGATCAGGCTTGGCAGAGTTTGTTTTGATTGCAGATAAATAGGAGATTGTGTGATATAAT
>CAMORK010000028.1 GCA_946623755.1 uncultured Butyrivibrio sp. | reverse complement strand
TAAGGCAACGCAGAAGGAGGGATTTGAACCCTCGCGCCGCTATTAACGACCTGCACCCTTTCCAGGGGTGTCTCTTCAACCACTTGAGTACTTCTGCAAAAAGGTTGATTACAATAAGTATATAATTATTGTAGCAGCGTGTTCATAATTAAAGCGGAGCGAAAGGGATTCGAACCCTTGTGGCGTTGCCGCCAAACGGTTTTCAAGACCGCCTCGTTATGACCGCTTCGATATCGCTCCGAGTTAACTTACCACTATATCTCAGATAAGATAACGCTCTGTTTGAGTTGCTGTGGCATCTCGCGCAGCGCAAGATTTATATTAACAAAGCAGGGGGTAGATGTCAACAACATTTTTCATTTTTTTTCTTTTATTTTATAATTTATCAAATAAAAAACATGCTTTGTAGCAAAATAACAAATATCAAACAAGAGAATTGTAGATATTTACTAGTCTTTCCACACTGACACCGGCCGAGTAATTTTCTTCAACTTTTTTATGACCACTCACTCTAAGTTTTTCGGCTAATGAGTTGTCATTCATAACCCTCAGCATAGCATTTTTTAGAGCTTTTGCGTCCTTTGGAGGGATGAGAATGCCATCTTCTCCATCACTTATTATATCTGGGATACCTCCAACCTCGCTGCCCACTACAACGAGTCCGCTGTACATTCCCTCAATAACAGTCATTCCAAATCCCTCAAAATAAGACGGGACGGCCATAATACCACATTCTGACAGGTACTTATTTTTGTCTTTTCCCTGAACCCATCCTATATGCTTTACGTAGGAACTTCTCTTCTCCAGTTCAGCTTTGTATTCAGGTTCTTCATATATTCCGCCAATATAAAGAACAACATCCTTATCTTCCTCATGTATCTCATCAACTGCTTCCAGAAGCTCGCTGATTCCTTTATCTCTGCAAATACGTCCAAGGAAAAGAATCTTCCTGAGGTCGTGAGAAGCAGCAAAGTTCTCTGAAACTTCCCCTTCTGTAACTATAGAATTAGGGAACACTCTGATCTTGCCCTCATCTGTAAGTCCGGAGAAGAACTCCTTCCAGGTGGGTGTCAGCACCAGCATAACATCAGACATATCCAGTATCCTGCGCAGATATCGTCTTCTCTTTTCACTTATCTGATTCTCAAAATAATTGACGAAGTCTCCACCGTGCTGGTGAAACACGATCTTCTTGTTGCGACGGTAAGCTGCTCTTATGAAGAAAGACTTCCTCATAATGCTGCTATCGGAAGAAGCATTGACATGCACAACGTCGCACCATCCTAAAGAGCACAAAAATTTAAAGTAAGCAGTGGCAGCCACAAAAAGCTTCTTGCCCCTGCTTCCCTCTTTCATGGTACCTATATATTTGAGGTCGACCCGTTTATCCAGGCCGGCCTCATAGTAGTTGTTGACAATAGCTGAGATTCCGCCGTGAACGCCTCTATCGGGCCCCACCATCAGAACCTTTATCTTACTATCTGACATTGGTATTTCCTTATTTTCTTCCGAGGATTGCCTCTGCAACAGCTATATCCTCAGGGGTTGTTATCTTGATATTATCGTAGGAACCCTCAACGAGCTTAACCTTGGTGTCGGTATAATACTCCACAACCATGGCATCGTCAGTTATATTGATACCCTTGGCCATAAGTTCACCCTCTTCACGATCAAGTCTCTGATAGAGTTCCAATATCATCTTGTATGAAAAACACTGCGGAGTCTGCACAGTCCACATCAGATTTCTGTCAGGTGTTGACGCAGCAAAGCCCTTTTCATCCGCAATCTTGATGGTATCTTTGGCAGGCATACCAACCACGCAGGCTTTGTATTCCTTGACAGCCTGGAGTGCTCTCAAGATAATGTCCCTGTTTATGAAAGGTCTCGCACCGTCATGTATGAACGCATAATCGCAGTCTGCAGCTGCTGCCTGAAGTCCGAGTCTTACACTGTGATATCTGGCAAGTCCGCCCTCAACAACCGCTGTGACCTTATCAAACTTATACTTCTCAACAATTTCTTTTGTCACATAGGGAACGTCACCCCTTGAGACCACAAGCACGATGTCATCAATAATGCTCTCCTCAAAAGCCTTGAGGGAGTAGTAAATAAGAGGCTTGCCGCCGATCTCCATGTACTGTTTCTTTACATCCGACTGCATCCTGCTGCCGGAGCCTGCTGCCAGAACTATCGCAACTGTTTTCATCTTCGTCCTCCAAAGTCTTGCTCCAGCTTATCAAGACGGCTGGTTCTTCCGTGGAATCGTCTCTCACGGTCACCCAGCGGCAGGTTGGGTACAGCGTTCATATCCAGTCCGAACCTGACGCCTTTTCTGTATTCAAAATAAGCTGCAGCACCTATCATTGCTGCATTGTCGGTACATAAAACAGGACTTGGCCTGTAAAATTCGATATTATTAGCCGCGCACTCTTTTTCCAAAAGTTCACGGAGTGCAGTGTTGGATGCAACTCCTCCGGCGATGGCAAGCTTGTTCATGCCGTATTCTTTGCAGGCACGGATCGCATGTCCGGCAAGTACCTCTACAACAGCCTTCTGGAAGGACGCTGCAACGTCTGCCTGACTGAGTTCCTGACCCTGCATTTTGGCCTGATTGATGAGATTGAGAACTGCAGACTTGAGTCCGGAAAAGGAGAAATCGTACTCCGCACCTTCTATCTTGGCCTGAGGGAAGGTGAATGCGTCGGGATTGCCTTCTCTGGCTGCTTTATCAATCTTGGGTCCTCCCGGGTAACCAAGTCCTATGGCCCTGGCGACCTTGTCAAAAGCTTCTCCTGCCGCATCATCTCTGGTCTGGCCGATGATATCGTACTCACCATAATCCTTGACTACCACAAGATGTGAGTGGCCTCCTGATACTACAAGGCATACAAAAGGCGGCTCAAGCTCTTTATTCTCAATGAAATTGGCGCTTATGTGCCCCTCTATGTGATGGACACCGATAAGTGGTTTGTTTTTGGCAAAAGAGATTGCTTTGGCCGCGGAAACTCCCACCAAAAGTGCACCTACAAGGCCCGGCCCGTAGGTTACAGCAATAGCATCCATATCATCCAGAGATAACCCGGCCTCATCCAGGGCAGCCCTGATACATCCGTTGATCTTTTCAACGTGTTTTCTGGAGGCAATCTCCGGAACGACTCCGCCGTAAACAGTATGGAGCGCGATCTGGGATGAGATGATGTTGGACAGAACCTCCCGGCCGTTTCTCACTACTGCCGCAGCTGTCTCATCGCAGGAACTCTCTATGGCCAGAATTGTCACATCGCCCTCGTACCCGGTCTCTGCTATCTTTTCATCATTCTCTTTGATCGACATGAAGATCACGCCGTCGTTTTCTACATTCTTGTCTATCTTCATAATTTATCTCTTTAATCCGCCGCCAAATTTAACAAGGGCTTCAGCCTCTTTGTGTCTGTTGGCGCTGTTTATGTTCAGGAAATCAAGGTCATCCTTGCTGGTGATCTGGGAAACCTCCGTCAGGTCAGTGACATCTCCCGGGTGGAATAAAATCTCCATGTCCGACAGTCCCTTGTCTGCCAGAACATCTGCCGCCACAGGAATACACTCTTTTACATTGTCATAAAACATATGGCCTGAGAGCATGACACCCATGAAGAACTTCTTCTCCACGCCAAGGCGCCGTAAAGTCTCGTTATATTTCCTCTCGTTGCGCGCTGCAAGGGTATTCAGCACCAGAACCTTGATCACGTTGATAAGCCTTATCCCCTTAAGTTTGCCCGAAACCTTGCGGTAAACGTTAAGATCCTCTCTGGGGAATCTGATATACGAAACCTCTAGATTATTCTGCTCGATTACTTCCATCATGGCGTCAAAGATCAGCGGGAGCATGTGATAATGCACGTGTCCGTCCAGTCTGAACTTATCACCATTCATGTACTGTCTGCACGCAAGGATCTGAGCTTCCACCTCACGCCTTATCTGGCGATAGTAGATCCTCCTGAGGACAGGCACAAAACCTATGAACAAAAGCTTTGCAAATCCTATATTGAAATTGCCGTCCTTGTCGGTAAGTCTGGAGGCTTTGGCCCCGGTAAGAGGCTGTCCCTCCACGAAATTTATATGCACTGTCACAAAGAGCTTCTTCTTAATGTCTTTTATCGCATCCATGCACTCGGCAAGGTATGGGCTGTTTGGCATGATGCTTATGCCGTTCAAAGCTCCATTGTGGTAACAGTCAATTATATGCTGACTCTGGGTTCTGAACATCCCATAGTCGTCTGCGTGATATTCGATCATTTTATTCTTCTTCCTTCAGTGTCCATCCCAGGATCTTCCAGTTGCCGGTCTCCTGGTCTCTTCTGAGTATAAATGTATAGTAATGCGTAACCGTCGGATTGGTCGCATTCCTTACGTTAAAGAGGCAGTCAACACTGCACATCTTGCGACCATCCACGGATACCTCCTCAGGCTCTTTTGTCTGAACAACATAGGCTGGGATTGAGTACTGCTGAGCCTTTCGGCTATTTACCTCAACCTGGATCGCTCCCGCAAAATTCACATTGTTGGCAAGAAGCTCCTCGTCCATAAGTCCCTGAAGCACGGCTATCATGGCATCTCTCTGTTCTTCAGTGTATGTTTCCCTGTACAGAGTCTGCATGATCTTGGCATAGAGCTCAACGACTTTCCTTGCGCTGGCAGGATATGTCTTTTCCAGATTGGTGGTGGTGATCTCGTCAACGACTGTGATCGTATAGTCCTCATCCTTTGCCGGCTGTTTTTTGGTCCTTGTGAGCATAAGGTAAATTCCCAGAATTACCATTGCTCCGAGAACAATAAGCACAACCGATTTAATTATCGCTGATCCAACACTGCCTTTTTCCATGTTTCCTCTTTCCGCGGGCTAAAGGGCCTGCCAGTTTAAGTTTATTCAGTGAATCTAAGGGTGCAGCTTCGGCCGTCCTTGGCTGCAATAGTGTTAGGAAAAATCTTCTTGGTATCCTGCATGAACTCCATGGGGTTAACCAGTGACGGGCTGTAGTGTGTCAGCCACATCTCTTTTACCTTGGCTTCACTTGCCATTCTGGCTGCCTCGTAGAAGGTCATGTGTTTGTATTCCTTGGCCTTTTGGAGCTTGTCTGCCTCGCCGTACATTCCCTCGCAGATAAAGAGATCTGAATCCGCCGCGTTTCTGACGATACTGTCCGTCGGCCTTGAATCCGTGCTGTAAGTGAGCTTGATGCCCTTTCTCTCCTCACCCAGGACCATGTCGGGTGTGTAGGTGATACCGTCATCTGTAACAATGGTCTCGCCCTTCTGGAGGCTGTTCCAGAAATCTCTCGGGATCCCTCTCTCCTGGGCTGCCTCAACATTGAACTTGCCCTGACGGCGCAGGTTCATGGTGTATCCGTAGCATGTAATATTATGGTTAACCTTGAAAGCTGTTATCGAAAATTCAGGCATTCCTTCCAGGTCAAAAGACATCTCGTCTCCCGAAATCTCTTTGAACCTGATCTCAAAAGGCAGCTCCGGCGCGATGACGCGGAGACTGTTTACAACCTTCTCAAGGCCCTTAGGTCCCACCATCAAAAGAGGCTCTGTGCGCTCTGCATTGCCCATGGTCAGCAGCATTCCGGGAAGTCCCGAAATGTGATCCGCATGATAGTGCGTAAAACACATAACATCGATGGGTTTGGCGCTGAGGCCTTTTTTCTTCATGGCAATCTGTGTTCCCTCACCGCAGTCGATGAGGATGCACTTGCCGTTATATCTCACAAGAAGCGCTGTGAGAAGTCTGTTCGGAAGCGGCATCATTCCGCCGGTTCCCAGTAAGCAAACATCTATCATTTAGTTCTCTCTTTTCCAATAAATAATTGCGTCGTCCTTGGGCTCGTCATAGAATCCCGGGCGCACGCCTTCGCTCTTAAAGCCAAGCTTCTCGTAAAGCCTTATGGCAGGAGCGTTCTGAGCCCTGACTTCCAGTGTGTAGTCCTTGATGCCGATACCGCGGCCTCTTTCCAGAAGCTGCTTGACCATCTTGTAGCCACAGCCTTCCCTGCGGACATCACCCGATACTGAGACATTGGTTACTTCGCCTTCACCGGATATATTACGCACACCGCACAGTCCAACAATCCTGCCGGCCATCTCGGCCACCAGGTAAACTGTATCATCTCTTGTCATGGCATCAAGAAGCTGCTTCTGTGTCCAGGCTTCCTTGCCAAGATTTATCTGCTCAAGCTTCCATGCATCTTCGACATCCTCGGCCGTCATCTGTCTTATGCGGACTTTGCCGGGAGTGTTGCGAAGCGCTGCTTTTTTCTCAGAAAGACCAGCAGAATCCGATTTGTCTTTTTCCAGAGATTCGCGTTCTGCCTGGGAGAGACGAAGGTAATCCGGAGCAAATTCATCTGAGGAAACCGTGATACCTTCAGCAGCATATTTGACAGCAATAGCTGCAAGTGAAGCTGCGCTCTGTCTGTTCATATGGAGCGGAGCAACGGTGAAGGGCACCTTGAGCCCCTGCTCGAGCTTGTCGTGATAGACAGGAATTCCGTCTCCAAGGAGCATCACACTCTTGCCGATGCCGTTGAGTTCAGAAATAATATCATCTATGGAAGCCGCGTACTGTTTCTTTATCACGCGCATGTCAAAGCCCTGCTCAGAGCTCTTTTCCTCGGTTGGACTTGGCACAAAGGTGTAAATACCGGTGTAAACCTGATTTCTCCTTGCATCCATCATAGGGCAGATTATCTTTTCATTGCCGTACAGGTTGTAAGCCATGGCATCCACTGTAGGAACCGGGATGATGGGCTTATCAAGCGCCAGGGCAAGTCCCTTGGCCGTTGCGGAACCGATCCTGAGTCCGGTAAAAGAGCCGGGACCTTTGGCCACTGCGATGGCATCGATTGTAGAAAGATCCAGTCCTATCTTCTTCACCATGTCATCAAGCATGGGCATCAGGATCTCTGAATGTGTTGTTTTGTGTTGTATCGAAAACTGGGCTTTCAAAATGTCGCCGTCAGAGATGGCAACGGTAGCAACCAGTCCCGATGTGTCTATTGCTAATATCTTCATACTTATGCATTCCTGTATTTGTTATGGTTTAGTGCCTTGTCATGGTTATGAGCCTGTAATCAAAGCCCTTCTCAAGGTTCTTTTCAATAACGATCTCTGTATAATGCTCAGGGAGCAGCTCCTCAATGAGGTTGGCCCACTCAATGAAGCAGACGCCGTCGCCGTAGAAGTAATCTTCATAGCCGATCTCATCCATCTCGCTGACATCGCCGATCCTGTACACATCAAAATGATAAAAAGGAATCCTGCCCTCATCATAAACCTGAAGGATAGTGAAAGTAGGAGAACTTACAGGTCCGATGATTCCGAGTCCCGCAGCCACACCCTGTGTCAGCACTGTCTTGCCAACGCCCAGGTCTCCAATCAGTGTGTAGACCATTCCGGGTGTTGCACTCTCTCCGATCCTCCTGCCAATCTCAAAGGTCTCTTCCGGGCTATTTGTCTCATGTCTTGTTACGATTTCCATAATTACCCCCGTATGCACAAACTAAACCAACTTTATGATACCACAAAAAGGCCGCCGCGGATAGATTCCGCGGCGGGAACAGGGGGCAGTGAAGTCCGGGGAGGGATATCAGCTGCTCTGCTTTACTCGTTTTATGGTACCCCAGTTGTTCTTGTTTCGGCGGTAGCCCACCAGGGCTGCCATTCTGCCAAAGGAGAGGACATATCTGAAAAAGACACTTTCCAAAAAGCACATGAAGACAGCACGGACAACATCCATGGGATATATCTTCATGTTCTGGGTAAAGACTCTCTGGAAGAAAGCCGTTATGGTCAGCATCGCTCCGTATACGCTGTACATCAGAAGAAACTGCAGCATGAACTTGCCGTTCAGTGCACCGAAGAAAAATGCAATAAATGTGGTGATGATACCTATGCACTCTATTACAGGAGATGCCAGCTCAAAGAGCATGTAATAGAGGTAGGATACAAAGCTAACCAGCCCGAAGCGCGGATTTGCAAAGATGACCCTGTACTTGGTCATGCACTGCACAAGGCCCAGGTACCATCTTCTGCGCTGCTTCATCAGATCCCCGAAGGATGTGGGCGCCTGGCTCCAGCAGCAGGCATTGGGCTCATACCTGATGGAGTACGGAATGTTGTTGTTTCTGCAGAATACGTGAAGCTTGACAACCAGCTCCATATCTTCGCCCAGGGTATTGGTGTCATACCCTCCGGCTGCAATGACTGTTGCCTTCTTGAACAGACCAAAGGCACCGGATATGATGAGATTTCCGTTGTAGCCGTCCATAAGGATCCTGGATGCAAGAAAAGACCTGTCGTATTCCACCACCTGCATGGAGATGATGACGTTTCTCGGAAGGTGGTAGCCTGTGATCTCGCCGCCCTGTCTTTCAACGCTCTGAGCCACGTGAATAAGGCCGCCAATAGCCACGATATTGTCATCAGCCATAAGTGGCTGCATTATCTTTTCAAGAGAATCCGTCTGAAGAACAGAGTCGGCATCCATGCACAAAAAGTACGGATACTGGGAGGCGTTTATTCCCATGTTCAGTGCATCGCCTTTTCCGCCGTTTTCTTTTGTGATGAGAGTGACAAGGATCTTACCTACCTTGACCTCATAGATCGCTTTTACATCCTTGCACTTAACACGCCTGTGGATGGGGCGGTCAACCTTCCTTAGCTTGAAAGTATCCACCACTACCTTGGCCGTATTGTCTGTTGATCCGTCGTCGACAACTATGATCTCATAGAGCTTATAGTCCAGATCCAGCAGCGACCTGATGCTGTCAACTATGGTCACTTCCTCGTTATGGGCAGGCACCAGAATGGAGATCGGCATATAGTAGTCGTGCTTAAGTTCATTTCTGACCTGCATCATTCGCTCTCTGGTATAGAGCTGCATGGCACCTATCAGCACAGACATCAGAAGATATGTCGTGTAAAGGATTATGTATAATGTGAAAAAGGACGAAACCACCGCCAGGATCGCCTCAATAATCTTTGGCATATTATGCTCCCTCCCTCTTTTCCATGGCATAGATAAGCATATCCCTGGCGTACCTGTCCTTTCCGTCAAGGATCGACTTCTCATCTTCTTTACTTAGTCCTATATCCAAAAGGCTGTTGGCAGAATTAAATCTTACATACCAGTTGCTGCTGCCAAGGCTCTTTTTAAGCACATCAATACTTTCCCTGCAGGGGTATGCAGAGAGCACGGATGCCACAACGATCTTTATGTTGGTATCCGCATCAGATTCCATTATCTCCCTCAGCCTCTCTCCTGCAGGCTCATATTTGTGGCGCCTGAAGTATCTTATATAGGCGATAGCAGTCTCTTCGTCATGGTCATCGCGTTCAAGCTCCGCAAAAACACTCTCTCTGTAATCCGCCTGTATACCCGTGATAAAAGCTATGATGGCAAGCTGCGTGTTCACAGAAAAACGCGATCTGTTATCCCAAAGGAGCTCTGCCAGCTTCTCCTTGTCGCCCTTAAAGGTCATAAGTCCGTCTGATAAGAGCTTCTTGTGATGCGTAAAGCCCAGGTCCTTCTGCATGACCATGAAGTTAAACAGGGCCTGGCAGTTTCCGAAGGCATAGAAAGCCTTCAAAAGATTTTCCCTGCAGTAAACGCTGGAGTCCTCTGCGTAATCCATCATTATCCTGTAGATGGGGCTCTCCTCCTCTTTGTAGCACCTGGTGGTCATGGAGATAAAGTACGCTGCAAAGGCCTTGTCCATGGTGTCTCGCCTTGAATATATCCTGGCAATCCTGTGATACTGGCTTTCACACCCGTCAAGGTACTTTCGCATGCCTGTCCTTACCTTCTCATCCGAGCTGCCCAAAATCCCCTCCACAGCGCGGGAATACCCAAGGAATGCGTTGGTATTTACAATTTTCTTTTGTATCAGGCTCAAATGCTCCCCGGATACCCCGTCATCAATATGGGTGAGCTCATCTTTTATAGCCCTTTCCCATTCGATGGCATGCTTTGCAATGGCGTTCTTTAGTGCCTGCGAGTAAAAGATATAGAACACGTTGAACAGCACCAAAAGCACGCACACCAGCAGATATCCGTAGATTATGAGATCAATTGTCAGATGCAATCTATCCCCTCCACGCTTGTTTTATTATGTCAAAAGACCTTTTGAGTCTTTCAGTGTATTCGTAGTTTTTCTGCCATCCGGGCAGCTCTACGCTGCTGCCGGTTATCTCCTTATTTGCCTCATCCCCAGCACCTATGAAGATCTCTTTTACCCTGATATCCTCTCTCCCGTAATTCTCATAATAATCATCGTGAATAAAGCACTCGGAAGGATCGGAGAAGTTAAGCATTGTCCAGGGAATGCGGATTTCAACACCGTCCGGTCCAAAGCAAAAGTCTGTAAGCGAGTCATAATCTGGTGATGATGTATTTCCGTTGCCATAGTGAAGTTTTCCCGAATCATACCTCTCAAACTGTTTCTGCTCCAGTATGGCATCTATCTCGTAGATGTCTTTTACGTCCTGCAAAAGACCTTCTTTCTGACAGAGCTGTCCAACCGTCACGAACACGTCACTGTCTTTTGCCGGAGGATTCTCAAAGGGATCTTCCCCGGTGATGGACTCCAGATAGTTCTCACGCAGGCTGTCGTACCTCTCCTGTACCATGAGCCTTGTGTTATCCCTGCCATCGACCACAAGAACAAAGTCCACCGGTCTGTCAAAGTAGAGCCCCTCATCGGGAAATGTCTTCGAGCCGCTGTTTGGTGTTATGTCAAAAGAGATATAGGTCTTTGAAGTCTCAGGATCACCCTCAGTCTTTACGCACATGTACAGATATGTGGAGTCATAGCTGTAGTATACTTTGGTTCCACCCTTTGCAGGAAGGCGCTCCGCCATATCAAAGTCGGAGAAATTGCCATCAATCTGCACAGCGCCCCATCTGTTTTCAGGGACAAAGCTCAGTATGCCCTTGGACTGGGCATAGCTTTGAGGATCATACCAATTTTGGGAATTATCATGGAACAGCCCAAAGCTGGTGTTAAAGCTCCGGCGTGTCCAGGAATCCTGCCAGGATTCGATAAAGCCGCCGCAGCAGCCGGAAGCAATTGTGTTGTTATAGGCATCAGCAAGATACTGTCCCTGGGCAACTTCATCCTTAGGTGCATTACCTTTTGTAAGACCTCTTGAAGTTGAGCACTCAAAAGCAGTGATCACCACCGGATGGGTGTGATAATAAACCAGAATGTCGAGATATCCGTACAGATACGGCGAAAGGTTTGACAGCTCAAGATCCCTTAGCTTATTCCTGGTCCTCTCGGACAGCGCGATGTCATAATTGTCACACAGGGCATAGGCATTGTATGCAGCAAAGAGACCACTGTAGTCCTTCTGAAGGATCTTTTCCAGATCAAGATCTGTATACTTACCGTAGAGAAGGTCAAAACCATCCCCATAAATCAGGGGATCAGAGATAGGATCGTTGTAGAAGCTGATAAGCCTCTGCTCATGGTATTTGCCACTCTCGTAGGTGACCATTTTGTCCATCACCTTGCAGAGCATGGTCTCAAAGGCGTTTGCTCCTTCATCAGTGAAAAGATATTTTCCCTGATAGGAGGTGTCGTCTGCCTCTTTGTGATTGGTGTATTCTATGGTCCCATCATTCCACGATGAGCCCACCAGATAACCGATAACCCAAGGGGATACGTCTTTTCTGTAAGTTCCGCTTCCTCTTACCGAATTGTCCTGTATGTTTCTTCTGCCATGTACAACATCGATGGCCATCTTGCCTTCCTCGCACAGGGTGTCGTAGAAATCATAATCATACGCATCCCTGGAGTTGTTGTTACTGTACTCAGTAACCTCAATCCCCTGCAGGAGATATAAAGGCTCAGGATTATCCCTGTTGTACTCATAGAGTGTATTGTAAAAGACATCGTTGAAAATATTACTTGTCCTTACTGTATTTACACCCATGTCACTCATCTGCGAAAACCATCTCAGCCACGTTTCCTTGTCAATCGCGTGTTCCGACGGGTTGTGTCCGGGAATGAAGTTATCCAGGTTCATACCCTTTATCACAAACTCGCTTTTATTCCCGTTTTCATCCACCTGCATGATCTTCATTCCATCGCAAACAAACCTTTCGGCTATATCGCCGCGAGGGCTGATCGGTAGATATATTCCGCTGTAGAATACAAGGGAGTAGGCAAGATAAATCGCTATTACAATGCCTACAATCGCAAGGATTACCTTTTTCATGGTCTACCTACTGAAGAGTTTCATTGACGGTTCTTGAATTGTGACAGTACTGGTTTAAGTTATCTATGTTCTCATCAAGCCATGCACCTCTTTGTGTTATATAGGTCCGAAACTGTAAAACGGCTTCGTCATAGCTTGTATAGTTTCTGTCCAAAGGCTGAAGATAGCTGTTGGCAAGGACGTAGGCGTTCTTGTCTTCTATGGTCCAGACATCTCCCCAGACTTCATAGTTATTTTCAATCTCCGGTCCCAGATAATTTATGGTATCCGTTATGTAAGCCTGAAGATATTCATCGCTAAGAGTCGTCTTGCGCAGCTTTTTGTACTGCTTTATCACTTCATCCACAAAGTCCTGGTCTCTTATCAGCCTTTCAAACCAGGGTGCATACAGGATGGTAAAGCCTGATACATCAGCAGGTTCCTGTGCGTAATTGTCGCAGGCATTGTTAAAGTCCCATACACAGGCACACATCTTGCCTCTTGTATCTTTGTACATATAGGTGGAATAAAAGCCCGCATCAAGATTTCCGAAGAACTCATTTATCACGAAGTAACGGGCAAAAGACTCTGTGTCTATATAGTCACGATAATCTATATTTGTGCTGTAAAGATCATAGGAGTAGAGTATCTTTTCAATATGACTCATGTCATTTTCTATGTAGGTTTTCTTGGCCTGTGTCAGAGTGTCTTTTCCCGGATAACACAGGTCATAGACAAGGGACCCGGTCTTTAGAGTATAGCGCGAATAGTTATCAAGCTCCTCAACATTCGGTCTTTGCCTGTCGAGCTTGACAATATAAGGCGTTGCATAGTCGTTCCGGCGGGACTTTGAGAGATTAAGCCTTCCCGCCTCTCTTGTTATGGTCTCCATAAGGACATAAAGCCCCTGATACTCGCCATCGATGCTAAGCCTTACATACCTTACATTAGGAGCATAATCCATGATCTCCCCGGCGATGTTCATACACATGTAATTGCGAAGGAGTGTCCTGTCAAGGTAAGGGCCATAGAGCACCCATTCATCTGCAGCCGCCATGCCGTCAAAGCCAAGGTTTTTCTCAAGCCCTTTATCATCTATAAGGTGGAAGGTATAGGATTTTTTCTCGAAATATCTGGATGAATTACCCCTTATATGGATCAGGACATCAGAAACAGCGCTCATTTCCTCATCACTGTAAGATAGAGTTCCCTGAACGTTTTCACTGGTCTCATGAATATATCTCTCTTCTGTTATGGCACCACTGTCGCTGACACTGTAGACCGGAGCACCGGGGATCTCCTGCCCTCCCACATCTATCGATATCTCCGGGATGGCTAAAGCTCTTTTGTGCTGATGAACTCTCTCAGCTCTTGTATCACCTGACACAAACTGAAAGAACATTCCGGCCGCAAAAACAGCTATAGCGGTGACTATGCAAATGAGCTTGTTTCTGGTCATCCGGTAACCTCGTCGCTCTGTGCAACTATGTTTACATATTCAACACCTTCTATATCATAGAGACGGTCTGTGATATTCTTATCTTTTTTGTACATCTTATGATAGGTCTTTTTATCCATTTCATAGATCATCTCGACATCATTTGTGCTGGTGTTCTTGACCTTATTCACCGCGCCGATCCCGAAGTAATCAGTGATGACTGCTTCAATCTCCAGTTCCTGACTCCTTGATGCCCTGATAACAAGAAGATATCTGTTCTCATTCCTTACCCGTCCAAGGATCACAAGGAAAATAAAGACGATGGCACTGCCTATTCCGCCAACATAGTAATCACCGGCTCCGCAGCAGATGCCGACCACGATGGCCCAGAATACATAAGTCGTATCTCTTGAATCCTTGATGGCTGTCCTGAATCTCACAATGGAAAGGGCACCGACCATACCAAGAGACAGCGCCAGGTTGTTGGCAATTACGGTCATTACCGTGGCAGTGAGGATAGTAAGTGTCACCAGGGATACGTTGAACTTTCTGCTGTAGGCTGTTCCAGTGTGGGTAAACCAGTATGAGATGTAAATGCAGATGCTCAGCACTGCAGCAGCCAGGATCCTTATTACGATATCCTCAGTCTTAAGGGTTCCCGATTCAGTAAAAAAGCTGATCAGAGTCTCTTTCATTTTTCCATTCTCCTTATCTACGATAGTGCGTACTGTGTGATGAGCCTTCCTTTGTAATATTTACTGACGGATGTTTCCGGAAGATCCACCATGTCGATGACGTCCTTAATATAGCTTAGGAGGAAGCCGTTGAATTTGACTTCCATGACTGCCAGATACGGGTCCATTATATAATTCTCGTTTATATTGGGATCAAAAATATTGTAGTAGGACTCAGTCCCCTTTAAGTGATGATCGAAGGTGATCCTGATGCTGTTCTCCTTGGCCACAAAAGCCTTTCTCTTGTAGGTCACAACTGCCTTAGGCCGATACTGGAACTGATTCATCATATAAAAGCACTCATTGGCAAAGTCAGTATTCTGCTTAAGAAGTACAGAATAATTAGCATTTATCAGCTCCAGGGCATCTTCTTTATTTAGCTTTAGAGATCTCTTTTTCTGGTACTGCCCCTGCTTTTGCTTCATCTCCAGCATCGCAAAGTCACTGTAGGGCGAATAGTTCCTAAGGCGGATCTTACGTCTCAGCTCTATCCCGTCCTCCTTCTCTGTAAAGTCCCTGTTGTGGAGAGAGTCGAAGTAAAGAGACCTGATGGAGTATCCTTCCGAATCTCCATGGGAGTCAAGATGCATTACCTCTGCAAGCTTGTCCCAGATCAGGTACATCTTGTCCTGGCTTATGAGAAATTTCTTTTCCTCGCGAAGTACTTCATTCACTGATTGATCAGCTCCTTGAAATATTTGATGTCGTGATATCCCATGTCGATACGGATATCAGGGTAGGCGCTGCGAATGCTCTCAATGCTCTTTCGGACTTTATCAAGTCCCTCGTAGTAATAGGAGACCTTATCCTCTGCGGCATTATCTCCATGGGATTTAAGCTCATATAAATTTACAAATCTCTTGTTATACATGGCTGCAAATCCGGTTTCTGTCTCTATGTGAGGAATTTCCTGGTCCCTGTAATAATTCATGACAAAGATCCCGTCGCAGGCATTTACAAGCTTTTCAAGCTGCTCTGAGTAACCGTGGCTATCATAAAAATACGGGATGCAGACGTAGATGGTCGCGTCATTTTCTTCCTTGAGAGCCTCGATGTTTTTGCGAAGCCATCTGATCTTCTGGTCGCCATCATCTTTCCAGTTGTTCAAAAGATACGGCTCAACATCGAATACTACTCCCTTTATGGCAGCCTCCTCGGAAACCAGGGTGTTGTAGTGGTCCATCCTTTCAAGGACTTTTCTCATGTCATCCCTGTTATCACGGCTGCACCACTCCGGCTCTCCGTCCAGGATATAGACATCTATTCCCGACCCTTTCATCATCGTGAGATAATCCGCCACCTCTTCGTCTGTGTAGGAAGATCTGAAGTACTGGTAAACCTCAGTAATCTCATGATCTGTCAAAAGAGCCGCATCCTCTTTTCCCGGCAGATAGTTCCAGGAAAATATCCCTGTTTTTTCAAAAGAATTGCTTTCCATGTTCGTAAGCCCTTCTGATATCGACTGCGTCCCCACGGCAAAGGGGCAAAGGAGCGCTATAAGTATTGCTATTATCTTTTCCTCCATAACAGACTCCCTTTCCAAAACCGGTCGATGTGAGCATTCTTATCCATTATCAAGTAAATATATTTTACCATATTGCGTTTAGGCTTTTATTAGGGATTTATTAAAAGAAATGAAAGTTTAGGTGAATAAAAAAGCCATGTCCAAGGCCCCGGCACAGGATCTTTGGACATGACTTATCATAAATTTCGGAGGTTTTATTCAGTTGTCGTTTTTCAAGCTTCTTCTGCCTTGGCTATTCTCTTGCGTACAGCCATAGGAGTTGTCTTAAGGATTGGGCTGAGCTGTTTGTAAACAAGGAATGTAAGCACGCTGTCAACTGTTCCCTTTAAAAGGTTGAACGGTGCAACACAGATTGCACAGAATGTGAACACGTCTGTAACTGCAGAATTGATAACTGTTCCTGCCTGAACGAAGTAGCTTACGTCAACGCCGTATGCGATGGCATATGCAGGAAGCAGGAAGAAAGCATTGAGTGTTGATCCTACAAGTGCGATGCAGAGTGTACCTGTGATGCAGCTGATAAGAGCTACCTTTCTGGTCTTCTTGAATCTGTAGATTACAGTTGCAGGGATTACAAAAGCTGCTCCAACACAGAAGTTTGCAATCTCGCCGACAAATCCGGGTGTAGGTCCCTGGATGAGTACATTAAGTGTTACCTTGATGAACTCGATCATAACCGCAACCATGGGACCAGCTGCGAATCCACCGATCAGAGCCGGAATATCGCTGAAGTCGAATTTGTAGAATGACGGTGCAATCGGAAGCGGGAATTCAAGCAGCATGAGGACAAAAGAGATAGCGGAAAAGACACCGATGATGGCGATCTTTCTGGTGCTGAACATAGCCTCTACTGTTCCGTTTGACTGAATCTCCTGCTTGCGTGCGAGCCTCTCGGCGAAATATGCGATGACAAATGCTACCACGATAAGCAGCAAAAGTGCAACAAAGCGCCCGGGTGCTCCTGCAATGTTTGTGATTGTTTCCTTTAAGTTGTTCATTTTTTCTCCTTCTTTCTCATCGGGTTTTGAATTTATTTGATTTGAAGGAGAGACGAAGTGGGAATTTACAAGGAAGTTATTCTTCACTAAACTCGAGAGAACCTCGTTAAGTGTAGAATAACAGGATCGCATCGGCTCGAAAGGACCTCGCCTGATGCTCTTCTCTTCTTCTCTCATCCAGACTTTAGGAACTGCAGCAAATTAAGCTAATTTGCTTCAGGTCCGAACTGTCGGTTTTGGAATCTCACCAAATCGGCTGCATGATTACTCATACAGTTCGCGGACTATACCGCCGGTTGGGAATCTCACCCTGCCCCGAAGAATTATTATTTACGCTAATAGTATAACTTGCACTTGATACTGTCAAGGATTTATAATTATAACATACATGCACGATATGACGTGAATCTTATGAGGGACTATGAAGAGAGTACTTACTAAAAAACTCTTACCCGGAATGACTCTGGCCAATGATGTTTTTACATATGATTCCCATGCCAAGCTTATTGATAAGGGAACAGTTCTCAATGAAAAAGACATCGCCAGACTTGCATTCTATTCTATAATCGACGTGCTTATTGAGGATGCCCCTGTAGAAGAGACAGCTCCGCCTGGTGCTTCTGCGACAGGGCTTACTTATTCTGAGCGTTTGAAGCAGTCTGAAGCCTTTAAGGAATTCAAACATGATTTCGAGGAATGCGCAACAAAGTTTGAGCACACCATCGGTGACATCCTGAAAGGTAATAAAGACCTTGATCTGGATGAGATGATGACTCCGATCTATTCCCTCATCAGTCAGGGCAGGACCACCTCAAGCATCTTTGACATGCTCCACAACCTTAGATTATACGATGATGCCACTTATACTCACTGCATCAACGTGGCGCTCATTACAAATATCATTGCCCAGTGGCTCAAATGGGATGAAGCAGAGATAGAGATCGCTACTCAGGCAGGTCTTTTCCATGATATAGGCAAACTCCTTATTCCGGATTCTATCATTACCAAACCCGGTGCACTGACCGATGACGAATTCTCGCTGGTCAAGACACATCCCCAGAAGGGTTATGAAGCCATGCGGAATATGAGTATCAGCGCCCACGTCAAGAACGCAGCACTGATGCATCACGAAAGATGCGACGGCACCGGTTATCCGCTGCGCCTGCGCGGGCCTCAGATAGATAAATTTGCCAAGGCTGTTGCCATTGCAGATGTGTACGATGCCATGACCAGCGCCAGATACTACCGCGGTCCACTGTGTCCTTTCATAGCAATCTCAATGTTTGAGGATGAAGGTTTCCAGAAATACGATCCCGAGATGATCCTGTCCTTCCTCCATAACATCGTCAACACATATCTTCTCAATACCGTCCGCCTTAATACCGGCGAAGTCGGCGAGATCATATTTGTTAACAGTGCATATCTCTCACGACCGACAATCAAGGTTGGTAATGATTACATTGATCTGTCGAAGTGTCCGGGGGTATACATACAAGAAATCATATGAACGATATAGGCTACCAAATATAAAGGACTCGGCATACTCGTATGCCAAGTCCTTTATATTTGGTAGCCGAACGAACATGAGGAAAAAAGATACGCGAATTTATGAGCGGATCGATTTCCGAATGTTCGCAGGATTGCGAGAGTTGCAGCGCAACGGAGCAATCCGTATATCGTTCATTACTTATGCATTCTTCAATTTAAATTTCTGGATATCCCTGTCCTCTTCGACCTTCTCAATCTGAGCACCAAGTCCGCGGAGCTTGATCTCAAAGTCCTCATATCCTCTCTCGATATACTTGATATCCTCTATTGTTGAGTAGCCTTCTGCAGTAAGGGCTGCGATTACGAGCGCTGCACCTGCACGAAGGTCAGGAGCTGAAACAGTAGCCCCGACGTATCTCTCAACGCCTTCGATGATAGCTGTGCTGCCTTCAACCTTGATGCTGGCTCCCATTCTGGTGAGTTCATCAACGTACTTGAACCTGCTCTCGAAAATACTCTCCGTAACTATACTGATACCACTTGCAAGGCCCAGTGCCACTGTGATCTGTGGCTGCATATCCGTGGGATATCCCGGATATGGCAGTGTCTTGACATGTGTGTTCTTAAGTCTTCTTGTAGCCACAACTCTGATCTCATCGTCAGACTCATGGATCTGGCATCCCATCTCGACAAGCTTGGCACTGATTGACTCAAGGTGCTTGGGAATAACGTTCTTGATCGTCACATCACCCATGGTTGCTGCTGCAGCCACCATGAATGTTCCGGCTTCTATCTGATCGGGAATAATGGTGTACTCTGTTCCGTGGAGCTTCTCTACTCCTCGGATACGGATAACATCAGTACCTGCGCCCTTGATATTGGCTCCCATACTATTGAGGAAGTTCGCAATATCTACGACATGGGGCTCCTTGGCAGCATTCTCAATGATGGTCTTGCCCTCAGCCATTACTGCAGCCATCATGATATTAATGGTCGCACCAACACTGACAACATCAAGGTAAATATGACTTCCGACAAGCTTCTCAGCTCTGGCATAAATAATACCCTGAATATCAACCTGGGCACCGAGAGCCTTAAATCCCTTGATATGCTGGTCAATAGGACGAAGTCCGATATGACAGCCACCGGGAAGCGCTACTCCGGCATCCTTGTACTTGCCAAGAAGAGCACCAAGCAGATAATAACCTGCTCTGATCTTCTTGATATAATCATTTTCAACTGTATGGCCTTTGATCTGTGAAGCGTTGATCTTGACCGAATGTCTGCCGGTACGCTCAACAAAAGCACCTATACTCTCGATAGCCTGCAGCATTGCATTGGTATCGGAAGCATCCGGCATATTATCTATATAGACAGTCTCATCCGTCATGGTTGCAGCAGCCAGGATTGCCAGCGCAGCATTTTTGGCACCGCCGATCTCGACCTCGCCAACCAGGGGATTTCCGCCCTTTATCACGTATTTTTCCATATGTATCTCTCTCTTTTTTCTTGAACAAATATTAGTTATACCACAATAATGTGTATTTGTAAAACCGTTAGTTTAGTTCAAGTAATTAAGCGGGTTCACCTGACTTCCGCCGACCAAAATCTCGAAATGAAGGTGAGGTCCCGTAGATACACCAGTATTTCCCGAGAGCGCAATTCTCTGCCCCTGAGAAACCGACTGTCCGACTGAAACCAGTACCTTGGACAGATGTCCGTACCTGGTCTCCCTGCCGTCAGGATGCCTGATATATACACAGTATCCGTATCCGCTTCCCCAACCGGCTCTGGTAACAACACCTGAAGATGAAGCAACAACAGAAGTACCGACAGGAGTAGCCCAGTCAACACCCTTGTGGTAGGTGCTGGCTCCCTTGGTGGGACGATTTCTTTTGCCAAATCCGGATGTAAGTCTTCCGCCGGAAATAGGCTTGATATATGTAGGTGGAACAATGGTTCCTCTCTCGACAATCTTAGGAACAGCCTTGTAGGTGATCTCTTCCTTCTCGATCTCACGTCCTACCTCGCTGTTGTCCATATATGAAACCAGAGCGACAACCTTTCTGTGACCGGCTGATGGCTCCTGAAGGACCTTGGTCTGAGTCGTGTACCAGGTGTCGTTGTCAACGTACTGGATTTCTGCCTCATAGTCCTCTTCGTAGTACTCCTGAACAGTATAGTTGACTGAGAGCTCAGGCTCAGGAACTGTAACGATCAGGTTATCCTGTACCCTTATCATGGTGCGCTCGCTCTCCAGCTGTTCATTCATATTGACAAGATCATCCACAGTAAGACCGAACTTCAAAGCGATGGAGCCAAGAGTATCTCCGGACTGAACCTCGTAGATCTGGTTGGTCTCCTTGTCCTTGGTCACGTCGTCGATGGCTGTTGCAAGGTCAGTGATCTCACTGTCGGGAAGATAACTTTCCACGATCTCGACCTTGTCGGCAAAATCCATGCTCATAAGGCCAAGATCATAATCCGAGAAATCCTTGTCATATGCAAGGGGTTTGGCTTCATTGACAACCTGTGTGAGCCACGCCTGAAATCCCGCCTGGGGCATGCTGTTCTCGGCAATCTCTTCTTCCTTTTTAACCTCTTCCTTGCTCATGACCTGAGGTGTAAGAACATTAACCTCACGGTCTGTATCAAGCACAAGATTCACATCATAAAGGCCCTCGGTGTCATAGTTTGAAAGAGCTGTAGAAAGCAGCTTCATTACATCGTCTGTGCTTGCGAGGTTTACTGCGAACTCGTTGATCTTAATGGAATAGGATCTGTTAAGTGTACTTCTGATATTGTTCCCAAGGACAGCCGACATCTCTTTTGACATGGAAGAAACACTGTCCACGGTTCCAAAAAGAACGTTGCTGCCTTCTATTGACAGATCAGCCTTGGCAAGGATCAGCTCGTCATCGGTTGCCGACAGAGACCTTCTTGCATCTCTGTAAGCCTCATATGCATCCTCTTCGGATCCGGCTGTTCCTACCACTACATCATTCAGTTTTACGGTAAAAATGTTATCGTCGCCCTTTTCAAACCCGACAAAGCTGGGCATGAACAAAATCCAACATGTGATTATCACAAGAACTGACTGTAAAAACCATACCTTGATCTTGCGGCGAAAAACTGTATTGCTAAAACTCATTTATAAAACACCTAAAATTCTAAGAATATTGATTACCAGGTCTGCGCCTGCAACTAAAAGCGTGATTATCACAAGCGGAATCACGGCGTTGTTCTTGCTCTCTACCGCAACCTGAACAGCCTCCACCTTGTGCTTGACTTCCTTGAACTCCTCTGAATTTTTGTCCTGGCCCTTTTCTACTACTGCCTGAACATTTCTATATACCTGTACACCTACATCATGTACCTGAGTTTCATTCTGTTCGAGCCTGTCTGAAAGAGCAGCAATTGTCTTGCCGGTTTCCTGAATGGAAGCTCTTGCATCCTCTATGGCTGCCTTATGCTCTTTCTCATTTTGGCGAAGCTCTTCAAGCTGAAGTTTGAACTGCTCTGCCTCCTGTTTGGTACGCTCAGCTTCCATAGCCTCAGCTTGTGCATTGGCTTTAATTATCTCCTGTGCACCGATCTTCTCTGCAAGCTTGTCCATAAAGTTATCCACGATTTTTCCTCCCAGCATTTTTGCTTACTCCTTTGATGTTAAATCCACTGATGTTTTTATCCACATAAGCTTAACATTTATTATGCAATATATACAAGAAAATAATGATTGAAAGAATTTTATTGGCCACTTTTACTATTTGTTCATGGCTAGTTCATAATTTGTTCATAATTGTCTTGTATATTTATACTACAGTCAAGAGCAAGACATCTTGTAAAAACGAAAGATAGATTTTTTCATAATAGGGTAGGCGCAGCGATGTGTCTACCCACTCCTCATTAATGGGGATTGCGAGAGCTCTTTTGCTACGCAATCCGTATACCATACAATGAGTTTTCTAACCTCAAAGGTTTCTTATTTCTCTATTGCAAGAATCTCCTCATTCAGAGAGAGCATTCTTGCATCAAGGTTAGCCACCATGGTTGCACACTCATGAAGCTCGGAATTGATGTGAGCCGGCGCTTTTCCCTCAAACTTGTACTGAATCTTGTGCTCAAGCGATGCCCAGAAATCCATGGCAACAGTCCTGATCTGAATCTCCACCTTAACATTGACGATCTTGTCGGAGAGATACACAGGAAGAGAAACTATCATGTGATAGCTCCTGTATCCGCTTGGCTTGGGATTCATGATGTAATCCTTGATGGTCAGGACCTGAATATCCTTCTGTCCGCTGATCATCTCAGCGATTCTGTATATATCCGATGTAAAAGAGCATATGATGCGGATTCCGGCTATATCATTGACATAACGCACCATGTTCTCGATGGTGGACTCATAGCCGTTTCTCTTGAGCTTTTTAACAATGCTCTCAGGCCCTTTTACCCTGTATTTGACATGCTCGATGGGATTGTATCTGTGGACCTCCTGAAACTCGTCGTTGAGAATCTCAATCTTGGTCTGTATCTGCTTGAGTGCAGCATTGTAGAGAAGGTTGACTTCCTCCCATGTGTTCATGTCATCTGATATTTTGATGTCGTATCCTGATAAATCCAGTTCCATTCGAAAATACCTCGTTAAGATTCGGGTCAAAAGGAAGTTACGCTTAACGCGTAACACGTTCGGACCAGACTCGAAAAAGCCTCGTTAAGTCCTCACAGCCCAATATTCCTTATTCAGGGAGAGTTTTGGCAAAAGACCTTTAGGCAGCTTTTTGTAGTTTTTGCCAAGCTTGTAGCCAAGCCATCTGCATCCGCACATTACAATGTAATGAGGGATAAGATAGGACTTACCCATCTGTTTGAAATGGCCTATAGTCTGTGAAACCATCTTTTTGCCCTCAGCTTCAGAACTCACTGCTGCGAAAATCTCAGGGTGATCCGTCTGCGAAACACCGATGTCGAAGTTCCTGTGGAACTGCTGAGCGCATGTATAGTTGTGGGAGTGGATAACTCCCGCCTCGGGAACATAACATATAGCATAGCCTTTTTGGCAGGCTGTTCCTGCGTAGACCATATCCTCGTTGAAGATTGCCCTGTGGATAAAACCACCAAGCTCATCAAACATGCTGCGTCTGTACATAGCACAAACATTGGAGCAGAAGTAGGTCTTGATTCCAAGGCGCGGAATATCTGCCTGTGTCTTTTTCATGGGCTCTGTAGGATAGTTGAACTTGCGGGAGTAACGCTCCGCAAGGTTACAATCACTCTTCGGGTACTGTCTTGCATAAGCTGCTGCCACATCGCTGTCATCAAAGGCCTTTAAAAGGCTTGAAATCAAAACCTTATCCCTTGGAAAAGCATCCTGGGTCATCATCAGGAAGAACTCTGCATCAGAGCAAGAGACGCCCCTGTTTCTGGTCTCGCCGTGATCAAACTCTGCCTTAGTCACATGTTCCACTACTATGTTATCATATTTTTCCTGCGGATTTTCCTTTGATTTTGAAAGGAGATCATCCCAGTATTTCTCTTCGGTATTCATGATGATTATCTTTGATGGGCGAACAGACTGCCTCTCCAGATCATCGATCAGGCGTAAAAGAGCTATATCCGGTTTGTAGGTGGGAATAATTATATCTACGGTACTCATTCTTTTCCCCTTAAGATATATCTAGATATAGAACAATTAAGGGGCGGGCTCTATCAGAACCCAGCCCCTTTGATCTTTCTGCTAAAGCTATGATCAGCCGCCGATGTACTTATTTACATCGCCCTGGATCTTCTCACTGTACTTCTGAACATCTGATGAAGGTTCATAAGCCTCATCGTCGAACAGGAACTTGTGGAGCCACTTAACATTGCTCTGAAGGTCAACAGGAAGTACGCAGCTTCCGGCCTTACCCATTGTTCCGGTTGTACGCATCTCCTCGTAAGGGAATCCGTTGTTATCAACAACCTTGTACTTGGTTATGTTCTTGAGCATTTCCAGGATCTCTGAAATATCAAGAGATGTATAAGTCTCTTTGAATGCGTTGTTAGCAACTGTCTCAAGCTGTGAGTAGCTCATGCCCTGAGCCTTATCAAGGCATGCCATAAGAACTGTTCTCTGTCTCTCTGCACGTCTGAAGTCGTCGCCGGCTGTGTATCTGATACGGCAGTATGCTGTAGCCTGAAGTCCGTTAAGAGTCTGGCGACCTGCACTTGTTACAGGTGTGTACTGGAGCTTTAACTCTGTAGCCATTGTGGACTGGTAGTTGTTAAGGTGAGAGATCTCAGCATCAGTAACATCAATCTCAACTCCGCCGAGGGCGTCAACAACATCTGTCAGTCCCCTGAATCCGATAGTAATGAAATCGGAGATATCCATATCAAGATTCATGTTAAGCATTGAAATAGCCTGCTCCGGACCGCCCTGAGCATAAGCTGCGTTACACTTGGTGTAAGTATCGTTACTCAGGTTAAGGTATGTATCACGATAAACTGAGCAGAGCTTGACCTCTCCTGTCTCATTGTTAATTGATGCAATGATGATGGAGTCTGATCTTGTATTCTTGGTGAGCTGTTCATCACGGGCATCAACACCAAAGAGTGCGATATTGGTGTAGCCCTTCATGTTCTCATCGTTAACAACAGTCTCACTGATACTCTGTGTGATGGCTTCCTCATTGAGGTTAACCTTACCAACCTTAGTTACATCCACCTTGAAGAAAAGAGTGTAGGCAACATATACAAGAATGCATGCAAGAAGCATTTCTGCTACCAGAAGGATTATTGCTTTCTTGTTGTCCTTCTTTTTACCGTTTCCGCCCTTTCCGTTGCCACCTTTTTGGGTGCCGCCGTTTCTGGAAGATGTGCTCTTGGATGAAGGTCTTGCTGTTCTTGTTGATCTGCCGGCAGACTTCCTTGCCCCTGAAGTTCTGTGCGGATCTCTTGAAGAACCTGCGGATGATCTTGATGATGAACTCTTCCTTGGAGCCCTGTCATCATAGTCATCGTAATCGTCATAATCATCGTAACGGTCATCATATCTGTCATCGTAGCGATCGTCATATCTGTCATCGCTTCCGCTAGATGCCCTGCGACCGTCTCTCTCGTAATATTCGTCGTCTCTGTTTGACATAATACGTCTCCTTGTCCCAACAAAATAAACTTGATGATATGTGAATTGCATCGCCCAAAAACGCCTCGCAATTTGGCCTTCTGCTCATATCATCAAAAATTAACACCAATATATTCTGCCACAAATGAGTGCCTTTTACAACCCCATACAAAAATGGTCCCCCGGGACGGAGTCAGGGGGTCATTTTCAGAATATTCTGATAATGGTCCCTTGACTCCGTCCCAATGTCATTTAGATAGTTATTAAAGTAAGAATAGTGTATCATT
>CAMORK010000027.1 GCA_946623755.1 uncultured Butyrivibrio sp. | reverse complement strand
GATTGCCCGCAAAGTCAGTAAATATCAGTGGTTATTAATTGTTGAGCACGCACTAGTTATAGGAGAATTAGTTCATGAGACATATATTTTGGGCAGGGGATTCGACGGTAGCCACAAATAAGGCATCTACATATCCGCAGACGGGGATAGGACAGGCCTTTGACAGGTTTACTGCCATGGATGTGGCCGTGTGCAATCGCGCTGTTAACGGAAGGAGCACCAAGAGCTTTATTGATGAGAGCAGATTAGCGCCAATATATGACGAGATTACAATGGGGGATTTTCTCTTTATCCAGTTCGGACATAACGATGAAAAGATAAATGACCCGGCCAGATACACTGACCCTCACGGGGAATTCATTGTCAATCTTGGAAAATTTGTCAATGTGGCAAGAAATAAGGATGCATATCCTGTTTTTATAACTTCGGTGGAGAGAAGGCTGTTTGATGAAAACGGTACTCTTAAGCCCTCGGAACATACCGAGTATGTAAAGGGAATGAAAGAAGCTGCAGAAAAACTGGATGTTCCTGTAATAGATCTTTTTACAATGAGCAGGGAATTTCTTACCAAAACAGGAGATGAGGCTTCAAAAAAGTACTATATGAACCTGGCGCCCGGAGAGGCAGACTGGGCACCTGAGGGCAAGATCGACAACTCTCATTTAAAATATGAGGGGGCCATGCTCTATGCGGGAATGATCGCAAAGGGACTTAGAGAGCTTGGCGGAGTTTATGCATCACTCCTTGCAGATGAGGAGTTTGTAAAAGACACTGCAAATATTGAGATAAACGGATGAAAAAGCTATGAAAACATATTCTGATCTGGGATACACATTTAGAAATCCCATACTTTTTGCTGACTACTCGGATCCTGATGTGATAAGAGTCGGAGATACATTCTTTATGACAGCCAGCAGCTTCAACTATACTCCGGGACTTCCAATCCTTGTGTCAAAAGACCTTGTAAACTGGAGTCTTGTTAATTACGCCTTAGAAAACATAGGACAGGAGAGGTTTAAGATCCCAAGACACTCCGAGGGAGTATGGGCTCCGGCAATCAGGTTTCATGAGGGAATGTACTACATTTACTATGGAATGCCTGATGAGGGATACTACGTTGTGAGAACTGCAGATCCGCTTGGAGAATGGGAAAAGCCGAGGCTGGTCCTTGAGGGTAAAGGACTTATCGACCCATGCCCGTTTTGGGACGAAGACGGAAAAGCCTATATAATCCACGGATACGCAAAGAGCAGGATCGGATTTAAGAGTATCCTTGGGATTTTTGAGATTAGTCCTGATGGCCTCAATGCCATCAGTGAAGATCATTTTATATTTGATGGAAATGACCCTGATCATCCGGCAGTGACTATAGAGGGGCCCAAGGTTTATAAGAGAAACGGATATTACTATATCTTCGCGCCGGCAGGAGGCGTAAGAGAAGGTTATCAGGTAGTCTTAAGGTCAGAATATATATATGGTCCCTATGAGATCAAAAAGGTAATGGCTCAGGGCAGCACCGTTATAAACGGCCCTCATCAGGGAGGACTGGTTGACACCCCGGATGGAAAAGAGTTTTTTCTTCATTTTCAGGACAGAGGACTCTATGGAAGAATATGTCATCTTCAGCCCGTTTGCTGGAACAGCGATAAATGGCTAATTATAGGTGTAAATCCTGATGAGGAAGGAATCGGTGAGCCTGCGTATGAACTGGATAAGCCGGTAATTATAAAAGATGAGCCGACGTATCTTGAAGCATCGGATGACTTCTATGACGGAGAGCCGGGCTTTATGTGGCAATGGATGGGAGACCACGAAGATGGCTTTTACGGAAAAGTTGAGGATAAGGATGGTTCTGTTTCGGATGGCCTTAGGCTCTTTTGCCAAAATCCGTCCGGTGATATAAATCCGATACTGTGGCGAAGCAGCAATGTTCTGACGCAGAAGCTCATATACCCTTCATTTAAAGCAGAGGCTGTCATGGATGCATCGGGACTTGGCGCCGGAGATAAGGCGGGAGTCTGTATGACCGGCGGACAGTACGTAGCGGCGTTTATAGAGCGGGATGAGAAGGGAGAGTACTTTGTAAAGACAATCCATTCCGAAGGCGGAGACAGTGACAAAACAGAAGCGATTGATTTATCTGTTCCCCTAAGAACTCTGACCTGCGATAGTAAACTAAGTGTTGATGAAGCAATTTCGAACATAAAGTGGGTCATGACCTTTACAGGAGGTGAGACGTACTTTCAAAATGTTACGCGCTCTCCGGAGCAGGAGCCAATGAAACTCAGAATATATCTCACTTTTGATCGATGCATAGGCTTTGATCCGGATGATGACAATAAATTGCCTATGACAGATCTGGGCATTGAATTTACGCCCTCAGATCATACCTGGGTCGGTGCAAAGCTGGGGATATTTGCATTATCCAAAGGACCCTGTAAAGACTTAAAGGGATATGCAGATTTTAAGAGCTTTGTTGTAGAGGAGCTGCAATGATAGAGGCTATAAGAAATAATGATCCTGACGGGTTAAAAGAGATACTGGTAAATGAGCCCTCACTTGTGAGTAAAGAGGCTCTTTTTGAGGCTGCAAGGCTTGGAAACCTTGAAATCCTCAAATATCTTGTTGAGTATTCAAGGATAAGCCTTAATGAGTACGACGATGAACACAGAAATGTACTTCATTACGGTGCTGAATCGGGAGATATTGAGACTTTTAAGTATCTTGCAGAGCGCTGCGGAATGGATCCGCTTGAGGCTGACAGAGGGCTTGTAACACCCTGGGATATTGTTCATGGCACCCTTGAAAGCTTTAAGACTATTAATGATGAATACCCTGAGGACTCACTTGCGCATGGCTACGGTGAGATTGAGAAGTATCTTGAAAACCGCTATGGACATAAGTATGAGGAGTTTTACCATAATCCGGTAAGGAGAGGCTTTTTTCCGGATCCGTCTATTGTCAGAGCCGGAGAAGATTTCTATATGGTGAATTCCTCCTTCATATTTTTTCCCTGTATTCCGATCTCGCACTCAAGGGACCTTATACACTGGGAGATAATCGGACATGCTATAACAAACCCGGAGTGGGCATATCTTGATGAACTGGAAGGCGGACGCGGCTATTGGGCACCGGATATTTCATATTATGAGGGGCGCTTTTATATCACTGCAACCTACAGGCTTAATGACGTACCGCCCACATACAGAAGGCAGATAGTGGTCAGTTCAGAGAGGCCTGAAGGCCCTTATACCGAGCCTGTATTCATCGATGAGGATGGAATCGATCCCAGTATTTTTAACGATGATGATGGCAGGAGATATATGCTGCTTAATCGCGGAGCAAGGATATTTGAGCTGGATAAGTCCGGAACACGTAAGATATCCGATGCTCAGCTTCTTTATTACGGAGATTACAAGAGAGCTCCGGAGGGGCCTCATTTATACAAGAAAGACGGCTATTATTATCTTCTGGAAGCAGAGGGCGGAACAGGCCTCGGTCACAGAGTTACGGTCGCAAGGTCAAAAGAGCTGTATGGAATTTATGAACCCTGTCCTTATAATCCTATAATGAGACAGGCAGATGATGGCGCACTGATCCAAAGATGCGGGCATGGAGATCTGGTAGAGACGGAAGACGGCAGATGGTTCATGGTCTATCTCTGCGGAAGGCAGATCGGAGATGGCTACAGCATTCTTGGTAGAGAGACAGCTATAGATCCTGTTACCTGGACGGCAGACGGCTGGCCTATAGTTAACGGCTTAAAGGGCCCTTCTGCGATGCAGGTTAAGCCATTTCCGGATATGGAATATTTGACGGATAAAGAGGCCGGACCAGATAGGAAATGGGCTGTTTCAAAGTGCGGACTTTACATGGAATATATGACTCCAAGGTCCTTTGGAAGGGGAGATATCTACTGTGATCCTCACAAGAGATATTTTAGGATCCGTGGCAGCAAAGCACCGCTTGACAGCGTCGACAGCAGAAATATAGTTCTCAGAAGGCAGACAGCGTTTGCTTTTTCCTATTCTGTTACAATGGACATTGCGGATATGGCAGAGGGACAGAGTGCAGGAATAACCGGCTACTACGATGAAAATACCTTCTTTGAATTCGGAGTTACCAAAAAGGATGGAAGTCTTTTTGTCTATTCCAATGAACATATAGGAGATGAGGACAGATTTCTTTTATCAAAAGACGCGCTGGCCGGAAATACAGGTTCAATAAGGCTCTATATGGATACTGACGGATTTAAGCGCCGGCTTTCTTACAGTGTAAACGATAAGGACTCAAGGCTTGAACATACGACTCTTGAAAATGTCTTTTACCTGTGTGATGAAGGCCTTAGCTATGGCAAGAGATTTACCGGGGCTCTGGTTGGGATGTACGTCTATGAAGGAGACAAGAATCTTACTGTAACCTTCCGTGATGACAGATATAATGATATATAACACATACATAATGATATGATTTGAGGTTTACCAATGAAACTGGATACAGACGTCTATTTTGACAGCTACAAAAAGCATAAGGGAAATCCTTTGATGACCCTCATCGGGTTCTATAAGGGAATGTATCACAACTTTTTCTGGTCGACTGTGTTTTATGTGATCAAGCACTCTCCGGTATGGATACTGCCCATTGTGACAGCCAATATCATCAATGCAGTGACTGATCATAAGCCAAATGTGATTACACTGATCCTGTTCAATATAGCTTTGATGGTATTCCTTTTGGTACTTAATGTACCGATGAACTACCTTCATATCCACTTCAGGAGCAAGTCGGTAAGAAAGGTGGAAGCTGGGCTAAGAAGCGCTCTGGTACACAAGATCCAGGTCATGTCCATCCCGCATCAAAAGGATATGCTCTCGGGAAGACTTCAGTCCAAGGTTATAAGGGATGTTGAGGCGGTTGAGACACTGTCTGATCAGATATTTGTTTCACTTATCAATATCTTTATCAATATGTCGGTTGCGCTTGCTGTAACGATAACAAAGAGCATAGTTGTATTTCTCTTTTTCCTGTTTATGGTACCACTGGCAGCTCTACTGGTTGTTACCTTTAAAAAGCCCATCAAAAAGCATAATCAGAAATTCAGGAAAGAGATGGAAGAGACTTCTGCCAAAGTCATGGAGATGGTACAGCTGGTTCCGGTGACAAGAGCCCATGCGCTGGAGGATGAGGAGATCATGAGGATGGATACTCAGGTGGATCTCATAGCTCAGGCAGGCTATAACCTTGATATCATTCAGGGAAATTTCGGAGCGGTCAGCTGGGCGTTCTTCCAGATATTTCAGGTGCTTTGTCTTGCATTTACTTCAATACTGGCTGTCAAAGGCAGGGTACAGATCGGAGATGTTGTTCTCTATCAGAGTTACTTCACATCAATAGTAGGACAGGTATCATCTCTTTTGACACTACTTCCTGTGATATCCAAGGGGCTTGAATCAGTTAACAGTATCGGAGAAATCCTTGAATTTGAATATGTTGAGGACAGTTCGGACAAAGAGGAAGTTGGAGAGATTGAAGGCGATTTCACCTTTGAAAATGTTGGCTACTCGTATCCTGACAGCGATGAGTATACTGTTCATGATATCAATCTTCATGTGAAGAAGGGCGAGACTGTCGCGTTTGTAGGTGAATCCGGGGCAGGTAAATCAACTATTATGAATCTTCTTGTCGGATTCGGACTGCCTACCAGTGGGCGGATCCTCGTTGATGATAAGGACCTTGGTCACATAAATCTTCAGAGCTACAGAAAAAATCTTGCAGTTGTTCCTCAGAATACCATTCTTTTCTCCGGAAGCATAAGAGATAATATACTATACGGAACCAGCGATATTACTGATGCTGAGCTGGACAGAGTTATTGAGGAGTCAGGCTTAAAGAGCGTGATCGATAAGCTCCCCATGGGACTTGAGACAAAGGTGGGAGAGCACGGAGATAAGCTTTCCGGCGGACAGAAGCAGAGGATCTCAATCGCGAGAGCTTTGATCAGACACCCGAAGGTGATCCTTCTTGATGAGGCAACATCTGCGCTGGATGCTCTTTCGGAAAAAGAAGTTACCTATGCGCTGGAAAATATGTCAAACAAATGCACTACCTTCATAGTAGCCCATAAGCTTGCTACAATTGAAAAGGCTGACAAAATAGTTGTAATCGACAAAGGAACAGTGGCGGAGTGTGGCACAGCAAAAGAGCTGATGGAGAAAAAAGGAATATTCTACAGAATGGAGATGACGAGATGATACAGCTTGGAATTAGATTTCACGACGTAAAAGAGCTCCCCTTTGAGGAGAGGTTACAGGAAGTAAAAAAGCAGGGCTTTTCCTGCATTCACCTGGCACTGTCCAAGGTTCCGGGATTTACTGCAGATACAAACGCCCTGACTCCCGGATACGCAATGTATTTAAGGAATGCCCTAAGAAAGGCAGATCTTGATATGGCGGTTCTGGGGTGCTATTTAAATCTGGCTAATCCAAATGCAGAGAAACTCGCTGAAATTCAGGAGAAATACTATGCTCATATCCGTTTTGCATCTATAGCCGGATGCGGAATGGTCGGAACAGAGACCGGAGCTCCCAATGAAGGTTACACCTACGACAAAGAGGCCTGTCACTCAAAAGAGGCCCTGGAGACCTTTATCACAAATCTTCGCCCGGTTGTGGAATGTGCAGAGAAATTCGGAGTCATAGTTGCTATTGAGCCGGTCTACAGACATATTGTCTATGATGCAAAAAGGGCACGGGAGGTCCTTGACCGCATTGCTTCACCCAATCTTAAGATCATATTTGATCCGGTAAACCTTTTATGGACTGACAACTACGACAGGAGGATGGAAGTCATAGATGAAGCCATCGATATTATCGGTAAGGATGTGGCGATGATCCATTTGAAAGACTGCCTTCTTGATGGAGATAAGGTAAAGAGCGTGGGATGCGGATTCGGTGATATGGACTACACGAATATCATACGATTTGCGCTTGAAAATAAGCCCTTTATTCATGCAACCCTTGAAGACACTAAGCCTGAAACAGCTGTTGAGTCAAGAAAGTGCATAGAATCAGTGATAGAAAATTATTACAATAAATGAAACAACTTTGGTAATTTTGTTCATTGCTGAATCCTCTCGTATCTGTTAAGTTATTCAATGTTGTTTTTAAGGAGCAACAAATAGTTATGTAGAGGAGAAAGTTATGAAAAGAAAACTTATTTCAATCGTAATGACAATGACAATGGTTATGGCCATTACAGCTTGCGGCAACAGCACTGAGACAGCAGAGCCTGCAGCAGAAGCAGTTACAGAGGAGTCTGTTGAGGCTGCTACTGAGGAGGCTTCTGTAGAAGAGACTGTAGAGGCTGCAGCTGAGGAGAGCACAGAAGAGGCTGCTGAGTCTTCAGAGGATGAGGGTGAGTTCTCAGTAGGTACAGTAGACGGAAATTCTTATGTTAATGAGTACTTTGGCGTTAAGCTTAACCTTCTTGACGGTTATTCATTTGTTGATGATGAAACACTTGCTCAGATCACAGGTTTAACAGCAGACATGCTTTCAGACAACAAGCTTCTTGCTAAAGCTATCGAGGACGGAACAGCAACAATCATCGCTTATGCTGCTGATTCAACAGGTCTTAACAACGTTAATGTAACAGTACAGTCAAATGCATCACTTGCAAACGCAATCCTTGATGAGGAAGCTGTTCTTAAGGCAAGCGTAGACCAGGCTCAGTCAGCTCTTGAGGCTCAGGGTATCTCAAACATCACATACGATGTAGTAGAGAAAGAAGTTGCAGGAGAAAACCACAAGGTTCTTAAGATGAACGGTGAGTACAACGGCATTGAGTTCCACAATGAGATGGTTAACCTTCAGAAAGGTGATTACATGCTCGCATTCGCGGCAACATCATTCAACGGTGATTCAACCGATGCTATGATCGATGCTGTTGAGGCCCTCAACTAATACAGAATAGATAGTATGTTATAAAAGAAGTCCCCGGATTCCGTTAAGTAAACGGCATCCGGGGATGTTTTTATTTCTGTAGGTAATTTAGCTGATATGTTACTTCGTGCGGAACTTCTATTTCTTCTTTGTTCAGCTTGTGGATTATGTTTGTAATAGGCTTTATGAGATTTCCCATATGAGCCTGGTAGTGATTGATGAGCTCGGTGTATTGAGGGGTGTCACCAATCTTTTCCCTGATTTCCTTTGAGAAAGGACAGAAGGTAAATAGTATCTCTCTTGAAACCTTGTTGAGTCTTGGTGAACCGGCGGACTCGAACTTAATATAGGAGAGATAGTCTGCGATAAAGACATTCTTGTAATTGTTGCTGTATTTCTTGAGGTCTGTCTTTAGTTTCTCTTTATTCTCTGCGGACAGAGAAGAGTTCTTTTTAAAGAACTGAAGATAGTCGCAGTACATGGACGTGAGAGACGGGTCTGTGACGTCGTTCCAATGTACGCCCTGGGATGTCTTGCACATTTCCCATCTGAATTCGCCAAAGAGCTTGATCATGGCTTCTTCGGTGTTCTCGGTATTGAAGATCGAGACTATCATACGTGCCCTGGTTCTTCTGCTCTTGCCGTCTATTTCCTGCCAGAGAGAAGCGCGGCTTCCAACGTTTGGCATGAGTATCATATAAGGAGTAATATCGTCATCATAGTACAGCTGTGTTATGCCTATATCCGTATTTGAATAGACAGCCTGTCTGCAGAATACTCCGTAATCAATACTGCGTATCATATCAAAATATTCATTGACCCTGCTAGATGTCTGATATGCCATATCCAAAGGCCTAAGGACATTTTGAGAGTCAAAGACCGGCACGAAGGAGGATATACGTCCAAAGGTCATCCTGTTTCCGAGTGTAAAGAGATTGTGGATCTCAAATTCAAGCCTCTTTTGAGGGTTGTTAAACATGGCTTCCATCTGCGCTTCATTTATGGAACCGCTTGATTTCTGGTCGCGCAGATATGTTGGCCAGTCCTGATCAAATTCATTTCTTGAAGGTTCGACCTCCAGCATGAAAATCTTTTTAAGCCACTCGTAAATGGTAAAAACATTTCCTTTTGGATCAGGAACGTAAGCCTTGGCCATGTTGTAGAGAGTGGTGGTATATTTTTCTCCTGCAAGCTCTTCATCGACAAAGCCAAACATGAAGAACATTTTAACCTCTATAGGTAAATTATTATCGGTAAGGCTCTTTAAAAAAGCCGGGAGATAAATATTGTAGAAGGTAGAGCCGATGCTTCTTCTGAGTGCTCTTGATTCGTCTGATGAATCATATCTGTTTTCAGTAGCTTTAAAAGCCGTAATCTGTTCTTCAAACATGGCAGCAACTTCGCTGCTGACACCTGAATAGGAAAGTATTGTTGCAAGAGCATTTACAACAGTGACTGAGGGCTCTCCTTCACCGCATGCAGCTTTCTCCATGTCTGAGAGCTTTGCTCTTATAACCTTCATGGCTGAAATAAAACCTGCGGCTTTCTTTTTCAGAGACTTTCTGTATTCGTTTAAGAGAACTACCTCATCAGAAATTGTGTTGTAGATATTGAAAGTGCTCATCACCATTCCTGTGGCAATATCAATGTTAATGGGGTAGAGCGTCTTTTTCAAAACAGCTTCATTTTCCTTTAGTGAGTGAATAAAATCTATTGTCCACTGGGGAACTTTTTTTGAACGCTCAGGCGGTGTGAGCTCGTCAATTTCAGGGAACTGTCTTGCTATTTCACCAACCTTAATGCACAGATTGGGATAATCTGCGTAGTCAGCAATGATTTGGTTGTATTCCTTTATGGCATCGTCAAACTGCTGATCATAAACGGCGCAGACAAGCGCAGCTGTGTCAGTTGACTGAGAAGCCAGGATCGGAGCAATCTTAGGATTTGATTTTACGACTTTTGGAATGTCTGCAGCAGACTCATATGGATATGAATAGACGGCGGACTCCTCTAAAGCCTCTATAGTATAGTTATAGGGCTTACCCGGGTGTTCGACGATGCCTATGAAAGTTCCGACACCGGCATTGATGGAAGAGTAGGGATTTGAAATTTTAAGACTTCCCTTGACCAGAATTTCCAGGGTAGAAACTATATCTGAACCGGCTTTATGCAGGATCTGACCTTTTTCAAGTTTAATAAGACCCATGGCGCCTCCGTGAATCATACATCAGTGTCCATACATATATATGTTATCACGATAAAAAGTTTACTTCAATTTAAATATATTACAGGATTATCGGTTTTAAACTGTATTCAGAACCTTCATAGGACTTGGAGATTGAATTATAGATGCTGCTGGCAGTGAGTGTCTCGTCAAAGAGTCTTTTCTGAAGTGGACTTAAGGCTTTTTTGGCATATTTGGGTCTGTCGATGACAGGGATCACAGATGAATCATGTATGCGTGCAAGTACATCTGATGAGGCGGAATTTAATCCCAAAACACGTGCGTAGCAGGTAAAAGAGTCCTTCTTATACTCATTCATGTTTTCCTTGGTGATGTTTAAAAGGATATGCAAAAGAGATCTGCTTATCCTTGTGTATACGAGATTCCTGCTTTTAAGTTTTGTACAGAAATCACTGAAGCTGTCAAAGCTCTCAAGATTATTTACCATGAGATTGGAGATATCGCTGTTGACATCAAGATATTCTGTGTACCCTTTATCCTTTTCCAGAGTCAGCTTGTATCTAAGAAGAGAAGATAAATCATTGGAGGATAAAAAGTTACCGCTGTATGAGGCGATTTCCTTGATGGCATCATCGGGCATAAAGCCGCCCAGAATCTCATTTGCATGGGCTTTGGTATAGCTTTCTGAGGCTGTAAATATCCTGGCTCTTACACCTGATGCACTCGGAACACCACTCAGATCATCGCTGTGATAAGGCTGTCCTATACGTTCTATTGTGTAGGGCTTTATTTTGCTCTTTTGTTTTTTTAACGCTTTCAGATATTCTATTGCAAGGATGCTGTTGGGTGATGAAAAGATCTGTCTGTAAACATCGATATTGTTGTCAACAGACTGATCTTTAAGAGCAGCCATGAGTGCACTGGCACTGGCTGCAGGGTAGGGCATTCCTTCTTTTAGCTCTTTTTCCAGGATCTCTTTATAGAGGCCGGGCTCGCTGTTTAATATATCAGCGATGGTATCAAGCTTATCAAGATCTGTATGTTCGCTGCCAAAGCAAAGATAGTCAACACATCCAAGCCCGTTTAGTATCGCCACTGCGCCCCGGGCAAAAAACTCTGCACTTCCTGTGCTGTAGTATAAAGGAAGCTCAAGGACAAGGTCTGCACCACAACTGAGCGCCATTTTTGCTCTGGCGAATTTGTCTACGATGGCAGGGGCCCCGCGTTGTACGAAATCTCCGCTCATGACAACTATGGCTCTGTCGGCGTTAAGATTTTCTTTACATGTTTTGATAAAGTGCGCATGACCTTCGTGAAATGGATTAAACTCTGCTATTATTCCGATAGTTTTCATAGGAATTACCCGTTTTTCCAATTTTTGTACAAGTTTTACCCTTGTCCTTAAATTATAATATAAGTATATTTATTATTGGAAGTTTTTTGACTTTAAATAAAATGGGAAAAGAGGTTACTATAATGAAAATACTTGTTATTAACTGTGGAAGTTCATCACTGAAGTTCCAGCTCATCGACTCAGAGACTGAAGGCGTTATCTGCAAGGGACTCTGCGAGAGGATCGGAATCGATGGAAGCCGTATCGTTTACACTCCCGCCGGCAAGGATAAGATCATCAAGGAAGAGCCTATGCCTGATCACAACAAGGCAATCGAGATGGTTATCGAAGCTCTTACCAATGCAGAGAGCGGAGTAGTGAGGCTCGAGGAAATCGGAGCTGTAGGGCACCGTATCGTACACGGCGGTGAGAAGTTTACAAAGTCTGTAGTTATTGACGATGAAGTCATTAAGGCTATCGAGGAGGTTTCAGATCTTGCGCCTCTTCATAATCCTGCAAACCTTATCGGAATCAGAGCATGCCAGAAGGTTATGCCGGGCGTACCTATGGTAGCAGTATTTGATACAGCTTTCCATCAGACAATGCCACAGGAAGCTTACCTTTACGGTCTTCCGTATTCATATTATGAGAAGTACGGCATCAGAAGATACGGCTTCCACGGCACAAGCCATTCTTATGTAAGTAAGCGTGCAGCACAGATCCTTGGAAAAGACATTAAGGATCTTAAGATCATTGTTTGTCACCTTGGAAACGGTGCATCAATTTCTGCGGTTAAGGGCGGAAAGTGCATTGATACATCAATGGGACTTACACCTCTTGAGGGTCTTATCATGGGAACAAGAACCGGTGACATCGATCCTTCGGTTGTTGAGTTTATCATGAAGAAGGAAGGCTCATCAGTTGCTGACGTAACAAACCTTCTCAACAAAAAGTCAGGTGTTTACGGACTTTCCAATGATCTTTCATCCGACTTCAGAGATCTTGAGGATGCATACCTTAAGGGCGATGAGGGTGCCAAGAGAGCGGTAGATGCATTCACATACAGAGTTGCCAAGTATATCGGCTCCTACACAGCAGCTATGGGCGGCGTTGATGTTATCTGCTTCACAGCAGGCGTTGGTGAGAACAGCGGATTCACAAGAGGACTTATCTGCGAAAGACTTTCATTCCTCGGTGCAACCGTTGATGCTGAGGCCAACAAGGTTCGCGGCGAGGAGAAGACAATCTCAGCTGCTGATTCCAAGGTTCTTCTTATGGTGGTTCCTACAAACGAGGAGCTTGCTATCGCAAGAGACACCTATGAGCTTTGCAAATAATATTGGAGCAGGTCTATGAAAAAATACAGTATCTCAAATGATATCTACAACCTTACAGTATCCGATCACGGAGCAGAGATCACATCTCTTTTAAAAAATGGAAGAGAACTTATGTGGCAGGCTGATCCTGCATTTTGGGGCAGAACATCTCCTGTGTTATTCCCACTTGTCGGTAATTATTGGCAAAAGAAATCAAGATTTGCCGGCAGGACTTACGAAATGGGACAGCACGGTTTTGCCAGAGATATGGACTTTTCACTGCTTTCACAGACCGGTGATGAACTTGTTTTTGAACTTAGAGACAATGAAGCCACACATGAAAAATATCCGTTTTCTTTTGCGCTTCGTCTTGGATACAAGCTTGGAACTGACGGAGTAGAGGTTATATGGGAAGTGGAGAATCCTACGGATGGGGATATATTCTTTTCCATAGGTGGTCATCCGGCTTTTAACTGTGACCTTTCCGGTGATAAGCTTGTGTTCATGAACAAAGGGAACAGGGTTTGTGGCAATATTGAGTCAAAGATTATTTCTCTTGATGGAAGCGGATGTCTTTCTGATAACTCAAAAGAACTTTCTCTTAATGACGGAGAGCTTGAGCTTAAACCTGAACTCTTTGATGAAGATGCACTTATTATAGAGGATGGGCAGGCTGACACGGTTATTGTTATAAACAGTGCAGGAGAGGAACTTGTCTCAGTCCGTTTCGACGCTCCGTTATTTGGGGTATGGTCCCCTGCAGGCAAGAATGCCCCGTTTGTTTGCATCGAGCCCTGGTATGGAAGATGTGACAGAGTCGGATTTGCAGGGGATCTTTCAGAGAGAGAGTATGGCAACAAACTTGGTGCCGGAGAAAAATTCAGAGTGTCCTATACAATAGCCTGATATTGTTTATTTTATTACAAATTGTCCTCACCCCATTTTTTTAACTGTAAAAGAATTGGGATGAGGCTTTTTGCTTTATCTGTAAGATTATATTCTACTCTTACAGGCATTTCATCGTACTGTTTTCTCTCAACCAGGCCATCGGCTTCAAGTTCTTTTAACGAGTTGGCAAGCATGGTATTGGTGATTCCGTGGATTGCGCGTGTAAGCTCACCATAGCGTACAACTTCCTTGTTGTCGATGACACATAGGATCATGATCTTCCACTTTCCGCCGACTATGTCTATAACCTTCTTCAGCCCGCATCCTTTTCCTGCGATATCTTCACATAATGGTTCTTTTTTCGCTAATTTGCTCATAGTATCATTTCCCTTACCAGGTTCATATTAACTGCGTACTTGATATGTTTTTTATACCAGATATAATATGCTTGTTGCATATAAAAATCAAGTTTTAAAAATGGCAGGAGTTATCAGGAGATGAAGAAGGCAGCTAATGATACGGGCAGATGTGTCGCATGCGGTGTATGTGCTCTGCAGTGTCCCAGAGGAGCCATAAGCATTTACAGAGGATGTTATGCAGATGTGAACATTTCGATGTGCGTAGGCTGTGGAATATGTGAAAAAGCGTGTCCTGCGGGATCAATAGTGGTAAGAGAAACGGAGGACACAGGCAGATGAAACACACTGTAAATCAAAAGACGCACTGGTATGATTATCTATGGATATGGTCAATTATTTATTTTGCGCTGGGGTTTTTTAACATACTCTTTGCATGGCTTGGGATGATAGATTTCATTCTTCCTTTGATCTTTGCGATAGTCGGTGGAAATAAGTGGTTCTGCAATCACATGTGCGGAAGAGGACAGCTCTTTTGGGTTCTGGGCAGAAAACTTAAGTGTTCACGAGGGAAAAAGGCTCCCAAATGGATATCGTCAAAGTGGTTCAGATACGGATTTCTTGCTTTTTTCCTGACAATGTTTGGAACAATGGTGTTTCAGACTTATCTGGTATTTTCAGGCGCAGAATCGTTAAGAAAGGCCATTAAACTGTTTTGGACATTTAAAGTACCGTGGAAATGGGCGTATAATGGTAGTACATTCCCGGATTGGGTGGCTCAGTTTGGTTTTGGCTTTTATAGCTTAATGCTGACATCAACCCTTATTGGACTTATTGTAATGGTATTGTATAAAGAGAGAACCTGGTGCTCGTTCTGTCCTATGGGAACAATGACTCAGGGAATCTGTAAGATCAAGGCAAAGAAAGGAGCCTAATTATGACTATAGAAGAAAGAGCTGCTAAGGCAGTTGAAATGAAAACTTCAGGTATGTATAACTGTGCACAGTCAGTAACAGTTGCACTTGCTGATGAGACAGGACTATCCGAGGATCAGCTTAAGCAGATCTCGGCAGGATTCTGCGCCGGGATGGGCAATCTCGAGGCAACTTGCGGAGCTCTCATCGGAGCCGGAATGATAGCAGGACTTAAGACTGAAGGCAGAGGAACTCTCGGGTTAACAAGACAGATCCAGGAAGAGTTTAACAACAGATGCGGAGCAATTAAGTGTAAAGACTTGAAAACCGTTACAGATGGTAAGCCTCTTTGCCCGTGCGAGGAGTGCGTTAGAAATGCTGTTATGATCTACGGTGAAGTGCTGGGACTTAGATGATGACAGAAGCTTTGATGTAAAAAATAAGGGAAGAAAGACCTGCATGGTTCTTTCTTCCCGTTTTTTATTTATTCTCTTGAAGCGAGATTTTCAACTTCGTCTTTTACCTTTTCCATTGTTTCTGAAAGAGTTTCAGTGGAAGAGGAGATGTCTTTTGCTGAAGATGCCAGGTTCTTGATCTTGTCGTTTACCTGCGTTACTATATCAAGAAGATCTGCGGTTTCAGTGGTGATGGATTCCATTGCGTTCTTGATATTCTCGTTTGCCTGTCCACTGTTCTGAGCAGTTGTCTTGGAGTCGGCTGCAAGATCGTTGATCTCGCCGGCAACTACCGCAAAGCCTTTACCTGCGTCGCCTGCTCTTGCAGCTTCGATAGCGGCATTAAGAGCAAGGAGGTTTGTCTGGTTGGCAATTTCTACGACTTTCTTGTTGTTTGCTTCCAGTTCACCAAGATATGAGGTGATCTGAGTCATAGAGTCGTTTACCTTATTCACGAACTCATTAACATTGGACATATCCTCGGAAATAGCAGAGCTTTCTTCTGCGTTGCTGTTATTTCCTGTGGTAATCTCATGCATTGTGGCATTAACTGAGATGAAGTGATCATTGATAGTATTAATTGCATCAATGATGCTCTGTTTCTGTCTTTCAAGCTCAGCGCGCTCCTTCTCAACCATATCCTGAGCTTCTTTCTTCTCAATCTCGACCAGGTCTTTCAGGTAGTGAACACAGTTTGACTTGTGGTTGAAGCCGTTATATATGGCGGTTGCCATTTCCGTACAGGTTGAATAACCACAGCAGGAGCAGTTGATCTTTCTGGACTCGGGTGTGGTCTTGTTCATGTCATTAAAAATGGCATTGAGCTGAGACTCGGATGGAATCTTATGGGCACATTCCTTGGACCTGTCGGTATATTTTCTGAGATAATCCTCAAGTCTTAAATTGCTGAACTGCTTATTGAGCTGAGCCATTCTCTTTTCAGGCGGAAGAGGTCTTGACCAAGGGCTCTTTTTGGTGTTTTTCTTAACCCTCTCCTGAATTTCATGGATGTTATAGAGAGGATCATCACCGCTTGTTATCTTGGGATCGGTACCTGTACCCGAGATACATCCGCATCTGCAGTTAAGAGCATCGATAAACAGGAAAGGAGTCTGAGAGCCCTTGATCCTGTCTTTGTTTTTCTCAAGGAAGTGATACATGTGCTTTTCACCTTCAATCTGTCTTATGAAGGCATCGCTTCCAAGGAGCCAGTAAACGTTGTCCTTAAGACCTCCCGGCATAGGATAGATTGAACCAAGACCGTATTCAATCTCATCAGATACGGGACTTCCGCTGATTCCGTGTTCTTTTACATATTTCATCAAATGATAGAAGGTTACGTTATAGTCTACTAGTCCCTTGTTGTTGGGATCATCGATCTCCAGTTTTTTGGCAATACAAGGACTTATAAATGCCAGCTTGTCAGTCAGGCCCATCTCTTTTCTGGCATAGACTGCAGCACACATAAGAGGACTCTGAACAGGGAATAATTTGGGAAGAAGCTGCGGGAGATATCTCTCAATATAGCCGACAACAGCAGGGCAGGGCTGAGAGATTCCGCCTTTGAAATTGTTTTTCTGAATATAATTGATGTATGCCCAGGTTGTAATGTCTGCACCAAAGGATACACTGATAAGACGATTTACGCCCATCTTCTTGAGCCCGCCAAGTACAGACTCATATTCCTTGGGGTAATCTGCAAGAAAAGCGGGAGCGATGAGAAGAGATATCCTGACACCCTTCTTAAGATCTTCAAAAAATCTCTCGGTGTCATCATTGTATTCTCTGGCATCATGTTCACAGGCATCAAAGCATGCTCCGCATGCGATGCATTTTGTTCCGTCTACCTGAATCTTGGAAACGCCGTTTTCATCGGGATCACCGGAAACACATGCACCCATGCAGCTGCATGCACTGATACATTTATTGCATCCAACACAGTTGTCGTTTGTAAATACTAATGAATCAGATTCTCCTGCCATTTCCATCTCCTATCATTATTATGAATACGCATACATAAATATTTTAATACGAATATTCATAAGAATGTTGCAGTTGATGTAAGGCTTAATGAAATTTTAATTATTAGCATTCTTTTTTGCTGTTTACTTGCCGAGAATTTCGTGAACAGCAGCTTTGATGTTCTCGTCCTTGGCGTTTGCATCAAAGTACTCAAGGAAATGTTCTCCTGAGAAAGCACCCTTTACAAGCTCTTTATCAAGGCTCGTTAAAATAGTGGGAACATCCTGAACTACAGTAACCTTTCTTACTTCGTCGAGGATCTTCTTGTTGCGCTGCTCGGGAACAGCTCTTTCTCTCGGATAGCCCTGTCCGCTCGGCTCTGAGAAGAGCTTCTCAAAGCTGTATTCAAGGTTGAGCTCAGCGCCCCAGCCTGACTTAAGTGCAAAGTTCATGGCAATGGCATTTCCGTCATTGACCTGTGCGAAGGTGTAAGCATCAAGAGGATCTGTCACATGTCCGCAGATAACACCGGGGAAGCTGTTGCATGCAAGCATAGCGCCTTCACCTGTACCGCAGCCTGTAACAACATAATCGGCAGCACCTGAGTTAAGAAGTACACAAGCAAGGATTCCGTTCTGTACATATGTAAGCTGAGCTTCATCCTCAGCAGAGTACATTCCGTAGTTAAATACCTCAAAGCCGTGCTTGTCCGCAACCTTCTTGAGAGCGCCATAGATCATTGCGTTCTTGGCTGCCTGAGAATTCTCGTTGATAAGAGCAATTTTCATTTTAATCCCTCCAAATAACAGTAGTTTAAATGTATGTATATATGATAATTATATTTTATTTTTCGAGGCGGTGACTGTCTATGCTTTTGGGGGTTCTGTGTCGTATTTTCCACATTTTTGTCAAAATAGATTTCACTTTCGGGAAGCTGCTCTTTGTGCTATACTATCAAAAGTGTGTATGATTTTGGAGAGAGAAACTGTATGTGGGGATGCATATGGCTTCTTTTGTTACATTAATTTTTCGATTTTGAGGGGAAGTAAGGGAATTCGTTTTGAGCACGACCAGGGTACATAATTATAGAAATTCTGATAGGAGTTACAGCACAAACGTAACTGTAAGAAAACCACGGAGGAGAAGAAGACGTCGCTACGATATGAGGAAGATAGCAGCTCTTTGCATAGCTGCGGTCGTTTTAACCGTAGGCGGATGTGTAGTATATAACCACCTCCCTTTTGTAAAAGTAAATAAGGCAATAGCTGCAGGAAACAGATACACCGAGGATGCTGATTACGAGGCAGCTATAGATTCATATTCAGAAGCAATCAAGATTGACAAGCATTCGGTAACAGCATACAGCAATATGGCAGGAGCGTTTCTGAGCATAGATGATTCCGAATCAGCCAAGAAGATTCTTTATGACGGCTGGAGAAACACAGAGAATACAGGTCTTTTGGAAAACTATCACACTGTTATCCTCAACGAGGCAGTTGATTCCATGAACACCAAAAATGCCGACATGGACACGGTCCTTTCGATAGAATCTGTACTTAAGGACGATAATACCAACAAGGATGCGGTCGAGCTTCTTGATGCGGCATATTCAAGAGTATTTGATGATGCATACAGCTATAATGCAGATGCGCTCTTCAGATCGGATGCTTCAACATATTCTGCAGAGGGAGGAAGCGATACATTTACCTTTGCCGGATATAATGCTTTCGAAAAAGAGCTTTTGGCGGTTTATGCAGCAAACCCGACTGATGAACTGAAAAATGTCATACTTGAGTATGCTACACCGGGAGTAAGCTCTTTTACCATGAACTATTCAGATGTAGAGGCGTATCTTTCGCTTATAGGTGATATACAGGCGCAGGTGGGGACAGATGAGAATCTTGAATCATTCAAAGAATGTCTGATCAATGCGCAGGAGGTTCAGGGCATTTTTGCTGATATCTTCACACAGCTGGATGTTGGAAATGTGGATGAACTCAGGGGCTTTGTCGTATCAGATGAGTACCTGGCTCTGAGAGATATCTTTTTAAATAACGAGTATACGCCTTTGGAGAATACGACCTATGTACCTGTCAGTCGCGAGGCGATTATTCTAAATAACAACGAGGGCAAGTGGTCTTACAGGTTCCTTGACTTTGAGGAGAATCCTGATACGGCAGGTGTAATAACAATCTGGGCCAACTTTTTTGAGGATGACGGAGTTCAGAGAGACGCTATATCTTATGAGCCCGGCGCAATTAACGGACAGCTTTATCCTCATACCAAGTATGACGTAACTTACCTTAAGAGCTACATAACAAAGGGCGGCTCAACAAGGGTTGCCAAGATGAACTACAGACTTGAAACCACCATCACTAATGAAGACGGAACCACAATCAATTCAATCATCGGTGACTGGGGTGGAGAAAATGAATGGGAGATGGATATCGATACCATCGAATCCAGGATCAGAGCATAATTTATGAATAATATTGATAGTGAGCCAAAGTGTGTGATCATATCAGCAGGAAGCTTTCCGGAGGTCGGGATAGATCTTCGGGAGGGCGATTTTTGTATCGCGGCAGATGCGGGATTTGGTTACGCGCAAAGGCTCGGTATTTTACCGGACCTCATCGTGGGAGATTTTGATTCAGCCAAAGACGCCCCACCTGAGGTCCTTAGTGGTATTAGGGAAATTGCAGAGCGTGATCCGGAGCGCATAGTGCAGCTTGAAGTAATGAAGGATGATACAGATACGCTTAAGGCTGTTAAGATAGGACTTTCAAGGGGATACAGGAAATTCTATCTATACGGAGCACTGGGCGGAAGCCGCTTTGATCATAGCCTTGCCAATATACAGACGCTTACCTTTATTAAGCATCATGGAGGCAGAGGCTATATAATGGACAAGGATTCCATGCTCTTTATAGCTGAGAATGAGACAATTAAGTTTCACAGGGGGAACACAGGATATCTGTCAGTTTTTTCTTTGTCTGACGTATCACGTGGTGTGAGTCTAAGGGGCCTTTTGTACAGCATGGAAGACGGAACGCTGTCGAATGATTTTCCGCTTGGAGTGAGCAATGAATTTATCATTGATGAGGAGGCGGAAGTTTCAGTTAAAGAGGGGATTTTACTGATCAGCGTTAATTGGGGATAAGTCATTTTGTGAAAGAGGAGTGAAAAGAGTATGTTGTGGTTAAAAAATCTAAAGGAGGATGCCAGGGGGATTTTCAAAGAGCATCCTGCTTCTATTGTTACTGTTCTGATTTTTGCAGTGTGTACAGCGCTTCTTGAAGATATTTTCTCTCTTTCTACTGCAGATAGTGCAGTCGGGAAGGCTTTTTCATTTATCCAGATTCTGGCTCTTGGACTTACTTTTGGCTTTGTCCTGTGCGAATCCCACTATAATTACAAAAAACAAATTGGTAAATTGCAGAGCCTTTCTGAAATCGGCAAGACTTTTGTTTATATCATCGTGATGGTGATCTCTCTTGGACTTAGCGCTGTCAATGCCTGTAAAAGTACATATATAACCAATAAGGATCTTGCGGATAATGCATCACTTAGCTTTGGCCTTGATATCTATTATCGCTTTTTCTGGGTATATATTGCCCTGTGCATAATCGGCGCATGGTTTTGGATATATAAAAGGACCGGAGAGTCCTTTGAAGGATACAGCGTCAAGGCGTTTTTGGGAAGTCTGAAGGCGCTTGCTGTATATGTGGTTGTGGCTATAGGCACTCTCTGCATCATAGCTGTGTTTGATGCTCTTATCGTTAGCTTTGATTACATGTTTACTGTTGAACTCTTAATTGCAGCCCTGGTGGGATATCCGGCCCTTTTGGTCGGGCTTTCCAAAATGGGAGAGAGCATGGCACGCTTTTCACAGATCATGGTGGGATATGTGTTTACAGCTCTTCTTGCTGTTGCCGGGATTATCGTATATGTCTATCTTTTGAAGATAATTTTTACATGGACTTTCCCGTCTAATGAGGCATATACGATCACGACAGCTCTTTTTGCTGCAGGTCTTGTGATCATTACCATGGCTCAGGGATGTACTGAAGGCGGATTATTAAAGGTACTTAAGGTTTCGCCTCTTTTCTTTGTGCCTTTTATCATCGTTCAGATCATGTGCCTTTCCATGAGAATAGGGCAGTACGGTATCACAGCCAGGAGATATCTTGGCATTATGTTTATTGTTTTTGAGGTGATCTATCTGATCTACTATGTGCTGAAGCTTCGAAAGCAGGAGGGGATTGGTGGATTTCTTTTCCCTGTGGCCCTTGCCCTTGTGGTCATCTATTATCTGGTGCCGGGGATCAATGTCTATGCTGCTGTTACCGGATCACAAAAGGGCGTGGTACTTGCCTATATGGAGTCGTTTGTAAATGGAGAGGACTCATCAAAGGATAAGGCCAGAGCCAGGTCAGCTTACAGACAAATAGTAAATAGCGGAAATGCTGAGGGGACACATTTTGTAAAAGAGCTTGAGGCAAAATATCCTGATTTTAAATTTGATGAAGAGATGGGCGATGGTGAGTCCTATTACAATGAAGACGACGTTGATGACAAGAAGGAAATCTATGCCTATTATGATGTGGATGTGATAGATGTTTCAAGATATGAGAATCTGGCGGTGATCAGTACTCACGTAGATGACTTTGATGTTCCAATCGATGTATCGGCGATCGAACTTAGGGCGGCAAACTCAGAGGAAATCCCTGCTGTTGGAAGTGCCGATCTGTCCTATTTGGTAAAAGAGCTTGAAGAAGCCTATGACAAGGGAGATCATAGCTATGATTACGAAGATGTCTTAAAGACACCGGTAATTACTCCTGATGGTGGGCTTTTATATCTGACCAGGGTTTATCTGCGGATAGACGAAAACGGAGAAGCCGAGTATTTGGATATAGACGGATATTATGCGTATCACTAAATATAAAAGTATTGTTAAATGCTTGTCATAGGCGTGCTCAATGAGATATACTATGCAAGGAAAAATAAGTTTTAATCTATTGTACAAATGGAGGATATAAATATGAGAGGTTTCAAACCTACAGTTCTTTTAGTTCTTGACGGATATGGTCTTAATGACAATCCTGAGTATAATGCCATTGCAATGGCAAACACACCTGTTATGGATGGTCTTATGAAGGATTATCCCTTCGTAAAGGGCTATGCATCAGGACTTGCCGTTGGTCTTCCCGACGGACAGATGGGTAACTCCGAAGTTGGACACATGAACATGGGCGCCGGCAGGATCGTGTATCAGGAGCTCACAAGGATCACCAAGTCTATTGAGGACGGAGACTTCTTTACAAATGAAGGTCTTATGAAGGCAATAGAAAACTGCAAGGAGAAGAATTCAGCGCTTCACCTGTACGGACTTGTATCAGACGGCGGTGTACACAGCCACATTACACATATCTACGGTCTGTTAGAGCTGGCTAAGAAAAACGGCCTTGATAAGGTATACGTTCACTGCTTCCTGGATGGAAGAGATACTCCACCTGAGAGCGGAATTGATTTCGTACAGCAGCTTGAGGACAAGATGAAGGAGCTCGGCGTTGGTGCCATTGCTTCAATCTCAGGCCGTTACTATGCAATGGACAGAGATAACAACTACGACCGTGTAGAGATCGCATACAACGCGCTGACAAAGGGCGAAGGCAACAAGGCTGATTCTGCTCACGAGTGCATGGTAAACTCATACAAGAACGGCAAGACAGATGAGTTCGTTATTCCTACTGTCATCATGAAGAACGGCGCACCTGTAGCTACAATCAAGGATGGAGATTCAATCATTTTCTACAACTTCCGTCCTGACAGAGCAAGAGAGATCACACACTGCTTCTGTGATGATGAGTTTGATAAGTTTAACAGAGGACCTCGTAAGGATGTAACTTACGTTTGCTTTACAGATTATGATCCTCTTATCCCTAACAAGGAAGTTGCTTTCAAGAAGGTTCAGCTTACAAATACATTTGGAGAGTGGCTTGCAAATAAGGGACTTAAGCAGGCTCGTATCGCCGAGACAGAGAAGTATGCACACGTAACATTCTTCTTCAACGGTGGTGTTGAGCAGCCTAACGAGGGCGAGGACAGAGTACTTGTTAACAGCCCTAAGGATGTTCCAACATATGATCTTAAGCCTCAGATGAGCGCTCCTGAAGTTTGCGACAAGATCCTTGATGCAATCAATTCTCAGAAGTATGACGTTGTTGTAGCTAACTTTGCTAATCCCGATATGGTAGGACATACAGGAGTTATTCCTGCAGCGGTTAAGGCTATCGAGGTTGTTGATGAGTGTGTTGGTAAGATTGTTGATGCTATTAAGGCAACCAACGGAACTCTCTTCATCTGCGCCGATCACGGTAATGCAGATATGATGGTTGATTATGAGACAGGAGAGCCATGGACAGCTCACACAACAAATCCTGTTCCTTTCATTCTTGTTAACTATGATCCTGCATATACACTTGCAGAGGGCGGATGCCTTGCAGACATTGTTCCTACACTTATCGAGTGCATGGGCGAGGAAAAGCCTGCAGAGATGACAGGTAAGTCACTGCTTATTAAGAAGTGATTTAAGAAATAATTGACTGAACGCTGCTAATATGTTATAGTAACTGTTGCGTGTTTTTAAATGATAGTATTACCTTTGGAGGTTTGATCGTGAGCGTTTTAGGTTATGTTTTCGGAGTATTATTTATCATAGTGTGTGTCGCACTTTGTGTTCTTGTGCTTGCTCAGGAAGGCAAGAATCAGGGACTTGGTGCAATTCAGGGAACAGTTGAGAATACATATTGGAGCAGGAACAAGGGCCGTTCAAGAGAAGGAATTCTCAAGAAGGTAACAGTTGCTCTTTCAGTTCTTTTCATTGTTTTTGCAATCGTTCTTAATATGGGAATCCTTTAATTCCCGGTTTCATTTTGATGAATTGTTTTAAGGCACTCTAATTTAATTAGGGTGCCTTGTTTTATAGGTAGAGTTTATGAGTAAGGGAAAACGCATAAAGCGCATGGATGAGAGCCTGAACGGCGGAAAAAAGAATAATAAAAACTACGTGGTTGGTCAGTTTATCAGTAACGCCAGAGGCTTTGGCTTTGTGGAAGTAGAAGGGATGGAGGAAGATATCTTTATCCCCGAAGACTATGTTCATGGTGCATTCCACACAGATACGGTCGAGGTTGAGCTTCTTCCCGACTCACAGGGGAGACGTCAGGAAGGCAGGATCAGGAATATACTGGTAAGAGGAATTGAAGAGGTAGTGGGAACTTACCAGGCTGAGAAGAACTTTGGCTTTGTGGTTCCTGACAACGGCAAGATCACAAATGACATCTTTATTCCCATAGAGCATCACGGAGCAGCTGTGACAGGAGATAAGGTTGTAGTTACGATCACTGATTACGGCGATCCCTTAAAGCGCAGGAAGCCTGAGGGCAAGGTAAAAGCTGTCATTGGAAATATCAATGATCCCGGAGTTGATATACTCTCTATTGTCATGGGATACGATATTCCATACGAATTTCCCGAGAAGGTTATCAATCAGGCTAACAGATGTCCGGATCAGATCAGTGAGGCTGATATGTACGGCCGCAAGGATCTTCGTGATGTTGTTATGGTTACCATCGACGGTGAAGATGCCAAGGATCTTGACGATGCAGTAAGTCTTCATATTGATGATGAGGGGCTTTATCACCTTGGAGTTCATATTGCCGATGTCACTAATTATGTACAGGAGAGTTCTGCTCTTGACAGAGAAGCCCTAAAAAGAGGCACCAGTGTATATCTGGTGGATAGGGTAATCCCTATGCTTCCTCACAGACTTTCCAACGGAATCTGCTCTTTAAATCACGGAGAGGACAGGCTTGCGCTAAGCTGTCTTATGACCTTTGATAAGAACGGAGGCCTTCTTGATCATGAGATCGCAGAGACTGTCATCAATGTCAATGAGCGAATGAATTACTCTGATGTTGCCAAGATTTTAGAGGATGAAGATCCAGAGACTATAGAGCGCTACAAAGAGCTGGTTCCGATGTTTAAGGAAATGGCTGAGCTCTCGGCTATACTTCGCAAAAAGAGAGAGAAGAAGGGTGCCATAGATTTTGACTTCCCGGAGTCCAAGATTCTTTTGGATAAAGAGGGAAACCCCATCGATATCGTTCCTCATGAGAGAAACACAGCAACTAAGCTTATTGAGGACTTTATGCTTGCAGCAAACCAGACGGTGGCTGAGCATTTCTTTTACCTGCAAAGTCCCTTCGTGTACCGTATCCATGAACAGCCGGATCCGGAGAAAATGGCTACACTGGCAACCTTTGCCGGGCACCTTGGCCATCACATGAAGATCAGAAACGATGGAGAAGTAAGACCAAAAGAGATACAGAAGCTCCTCAAGAATATTGAGGGCTGCAAGGAAGAGGCAGTCATCAGCAGAATGGCTCTTCGCAGCATGATGCAGGCCAAGTACAGCACAGAATGCACAGGGCATTTTGGACTTGCGTTTGACTTTTATTGTCATTTCACATCGCCCATAAGGCGTTATCCTGATCTTCAGATCCACAGGATCATCAAGGATCATCTAAGGGGCAGGATGAATGAAGCCAAGGCCCGTCACTACATTGAGATTCTGGATGAGGTTGCCAAGCACTCATCCGAGACTGAGAGAAGGGCTGAAGAGGCTGAGAGAGAAACAGATAAGCTCAAAAAGGCACAGTACATGGAGAATCATCTTGGAGAGCGTTTTGAAGGCGTTGTTTCAGGAGTTACAGCCTGGGGACTTTTTGTGGAGCTTGAGAATTCCTGTGAAGGTATGATCAGAGCAGCTTCCATGGAAGATGATTTCTATGTCTATGACGAGAATAATATGAGGCTTGTCGGAGAGCGCTATCACAAGGAGTATACTCTTGGCCAGAAGGTCTGGATCAAGGTAGTTGGTGCTGACAGACTTACCAAGGCTATAGATTTTAAGATCATTGATCCTGATATGGATGATGACGGAGATGATTTTGTAGAGTACTCTGAGGCAAGGAAAGTGGCTGAGTTCAGGGCCAGCAAGGTAAGAAAGCTTATGGGGATCGTGCAGGAAGAGGCTGATGAAGAAGATGATGAGTCTTACGACGAGATTCCAAAGAAGAAATCAGAGCCCAAAAAGAGCAGAAAAAAGGTGAGTGTTCGCGGAGAGATGGTGGATCTTAGGGACGTGGAACCTGATCCCAGAACCGGTAAACCCAAACTCAAGAAGCCTGCAGGACGTAAGGTATACAAGGTACACAAGTATAAGAAGTCTGCTACCAGCAAGGCAGCCAGAAGCTCCCAGGGCAAGGGCAGAAAAAAGAAGAGATAACAGGTGATAAAGATGGCAGAAGATAACAAGGCAAGAAAACTTGTCGCTAACAACAAAAAAGCATATCACGACTATTTCATAGAAGAGAAATATGAGGCAGGAATTGAGCTCTTTGGAACAGAGGTCAAGTCCATAAGGCAGGGAAAGTGCTCTATTAAGGAGGCATGGGTTACCATTGATAAAGGAGAAGCCTTTATCAACGGAATGAATATCAGTCCCTATGAGAAGGGCAATATCTTCAACAAGGATCCTCTCCGAGTAAAGAGGCTCCTTCTTCACAAGGCTGAGATAAGAAAGCTTGACCAGCAGAAGATGACACAGGGCTACACTCTTGTCCCTCTGGAGGTATATTTTAAAAACGGCAGGGTAAAGGTTGAAGTTGGTCTTGCAAGAGGTAAAAAGCTCTATGACAAGAGGGCTGATATGGCCAAGAAGGACCAGCAGAGAGAAGCACAGAAGGAATTTAAGCAGAGCTTTAAGTAAACCAACAGGTTATTGATTTTATGATCAAAAGTCGATATACTGATAAAGCAAATTAAATAAGGGTTAGTAAAGGTTTCGACAGGGATTTTGAAGCTGGAGAAGCTATCCGAAGGACGGTTGCGTTAAACCTCAAATTAAAATTAAACGCTAACGATAATTTAGCACTCGCTGCCTAAGTGCGGCGCGTCGGCTCTGATGCACCTACACATCAGATAACCGGCGTCAAACTTTGTAGGAAACGACATGGAGGATGCCTCGACTTCATGGACGTATCAGGGGCTACTGATTATCTGCAGTTGCCCGTTACCGCAGGTATGAGGGAACAGGAATGCAGAATTCCAAAATAACAGGCTATGATAGTAGAAGGACAGGGGATGAATTTTTGGACGCGGGTTCGACTCCCGCCTAATCCACTATACCGTGTTTTGACGAACACCTATCCAATCTATCCATAAAGGTGTACAAAACGCGTATTTACTTGATTTGTGGCTTTCGAAACCCATTTGAAGAGGAGTCCGAAAAACGGCAGAATTCATATCCGCTGTCAATCGGAGGCGTCAGAAAATGGGTTAAGAGGTCATATGGGCTTGAAATCAGCAAATCAAGTGTTTGCTCTGTTAGAGACAAATGCGGGGCTGATAAGCTTGAAATAGGTGCCGGAAAGATAGTTCCTAAACTGAAGAGTAAAAAGGAACTAGCAGTATTAGAAGCTTTTAAGGCTTTAGGATTTATAGCGAATACAGAAGAGTAGAGGAATTACTTCCTCTGCTCTTTTAAAATGAAAGATTATATTGCATAACGATAGTCGGTAAAGGGGTAGAACTGTGGTCTTTGTTGATGACAAAATAATAGAAATCTTGCAGAAGCTACCCTCAGAGGGGCCGAGCATAGATTATAAAGTAATTCCATATAAAAAGAATC
>CAMORK010000026.1 GCA_946623755.1 uncultured Butyrivibrio sp. | reverse complement strand
TGAGGTCGCCCTTTCTCTGAGGACCATCAAGGATCATCTGGTCACCTGTGTAAGCATGGATTGTGCACATGATACCTGACTGGATAGGAGCGTAATCATTAAGAGCCTTAGCCATAGGTGCAAGGCAGTTTGTTGTGCAAGAAGCAGCTGAAATGATCTTGTCGTCCTTTGTAAGAGTTGTGTGGTTTACATTGTAAACGATTGTAGGAAGATCGTTTCCTGCAGGAGCAGAGATAACTACCTTCTTAGCGCCGGCATTGATGTGTGCCTGTGCCTTTTCCTTAGATGTATAGAAGCCTGAGCACTCAAGAACTACGTCTACACCAAGCTCACCCCAAGGGCAATTGTTTGCATCGGGCTCTTTGTAGATCTTGATTGTCTTACCCTTAACTGTGATTGTTCCAGCCTCGTCATCAGCTGTTACGTCATCCTCATGTCCGAGCTCTACGTAACGTCCCTGTGATGAGTCGTACTTGAGAAGATGTGCAAGCATCTTAGGGCTTGTTAAATCGTTGATTGCTACAACTTCGTAACCCTCTGCACCAAACATCTGTCTGAATGCAAGACGACCGATACGGCCAAAACCATTGATTGCTACTTTTACTGCCATTTTAAGTTCCTCCTAAAATGAATTTTATATGAGTTGCTGTTTCTTAAATTATCTATCTTGATAAATTTTTATCAGCACCTACAATTCTATCCGACTTTTGCCCATAAATCAAGTGAGAATATTAAATTTATGCTAGATTATATAATAAAAAATTAGTAAACTGTCGATATGAATTAATCGTATCTTTTACACAAAAAAAACGGAGAATCAAAAATGTCAATAACAGCAGATTATCACATGCACACACATCATTCCGGAGACAGTGATGCCCCGATGGAGGATATGATAAAGAGCGCTCTCGATAAAGGACTTGAGCAGATCTGTTTTACCGAGCATCAGGACCTTGACTTTCCCGACTGGTATGACCTTCCGGAGTTTCCTTTTATTCTGGACGTCGATTCCTACAGAGAAGAGTTTCTTCATTACAAAGAGATCTATGCAGACCGTATAGATATGAATTTCGGTGTGGAAATCGGAATGCAGACTCATATAGCAGATGCAAATGCCGAATTTGTAAAAAGAGGCGGTTATGATTTTGTCATTGCATCCATTCATCTGGTTGACAAAAAAGACCCCTTCTATCCTGATTTCTGGGAAGGTGACACAATAGAAAACATCTACAGAAAGTGCTTTAATTCCACACTTGAGAACATCAGACTTTTTACCGAATTTGATGTCCTCGGACACATCGACTACATTTCAAGATACGCACCTGAGGGTGATACCACCTACAGCTACAGGCGTTTTGCTGATCAGATTGATGAGATCCTTCTCTATCTTATCAGGAATGACAAAGGCCTGGATTTCAATTCAAAGCTTCTGGGCAATGACATATCTCTTTTGCCAAATCCCGTTCCCGATGTGTTAAAGAGATACAAAGAGCTCGGTGGCAGGATAATAACTGTAGGCTCAGATGCTCACACTCCGGAAAAGATAGCCTGCGGATTTGAAAAGATGCACGAAATTGCGTCTGCCTGCGGTTTTAAGGAATACTATACCTTTGATAAGAGGACTCCTGTTGCCCATGCACTTTAAGAGTGCGCATTTTATATATTTATAGTACAATTATTCTATATGGAGGAATCATATGAAACCTGATTTCTATAATTCGAGTAAACGTGCTAACGTATATAATAGTGTCTTCATCTACAAACTAATCTCACTTATCGTTCTTTGTGTACTGACAATTATACTGGCTTTTCTTTTTCACAGGGACAAAGATATCTTTCATCAGATCTCAGATGCCGCAACTCCCGCATTCTTTGTGGTTGTTGCCATCTGCATTGTACTGTTTGTTTTTTCCATTATGTTTGATTTTTATATCCTCGGCAAAACCGCTTCCATCGGAAGACACCTGAACAAAATGGCCTATCTTGACCATCTCACCGGGCTTCCAAACAGATACAGCTGTGATCTTCTCATCGAGAGCTTCAACAACCAGATGCGACTTCCAAAAGCAGGATTTATGCTAATGAAGATCAATAACCTCGACTCAATAAACGACGAGAGCGGTCACGACAACGGTAACTGGCTCATATCGGAATTTTCAACCATTCTTGAAGATGTCAGCGAACAATATGGATACGTCGGAAGAAACGGCGGAAACGAATTCATAATTTTAATCGAGAACTGCGACAGCACTGCTGCCGATATGTTTTTACTTGATCTCACTAAGAGAATCCACGGCTACAACGAAATGAATGTCGGAACGCCTATTGAAATCGCCTATGCGAGAGTTCTCAACTGCGATGAACATTTCGAAAGCATTTCCGATCTCGTATCCCTTGGCTACAAAAAGATCCGCGAGATGCCTCTTAAACTATCTTAAAGCATGAGTATTTTTCTTAGGAAAAAGAAAAACCTAATATCTTATTCACTTGTCTTAATACTGGGTATTGCCACATTCCTTACGGGGTGCGGAGAAGCAGACGATCCAATCGCTGATTTCTCCAGATCTTCAGTTCATCCGGATCCTGTTCCGGATGTAGAGGTCCCTGCAGCAGAACGTGTTAAAGGAAGCCGTGACAATACTCCTGTTTGTCTTGTGCCCGAAGCACCCGGCGAAGTTGTCTACGAAAATGAATATGCAAAAGTAGATGCATCGAATATTTCCGAGGGATATATCGTAGTAACCTACCTCGGAGATTCTCCCAAGGTAAAGCTCCAGATAACAGGCCCCTTAGAGACTACATATACCTACAATGTTTCCAGTATCCCAAAAGAAGAGGTATTCCCACTTCAGCAGGGCAACGGCGAATATATGGTAAACATCTTCGAGAACATTGAAGGAACTCAGTATTCTCAGGCATACAGCCAGATGCTGGATGTGAATATCACCAACGAATTTTCACCCTTTCTTTATCCAAATCAGTATGTAAACTTCACTTCTTCCAATGAAGCGGTAGCAAAGAGTGAATATCTCGCCTATGTATGCAACAGCGATCTGGAAGTTGTTTCTGAAGTCTACAACTACATAATAGGAAATATCGTATACGACCACGAGGAGGCTGAGACCGTCCAGAGCGGATATCTCCCGGATGTGGATGAAGTTCTTTATACCAAAAAAGGTATCTGCCTCGATTACGCAGCTCTTATGGTCACCATGCTGCGAAGCCAGAGGATCCCCACCAGGATGGAAATCGGTTACGCGGGAACAGCCTATCACGCATGGCTCTCCACTTATATAGAAGATGTGGGCTGGGTCAACGGCATGATCGAATTTGACGGAACCGATTGGTCACTTATGGATCCAACCTTCGCATCAAACACAAAAGAAAAATCTCTTCGCGAATTTATCGGAGACGGCTCCAACTATTCCGTAAAGTATATATATTAACTCAGGTTCGTAACGGAGGAACTTATGAGCAATACAGCAAAATTCAGCAAATTAAAGAGTTATGAGATCTCAACTTTCTGCAGGCAGATGTCACTGATGCTGCGGGCGGGAATCGCTCCGGCTGACGGTATCGATATTCTGGAGCAGGATACAAATGATGCGGATGCCAAAAAGCTTCTTGGCTCCATCAGCAATGTTCTCCACAGCGGTGAGAAATTCCATGTAGCCCTTAACATGACCGAAGCCTTTCCCGACTATGTCGTTCACATGGTCACTATAGGTGAGGAATCGGGAAACATGGACACTGTAATGGAATCCCTTGCAGACTACTATGAGAGGGAAGAAAACATCGAATCCAGCATCAGAAGCGCAGTGAGCTATCCGCTCATCATGGTGTTCATGATGCTGATCGTTGTGCTCGTATTGATAACAAAAGTATTGCCGATCTTTGAACAGGTGTTTGCACAGCTCGGAACCAGCATGAGCGGCTTTGCACAATCTCTTTTATCACTGGGAAGCGCACTTAACAGATACTCCATTATACTTGTTGCCATTCTCGTTCTGTTCGCCGCATGCTTCCTCTACTTCTCTTCTGCTGCGGGAAAAGAGAATTTCAAAAAGCTCATGAGAAAGTTCGCACTTACAAGAAAGCTCATGCATGACATAGAGCTTGAGAGATTCGCCAGTGGTATGGTACTCACGCTCTCCAGCGGAATGGATACCTACGAAGGTCTGGGCCTTGTTAAAAAGCTCTCCTCGGATGACGTTATGAAGGACAAGATAGATAAGTGTAAAGATCTCCTTCTGGATGGCGACAGCTTCCCGGAAGCACTGGAAAAGACAGATATTTTCACCTCCTTCTACGCCCAGATGATCTCCGTCGGATTTAAATCAGGATCCATGGATCAGGCGATGAAGCAGGTTTCGGAGAGACTGGAAAAAGACACTGAGAGACGTATCTACTCTCTCATTTCAGTGCTGGAACCAACTCTGGTTATTATTCTTTCACTGATCGTCGGAATGATCCTGTTGTCGGTAATACTGCCACTGATGGGAATCATGACAACCATAGGCTAATGAGGATTGTAAATGGCAAACAGATTCGATAATGAAAAACATATATTCAGGCCATCACCACTGTTCTACAGACTGGTTTCCGTGACCATCTTTGCCCTGATCGTGGTCTTCTTTCTGATGGCAGTTGAGTACTCCGGCAGAAGCACAATCGAAAAGCAGCAGGAGTCGCTGGAAAACGCCATTTCGAGAGACATCGTTCAGTGCTACGCCATAGAGGGAATGTACCCTCCAAGCCTTGAATACATGGAACAGCACTACGGACTTACTTATGACAAAAATACATTTTTTGTAGATTACCAGCCAATCGCAGCAAACCTTTATCCTGATTACACGGTGATATTGAGGTAAAGTTTTATGGATCAGACAACGCTTAATCCGAATAAAAAAGACAAACACATGATAGATTCCGTATTCGTCATCTGTCTTATGCTGCTCTTTGTGTTGTGCGCCTTGTCGGTCATTGCCATCGGAGCAACCATTTATCAAAAAAATGTCTCCTCCATGGCGAACAACAATTCACACAGAATCGCCAGCGCATACATAACAGAGAAGATAAGGCAGTCAGACATAAACGGCAGCGTCAGAACAAGAGATCTTTTCGGTGAAAGAGTCCTTGTAATGAGCAAGGAAATAAACGGCGAATTATACAACACATACATATACGATTTCGACGGAAAACTGATGGAACTCATGGCAAGAAACGATCTTAATGTAGTCTATCCTCAGTCAGGTCAGAAGATCATGGAAGTAAAATCCTTCGATATAGAAGAAATATCGGAGAAAATGTTCAAAATAGAAGTTGTTCTTGAAGATGGAACCGAAGACTTTTTATACATCACAAAAAGAAGCACAGAAGGTAACTAATGGATCAGAGAAGTAATTCGCGCTTAAGCCTGTTCCTCATGGAACTGATAATAGCAATCATGTTTTTCTCCCTCTCTGCAGCAGTCTGCGTAAGGCTTTTTACCTCTGCGCATTTTATGGCTGAGGGAGCTAAGAACATGTCAGGCGCCACCATCTGGTCCCAGAATCTGGCTGAAGCCTTTGCCGGTACAGACGGCAATATCTCCGAGATGGAAAAGCTTTATCCGGGTGCATACGTCTCTCACGACAGCGATGATCCATCCATGAAAAACGGATATATCATTCTTTTCTTTAACGAAAACTGGGAACGCATCGAATCACTTTCAGATGCCGCCTACTTTGCCAGCATAAATGTGGCCGTAAAAGAAGCAAGTGAAGTTTACTCAGATGTTCCGGATTACGATGTACCTCTGATTGGAAAGGCTGCAATAGGCTATATCGCAGTTCTTGATGTAAGAAGCATGAAAGGTGACTATTTACCGGAAAATTTAGATCCGGATCTTGCTATTTTGAACTTCAATGTCGATACCTACCTTGGAAAGGAGGAAGACTGATATGAATAAATCATCAGGCGGTTCTCACATAGGCAGTGCTTCCATCCTTCTGATATTCACTGTGCTCAGTATTATCTCTTTTGCAACTCTCACATTGGTGAATTCAAAAGCAGACTACAATTTAAGCAATAACCTTACCGAGAGACAAAAACTTTACTACGAAGCCTGTCATCAAGGAAACGCCTTTGTTGCAGCCGTAAATTCAGGCTATTCTTCAGGTGAAGAAGATGGTATAATGAATGAAAGTATACCAATAACCGATAATCAATCCCTGGATATAGTTCTAAAAGCAAATAGCGCAAACAACTCATCCAATTCGGACAATACATACGCTATAATCCAGTGGCAGATTGTAAATCACGGAGACTTCAATTACGACAGCACTCTTCCGGTCCTGAAATAATGAACGTGATTTTCAAACAATTTTCTCAGAGACTTTATCAAATTTTAATTATTTGCATAACGATTTAACGCGCACAACTAAAATTACGTGGTACAATAGATTATGTACCAATAATAATTCTCAAAAAATTAAAAAGCTTTAAAGCATACGCAACTAAAAATACTTATTGGAGGTTCAATATGGGAAAAAGAATACTCATTACAGATGACGCCGCTTTCATGCGCATGATGCTCAAGGATATCCTCTCCAAGAATGGATATGAGATTGCCGGCGAAGCAGAGAACGGAAAAGTCGCAATCGAAAAGTATAATGAGTTAAAACCCGACCTTGTAACTCTTGATATCACAATGCCCGAGCTTGATGGTATCGGAGCCTTGAAGGGAATCAAGGCTGCAGATCCTAATGCAGTTTGTATCATGTGTTCTGCTATGGGACAGCAGGCAATGGTTATTGAATCTATTCAGGCAGGAGCCAAGGATTTCATTGTTAAGCCTTTCCAGGCTGACCGTGTTCTCGAGGCAGTTAAAAAAGCTATCGGATAAATTCCGCATAGCCCTATATTCTGTGCTAAAATAAAGGAGCTGCAACTGATTGCTGCAGCTCCTCTTTTCATGAGTAAAAATATCACATGGTAAAGGTTTTGACATGGCACATATATCCGATTATATCCTCTGGAGAGGTGATCTGTCTTTTTCAGAGAGAGAATTTAGAATTGAAGATAATCTGGTATTCTCAGAGCTTATCTATATAGATTTTAAGCCCGTTTTGAAGGACAGAAGTTCCATGTCCATCAGGGATGCAATATCAGAGCTCGATTCAAAAGGTCTTTTGAAAAATACAAGAGCAGGTTCTGTAAAAGAAGATCTCGAGTTTGCAAGATACTGTGCGGAATCTGTACGATTCAGGAATGTTCAGCTTGTGGATTTTCAGGATATCTATGACAGCCAGGACAAGCAGTTTGCGGCTGTGACCTACATTATCCCCGGCGGGCCGACCGTCATTGCATTCAGAGGCACTGATTCCACCATCATCGGATGGAAGGAAGATTTCATGATAAGCTATACTCATGTTCCTTCCCAGGAACTTGCACTCTCCTACGCTCAAAAGCATGTTGATGCTGCAAGCTCTGATGTCTATATACTGGGCCATTCCAAAGGTGCTCATCTTGCGCTTTATTCTGCCGCTCATCTTGAGGAAAGTCAGCAGGATAAGCTTCTTCATGTATACCTCAACGACGGTCCGGGTTTTTGCCCCGATATCCTTGATAAATCCCTTATCTACAAGATACTCAGCAAGATTACCAAGATTACACCCGAATACTCAATTATCGGCCGTATTTTCGAGCCTCCTGCAGGCGAGAGCATAATAATAAAAAGCTCAGCAAACCCGCTTATCCAGCACAGCATACAGACCTGGGTAATCGATCCGAATGGCCCTGTAAAATGCGACGATCACGCACCCGAGAGCCATCTTTTAAATGATCTGATAGAGAGATTTGTTGAAGGAATGGATATGGGTGCAAGAGAGAAATTCGTTGACACGCTCTTTGATTCCATGTTCGAGACCGGCGCAAGTACGATAAAAGAATTTGCAGCACTGGGGCCATCGGCTTTCGAGGAGCTTATCATGAAGATGGCCGGTAATGATGCCCTTAACTTAAAGAACAAGGCCAGAAAGATAAAAAAAGAAGACGACGATTCAAAGGGACTGTTTGTAAGACTATGGGGACTTATAAACAGAAAGCAGCTGGTAAGGATTTCCCTGTCCCTGCTGCTTTCGGCTCTGTGTTTTGCTTTTCCTGATTTTGCGATGGAATCCGTGGTATTTCTTGCACTGCTCATAGTATGTATCTATGAAGTAGTTCTTACCATCAAGCACCTTAGGGATTCCGGCCTTGAATTCAGAAAAGAACGGCCAAGAGTTATGATGTGCATCATTCTGCTGGTTCTGACATCGGCAATACTGATAAAACCTGATGCCCTCTTTGTGATTTCCAGCATGATTATAGGAATCGTATTCCTCTCCCTTGCATATCAGAACGTCATTAACTTTAGGCTGTACCCCAAGGCTTTTGATCGCTTCAGATCTTCATTTGAGGGCATTGTGACAGTTTTCCTGGGCGGTTACATTCTGATCACACCGGACATTGAAAACAGCTGGTACATGCTCTCCTGCGGAATGCTGCTTCTCATAGATGCTATCTTCGAGATACTTAAAATGATCCGCGACCGCCACCGTTAGACACCATCGCCCCTGCCCTGCGCGAATGCGAGCAGGGCAGGGGCGATGCGGGTATTATGCTGTCTCGGCTTTCATGCCGGTATAGAGCTGGTAATACTTCTGTTTTCTGGCAATCAGCTCATCATGAGTTCCCTGCTCGATAATGCGTCCATGTTCAAGAACGATGATGCAGTCGGAGTTCTTGACAGTTGAAAGCCTGTGGGCGATAACAAAGGTTGTCCTTCCGCTCATGAGCTTGTCCATGCCGTCCTGAACGATCTTCTCTGTTCTGGTATCAATGGATGATGTTGCTTCATCAAGGATGAGGACCGGAGGATCTGCAATAGCTGCTCTTGCTATGGCAAGGAGCTGTCTCTGGCCCTGGGAGAGATTCGATCCGTCCCCAGTAAGCATAGTATTATAGCCATCAGGGAGCCTCTTTATAAAGCTGTGGGCGTTGGCCAGCTTGGCTGCTGCCTTAACCTCTTCATCTGTGGCATCCAGCTTGCCATATCTGATATTCTCCATAACTGTACCCGTAAACAGGTGCGTATCCTGAAGAACAATTCCAAGAGATTTGCGAAGATCCGCTTTCTTGATCTTATTGATGTTGATATTGTCATATCTTATCTTGCCATCCTGAATATCATAGAACCTGTTGATAAGATTGGTAATAGTGGTCTTTCCGGCTCCGGTGGATCCTACAAAGGCAATCTTCTGTCCGGGCTTTGCATGGAGCACAATGTTGTGAAGTACCATCTTTTCATCGGTATATCCAAAGTCCACATCATTGAAGGTAACATCGCCTTCCATCGGCTGATATGTGGTTGTGTTGTCCGCCTTGTGATAATGCTTCCATGCCCAGTGTCCTGTGTGGTGATCGGCTTCTACGATCTCTCCGTCTTTCTTCTCTGAATCAACCAGCATTACGTAGCCTTCATCAGTCTCACCAGGCTCATCCAAAAGCTTAAAAATTCTGTCCGCTCCGGCAAGAGCCATGATGATGGAATTAAACTGCATGCTGACCTGATTTATCGGCATTGAAAAACTCTTGTTAAAGGTAAGGAAGCTTGCCAGCATACCTACTGTAAAGCCTGCTGCCACGCTGCCTGAGAGTGCTATAGCTGCACCTATCATAGCGCAGATAACATAACTGGTATTGCCGAGTTGTGCATTGATAGGTCCTAAAGCTCCCGAATATGCGTTGGCCTTAAAGGCGCTCTCACAGAGCTTCTCATTGAGCTCATCAAATCTGGCAATAGCTTCTGCCTCGTGATTGAAAACCTTTACAACCTTCTGCCCTGTCATCATCTCCTCGATAAAGCCGTTTAGCTCACCGATATTTTTCTGCTGGGCAACGAAGTTCTTACCGGAGGATTTTGTGGCCTTGGCTGAACAAAAAAGCATGACTGCCACCATCAAAAGAGTCACTCCCGTAAGAGGAATACTTAATACGATCATGGATGCCAGTACCGAAACGATGGTAATGGCACTTGATAAAAGCTGAGGAATGCTCTGGCTTATCATCTGTCTCAGGGTATCGATATCATTGGTGTAGATTGACATGATATCGCCATGGGAATGAGTGTCAAAGTATTTGATGGGCAGAGATTCCATGTGTACAAAGAGCTCTTCCCTGAGTCTTCTAAGTGTTCCCTGGTTGATATAGATCATCACCTTAGCCTGCACAAAGGATGCAAGAACGCCAAGGGCATAGAACAGCGCAACTCTTGCCATTGCTCCAAGAAGCGGACCGTAGTCCGGGTTTTCTGCTCCGATCATGGGTTGGATATAGGAATCGATCAGAGTTCTGGTAAAAAGAGTTCCCTGTACCGATGAAAACACCGTCAAAAGGATACATACAACAACTGTCAGCATGTGTATCGGATAATACTTAAATACATATCCCATAAGCCTTCCGAAGAGCTTACCTGGATTCTCTATCTTAGGCCTTGGCATTCCGCGTCTTGCGCCGCCGCCCGGGCCTCCTTTAATTGCTTTTGGTTCTGCCATATATTACCTCCAATTACTGCTGCGTTGCTGAGTCAAAATCAGCATCACCGCTTACACCTGTCTGAGATTCGTAAACTTCTCTGTAGATAGCATTTGTCTTAAGAAGCTCATCATGACTTGCAAAGCCGTCAACTTTACCGTCATCCATAACAATGATCCTGTCACAATCCTGAACAGAACTGATACGCTGTGCTATGATAATCTTGGTAGTTCCGGGGATCATCTCCGCAAATGCCTTTCTGATCCTGGCATCAGTCGCCGTATCAACAGCGCTGGTGGAATCATCCAGAATAAGGATACGAGGTCTTTTCAGGAGAGCTCTCGCAATACAGAGCCTTTGTCTCTGACCTCCGGACACATTGGTTCCGCCCTGCTCTATCACAGTGTTGTAGCCATCGGGCATCTTCTCAACGAATTCATCCGCACAGGCCATCTCACAGGCTCTTTTTATATCATCGTCCGTTGCGTTTTTATCGCCCCATCTGAGGTTCTCCGCAATAGTTCCGGAGAACAGGACATTCTTCTGAAGAACTACTGACACCTGATCTCTTAAGCTCTCCATGTCGTAGTCCCTTACGTCAACTCCGCCAACCTTCACAGAACCGTCTGTCACATCGTAGAGTCTGCTTATGAGATTGATAAGTGAGGATTTGGCTGAACCTGTTCCTCCGATGATACCTATGGTCTCTCCGGACTTTATATCCAGAGTAATGTCTTTTAACACAGGTTCGTCAGAACCCTTATTGTATGAGAAGAATACGTGGTCAAAAGAGATGCTTCCGTCCGCAACTGACATGACCGGATTCTCGGGATTGGTCAGATCTGCCTTCTCCTCGATAACCTCAGCAATTCGCTTTCCACTGGCCTCAGCCATGGTCATCATCACAAATATCATGGCCAGCATCATAAGGCTCATAAGTATGCTCATGCAATAGGTGAGAAGGCTCATAAGGTTACCAGTTGAGAGATTTCCTGCAACTATCATATGAGCGCCAAACCAGCTGATAAGAAGAATGCAGGCATAAACAGTGGCTGTCATTATAGGAGCCACGTATACTACATTACCTTCTGCCTTAACGAACATGTTGTAGATATTAAGAGCTGCCTTTTTGAACTTATTGTTCTCGTAGTCTTCACGCACATAAGCTTTGACAACTCTTATGGCCGAAACATTCTCCTGAACGCTCTCATTGAGCTCATCGTACTTTTCAAAAACTTCCTTGAAGTATCTGGTTGCCCTTCTCATGAGAAAAACTGCAACAACAGCAAGAAAGATTACAGCCACCAGATAGATCCTTGCAAGCTCGGGGCTTATCAGAAAGCTCATAACCATAGCAACTATCATGGATGCAGGAGCTCTCATGGCCATCCTGAGGATCATCATGTAGGCATTCTGAATATTGGATACATCGGTGGTAAGTCTTGTCACAAGGCCTGAAGTTGAAAACTTGTCAATGTTTGAAAAAGAAAAGGTCTGTATGTTGTCAAACATAGCCTTTCGCAGATTCTTGGCAAAGCCCGTAGAAGCCATAGAACCGTAATACGCTCCCATGAGTCCTGCAAAAAGCCCCAAAACCGCAATGACAATCATCTTCCCCCCTGTGGAAAAGATGTATCCCATGTTGTTTCCGTAAATACCTATGTCAACCATTCTCGCCATAAGGACAGGAATGACCATCTCACATATAACCTCTCCTATCATGAAAAGCGGAGTAAGTATGGATGCAAGCTTATACTGCTTGACCTGCTTTAGTAACGTCTTTAACATTTATATCTTCCCTTCTGTATGTAGATAACTATACTATCATACACCCGAAAGCTCCTTGATAGTAATAGCAAATATTTCATTTGGAGTTTCTGTCTTAAGAACCCGGTCTGCTCCAAGTTCTTTTGCCAGAGGAATGGCTTCGTCCGTATCAACAACAGCCAGTACAGGTATAGAATTGAATATTTCACGTTCCTTGATATATCTGATCGCAAGGCTGCCCATAAGGCTTTCATTATTAAGTTCGATCACAACCATCTTTATCTCATTGTGGTACTGGCTCACATAACCAATAGCCTCGTCATTGTCATTGCAGGCGAGAATATCAAAGCGATCCGACTCCTCAGCAAAAAGCACCTGCGCATTTTCTTCATCCAGAGTTGTGAGAAAGACAAGTCCGGGTTTGGTCAGTTTTAAATCCTTTCTCACCACCCATGCACTGCATCTGTTTTTACCGGACATTTTTGATTTATACAGAGCATCGTCAGCCATCTGGAACATATCCTCCCAGCAGTGATCGCCATTATCCACGATAGCCCCGATACTTATTGTAAACGGACCGTAATCTTCAATTCTATAATCTTCAAGCATCATCTGCAGGGATCTGCATCTGAATTCCACAAGAGAAAGTTCCTTCATGTTAGGCATGAAAACAACAAATTCATCACCGCCGAATCTTCCGATGATATCGGTAGGTCTGAAGCTATTTAAAAGCAGCTCTCCTATGTGTTCCAAAAGAGCATCGCCTCCGGTATGACCGATTCCATCGTTAACCTGCTTGAAATCATCAACATCAAAAATGCACATAGCACAGTAAGAATCATCGCTTCTGCGCTTTAAATACGATTCTATTTCAGCAATAAGAGCGCCTTTGTTAAGGACATTGGTAAGCTTGTCAACCTGACTGAATCTGCGCACTTCTTCCAGTGCAAGTCCTTCCTTACTTCTGACGCCAAGTATTATCCTCCCTATGATCATTGAAACAACATAAGCCGCTATGACCATATACATGTCCCAAATAAAATATACGTATCCCTTTTCCTGATAGGAAATGAATCCATAGACACAAACTGCTATAGTCTCTTCAACTCTATACAGATGCAGTCTGTCAATGTAGAGAACAGGAAAGACCATCAGGGCCAGCGGAACCCACAGAACCGGTCTCTCTCTGTAAGCCAGATCCATTATGATAAATGCTGCGAACATCAGCGTGTAATAAACCAGACATATTACTTTTGCTTTAATCCCGGTGATATTGCTCTTTCTTCTGGTGTATGAATTTATGACCAGATAAATGCCCAATACCGGAATAATCACAATGTGCCCGGGAGTTATCCTGAATCCGGGCACAATAATATAGGACAAAGCCATCATAATACTCTTTTATCTCTCTAAGTTCAGCATTATTAATTTTGATGTAATTCCAAAGTAAACTGATCATATTACCTGTTCATGAATGTTCGTACATTGATCCCATTGACTTCAATATGATCATCCACTGCTATTACAAGGCATTGTCTTCCGTCTACGATCTTGGATTCCACCAAATCTGTCCTGTCAGGTTTAACCTTGATCACAACATCAGGTGTCTCAATGTCGAACTTCTTGGTGTGAGCTATATTACTTGCAAGAAGAGGATAATCCTCATCTCCAGCGCACTTAATATAGTTCTCGTCAAAATACCCCAAACGCTCCTGTGATACGCCACTGTCTGAAAGGAGCTGCTTCACATCATTTTTGGAAAGCTCAAGCGGTTCAGGATCATCCTCGTGATCCTCGATCATCTGGTTCAGATTGTCGTGGACATTCTTCATGATGTCATAATCTGCGTCATCGCCTATAGTGTTCTGAACAACCGCATCAAAGATGTCCTTCTGCTCAGGTGCTGATATAGGAGCTCTTCCACCGAACATAGCCTCAACAAATTCCGGCTGAAGATCCTCGGGCTTTTTGGTGAAGTAAAGCATGTTGTGTATATCTGTATTTCTCTCTATAAATGCCGGGAAAAGAAATCCCTTAACCGGTCCTTCTACAATCCAGTCTCTGTACCTCTCCTCGATGACATTTTTAGACTCATTGTAGCCAAGGCCTGCCTTGGAGAGCTTAACAGGGCAGATGCTGCAGAGAATGTAGTCATAAACGTTGTCGGATGCATCTTCCATCTCGATACCGTCTTTTGTAATTCCGGGAACATCATAGGCTGCGTGAACAAGAATAATATAATAGTTCTCTCCGTTCACATAATTGGCAATGATCTTATCATAACACTCGTCAACAAGCTCATCGTCCTCAAGCTTGGAGTTTCTTAGGGTCAAAAGAAAGTCTTGAGTGCCTCCGGGCTGTTCCTGGTCCAACGGAAACTCAAGACTTATAAGGTTTTTGCCAAAAGTACCTGCAAGTGTGTGCTGGAATATGTCCAGATACTTGAAGGTCTCTTCCTCCGGCAGTGAGCCAAAGGCCTTTCTGAAGGTCAGCTTCTTATTCTTTTCATGGTCCACATAGCATCCGCAGATGTGGTCAATGGTGCATCTCTCCTGTGTAAACTGTTTCTTGATCTCTAGTGTTTCTGCTTTATTCATTTGATACGTTATTTTCCTTTACTCATAAATTTGTCGCACATATCCTCTGCGAACTGCACAGGATATAGCTGGACCATAACGGAATCAATAAGATTACCTATGGTCATCCTAAATGCTATTTTAACAAATTTATCGTAAGTAGTATCAAACATTTTTTCAAAAACTTTAATACTCTCTACATCAATCTGATTGACAATTGGTGTACTGATATCTGTAGCTACTCCGAGCATGGATGAAAGGCTGGTCGCAGAGGTTCCCATCATCTGATTCATGGCTTCAGATGCCGCCGAAAGATGAAGATCTGTTATCTCTCCTGCAGTATTGGTTCCGTCTCCGCCCATCATAAGGTCTGTCATAACTTTGACGTCATGCTCTTTAAGGACAAGCACATTGTTGCCCTCAAGGCCTTTTACATAATGAATCTGAACAAAAATGCATGTCTTTTCATAGTCATCGAGAGCTTCGCTTCTCTTTATGACCTTAACGTTTGGAGTAGTGATATCAACTTTTCTGTTTACCATCATGCTGAGTGTTGTAGCCGAATTACCCATGCTGATATTTGCAATCTCACCGAGAATATCTATCTGTTCATTATTCAGTGTAAATTCTTCCAAAGCCAGTCACCTCCAATTGTCTTTTGTACAGAATCCTATTCTATTTTAGTTTATTTTGGCAGTTTTTGTAAAGGCAGATTTACGGTTATAAGCAAAGCTTTATGCTTTTTTTAGATTATCTTATGAAATAAAGAGTGATCATTTGATGCATATTGGTTGATTGATTTTTATCATTTAATATTATTTTGTGATTATTTAATAAAAAGTTAATTGATTATTTGTGATTATTTTTGATTGATTTTGATTTTTTATGGTGTTATTCTCTAGCTATAAGATAGCTGACTATGTTTGGAGGGATCATAATGCTCACTCAGGAACGCAGAGATCTGATAGTTGCTTACATTAATGAAAAAAATGCTGTGACGGTCACAGAGCTGATGGATGAATTTGATGCATCGGCAGCCACAATCAGAAGAGACCTTTCGGTACTTCACGACGAGCGCAGGATTTTAAAAGTCTTTGGCGGTGCCACATCTTTATCCGCAAGCGATGTCAACACATTGGAGCCTACGGTTTCAGCCAAGGCCACGTTAAATGTTGAAGAAAAAGACCTGATAAGCAGATATGCAGCTTCACTGATAAACGATGATGACTTCATCTATATTGACTCCGGTACTACGACCCTGGAGATGATCAAGTACATCGAGAATACAAAGGCCAAATATATCACCAACGGTATTGTTCACGCCAAGAAGCTTCTTGAGAAGAATCTGAATACCATGATAATCGGCGGCAGATGTAAGGCAGCGACAGAAGCCATCATAGGCCCCGACTGTATCGAAGGGATCAGGAAATATCACTTCACAAAAGCTTTCATGGGTACCAACGGCATCTCAATAAATGCCGGATATACCACACCTGATGTGGACGAAGCCCTTGTAAAGGAAGAAGCGGTCAAACACGCATACATCTCCTACGTTCTTGCTGATCACAGCAAGTTCGGACAGATAAGTTCAGTTACTTTTGCAGACATATCCAGTTGCTGCATTATCACCGACAAAGAAGTCGGCAAGAACTACCACAGTAAAACCATTATCAAGGTAGTTGAATAAAAAGGGAGGCGCAAATGATTTATACGGTTACATTTAATCCTGCCATTGATTACATCGTAAGAATGAGTGACAAACTCCTTCCCGGAATGACAAATCGTTCCGAATCCGAGGACTGTTACTTTGGTGGCAAAGGTATTAATGTCTCAACAATCCTGAAAAACCTCGGTCTTGAGAGCACTGCTCTTGGATTCACTGCAGGCTTTACCGGTAAGGCTATTGAGGAAAGCGTTATCGGAAAAGGTATCATTGCAGACTTCATCCATCTGGATGAGGGAATCTCAAGGATCAATGTAAAGATCAAGGGAGAAGCTGAAACTGAGATAAATGCTCAGGGTCCAAGGATTCCGGAAGAAGCAAGAGAAAAGCTCTTTAACAAAGTTGCAGGTCTCAAGGACGGTGACATGATCATCCTTGCAGGCAGCATTCCGAACTCTCTTCCAAATGATGTTTATGAAAAACTAATCGCTTTGGTAGCAGATAAAAAAGTTGATGTCGTTGTGGATGCGACAAAGGATCTTTTAAAAAATGTCCTGAAATATCATCCATTCTTAATAAAGCCAAACAATCACGAGCTTGGTGAAATGTTTGGCACAGTGCTTAAAACTGATGACGAGATTGAACTTCACGCCAAGAAGCTCCAGGAGCTTGGTGCAAGGAACGTTCTCATTTCCATGGCAGGAGACGGCGCTATGCTCATTGCAGAGACCGGAGAAAAATTCCGCATCGGAGTTCCAAAGGGTAAGGTCAAAAACTCAGTCGGAGCCGGAGATTCAATGGTAGCAGGTTTCATTGCAGGTTACTTAAGGAATAAGAGTTATGACGAAGCTCTTAAGATGGGTACCGCCGCAGGAAGCGCTACTGCCTTCTCGGACGATCTCGCCACAGGAGAAGCAATTCTAGAGCTTTATAAAAATCTTTAAAGAGGAAAAGATTTTGTAAAGGGGATACTATGCAGGCAAAAAATGCCAAAAAGGAGGGTCTATGAAAATCACAGATTTACTAAGAAAGGATGGCATCGCACTCGGTGTAGGTGCCGCTGACCAGAATGCAGCTATCGACAAACTCATCGAGCTCCATTCAAAGGTTGGAAACCTTAAGGATGCGGAGGAGTTCAAAAAAGCAATCCTTGCAAGAGAAGAAAAAGGTTCTACTGCAGTTGGTATGGGAATCGCTGTTCCCCACGGAAAATCCGCAGCTGTTGCAAGTGCCGGTGTAACTGCAATTACAATTCCCGAAGGAATTGATTACAAGTCACTGGATGGAAATCCAAGCAAGTTATTCTTCATGATCGCTGCTCCGGATACAGCAGCCGACACACATCTTGAAGTGCTCTCAAAACTGATGACACTTCTTATGGATCAGAGTTTTTCACAAAAGCTCATTGATGCCAAAACACCTGATGAATTTCTTGATATAATTGATAAAAAGGAAGCTGAAAAAGATGCAGCTGAAGCTGCAAAGAAAGCAGCCGCTGCTGCTCCTGCAGCTCCTTCAATCAAAAAGCTTGTCGGAGTTACAGCATGCCCTACAGGAATAGCTCACACATTCATGGCTGCGGAGGCTCTTGAACTCAAGGCAAAAGAGATGGGTATTGACATCAAGGTTGAGAAAGACGGTTCAGGCGGAGCCAAGGATGTCCTCTCTGCAAAAGACATTGCTGAAGCTGATGTTGTTATCGTTGCAGCAGACAAGAACATTGAAATGGGACGATTCGACGGCAAGAAGGTTATCATTGCATCAACCAAGGACGCCATCCATGGTCCTGAGGATCTGATCAAAAAGGCTCAGACAGGTTCAGTTTCCGTATATCACCACACAGGCGCTGTAGCTAAGGCTGACGATTCCTCTAATGAAAGCGTAGGAAGAAAAGCTTACAAGCACCTTATGAACGGTGTATCACACATGCTTCCGTTCGTTATCGGTGGTGGAATACTTATAGCAATCGCATTCCTTTTAGATGACTATTCAATCGATCCAAGCAACTTCGGTTCTAACACCCCTGTAGCTGCATGGTTTAAGGCAATAGGCGGCGCCGCATTCGGATTCATGCTTCCTATTCTGGCAGGCTTTATCGCCCAGAGTATCGCTGACCGTCCCGGTCTTGCAGTTGGTTTTGTAGGCGGATATCTTGCATCAACCGGTGCAACCTTTGCTGCTCCCGGCGGTGATGTTCCTTCAGCTTTCCTCGGTGCTCTGGTAGCAGGATTTGTTGGTGGTTATATCGTGCTTGGTCTTCGTAAGGTATGTGAAGTTCTTCCTCCTGCTCTTGAAGGAATCAAGCCGGTACTTATTTATCCGCTCATCGGAACACTGCTTATCGGTCTTGTTATGTGCCTCATCAACCCTGTTGTTGGCGCACTCAACGCATGGATCTCTAACGTTCTTACAGGAATGTCCAGCGGATCAATAATCCTTCTTGGAGCACTCCTTGGCGCAATGATGGCAACTGATATGGGTGGCCCTCTCAACAAGGCAGCTTATGCCTTCGGTCTTGCTTCACTCGCAAACCAGAACGAGACAGGTTACATGATCATGGCTGCTATCATGGTAGGCGGAATGGTTCCTCCTATCGCTATCGCAATCGCAACACTTGTTTTCAAGAACAAGTTCACTGCAGCTGAAAGAAAATCAGGTCCTGTAAACTTTATCATGGGACTTTCATTCATCACAGAGGGTGCTATCCCTTACGCAGCAGCTGATCCGCTCCATGTAATTCCTTCACTCTTCGTAGGATCAGGCGTTGCAGGTGCTCTTTCAATGGCATTCAAGTGTACACTCATGGCTCCTCACGGCGGAATCTTTGTATTCCCTGTAGTAGGAAACGTTGTAATGTACCTTGTAGCTCTCCTGGTTGGATCTTTGGTAGGAGCTGTCCTTCTCGGAATCCTCAAAAAGAACGCACAGGAAGCATAAATAAACTTAACTGACAGCTTTATTATTGTTTGATTAACAGAAAGGAAAACTTATTATGGTATCACAGAAAATCACAGTAACTAACGAACAGGGTATGCACATGCGTCCGGCAAGTGTCTTCTCACAGGCTATGACACCTTTTGCCAGCGATGTAAAGGTTGTTTTTAACGGAACTGCTTACGATGCAAAGAGCGTAATGATGCTCATGAGCGCATGCATCAAGTGCGGTGCAGAGATCGAGATCCAGTGCGATGGCGCTGACGAACAGGATGCACTTAAAAAGGCTATCGAATTAGTAGAGGCAGGTCTGGGTGATTGACCATGATCAGTTAACGAGGTCTTTTCGAGTTTATTGAGCATGGTCGTTCCGGCAAGGCCCTCCGGGCCGAGAGCGGAACTTCCTTGTTAACAAATAACAGGGGGATTACATATGTACAACGGAATCGCCGCATCACGCGGAATCGGAATCGGAAGTATCTGCGTTATTGCTGAGCATGAGCTCAAATATGATGCAGTGAAAGTCGAAGACACAGAAAGCGAAAAAGCCCGCTTTGACAGTGCCGTCGAGAAGTTCAAGAAAGAGACAGCCGAGATGGCTGAAGACATCAGAAAACGCATAGGTCCCAAGGAAGCAGAAATCCTTGAGGGACACCTTGTAATGATGTCAGATCCTTCAATGTCCGGAGAAATGGGCAAGATGATAGCTGCAGGCCAGTGCGCTGAGTCTGCGGTAGAAGCAGTCTGTGACATGTTCATCGGAATGTTTTCAAAGATGGATGACGACATGATGCGTCAGCGTGCTTCCGATATCAGCGATATCAAGGTAAGTCTTCTTAAGATCCTTCTTGGCATCGAAGATATCGATATCAGCAAGGTTGCACCCGGAACAATACTGGTTGCCAGAGATCTGACACCTTCCATGACATCTCAGATCGTCAAGGAGAATGTAGCAGGTATCATAACAGAGGTTGGAGGCAAGACTTCCCACTCTGCTATCCTTGCAAGAGCACTGGAGATTCCGGCCGTACTCTCCGTTCCTGACATTACAAATCTTGTAAAAGACAAAGACACAGCAATTGTGGACGGCACAGAGGGAAATGTGTACATCAATCCCGAGGGAGACATTCTTTCCCAGTACATCATAAAGCGCGAGGATTACATTAAGAAGCAGGCTGAGCTCAAGGGATTCCTCGGAAAAGAGACTGTGACTGCGGACGGAATAAACCTTGAACTGTTCTGCAACATAGGAACTCCCAAGGATGCCAAAAAGGCTGTAGAATGTGACGGGGAAGGTGTAGGACTTTTCAGATCAGAGTTCCTGTTCATGGACAACACCAAGATGCCTTCTGAGGATGAGCAGTTTAACGCATACAAGGAAGCTGCAGAAACTCTTGGCGGCAAACCCGTTATCATCAGAACCCTTGATGTAGGTGGTGACAAGGATATACCTTACCTCAACATCAAAAAGGAAGAGAACCCATTCCTTGGTTACAGAGCTGTAAGATACTGTCTCGGAAACAGAGACAACTATATGATACAGCTTCGTGCCATTGTCAGAGCCAGCGCCTTTGGTAAGGTTAAGATCATGGTTCCTCTTGTTACCTGTGTGGAAGAAATCCGTGCGGTAAAAGAGATGGTTGCCGAGATCAAAAAAGATTTTGACGCAAAGAATATTGCCTATGACAAAGACATTGAGATAGGCTGCATGATAGAGACAGCTTCCGCTTCTCTCATTGCAGATCTCCTTGCCAAAGAATCTGATTTTTTCTCCATCGGAACCAACGACCTGACCCAGTACACAATGAGTGTTGACAGAGGAAATGCAGATGTAGCTTACCTGTACTCCACTTTCCAGCCTTCAGTTCTCCGTTCTATAAAGCACATTATAGAGTGTGGTGTAGAAGCCGGAATACCTGTAGGTATGTGCGGAGAAGCAGCAGCCGATCCACTTATGATTCCTCTGCTCATCTCCTTTGGTCTTACGGAATTTTCTGTAAACCCGGTTCTTGTCCTTACAGCAAGATGTATCATCTCGAAATGGACCAAGAAAGATGCCGATGATCTCGCAAACAAGGTTATGAGCCTTGAAACTGAAGCAGAGATACAAAAGCTCTTAAAAGAATCCGCAAAAGAATAATAAAGCTTTGAACAAAAAGCCGGAGGCAGTCAGATAACTGTCTCCGGTATATTTTTATTCATGTGTCTTAGTGGGAAGTTTGATGCAGTCCCCAAAGATCCTGTCCCATTTTTCCGGCTCAAAGGGCTTGGTTCCTCCCCAATGTGAGAAAGTAAACTCTCCGAAATAGACATGCTCTCCCGTGTCATAAAAGTCTATTCTGACCTGCGGAATACCCTTAGACATCTTCTCTGACAATTCCAGCATCAGATCGAAATTACGGGGTTTTTCCGGGATTACAGCGGCATTTGGATGGCCGTTTATGAGATCCAGGTGATTATACTCTCTGTCAAAAAAGTCGAACTTGGTCTCACTATCTCCCATTCTCTCCGATGCCACAAACAGATAAGGAACATTGCCGTCAAAGCAAAAGAACTTATAATCCTTAAGGTCATCACTTGCTATCTCTTCAATATACTTCTCTGCAAGTATCCTTGGCTTAACATTCTTGTAGGGCCATTCCCTCTCAAAGATGTATGAATTTCTGCTAAGTCTCTTTTCCATGAACTCTTTAACAACACCCTTATCCATCCCTGCCTTATCCTTGCAGATGTAGATTCCTCCGGAATCATGTGTACATTTAAGCACGAATTTATCAGGCAGACTGTCAAAATCTATATCATCGAAATGATCCCAGCAGCCATATTCCGGAACAACATATTCTTCACCTATCATGTCGCGAACAAGAGCCTTGACCTCATGCTTGTCGACCATCTGTGTATAGATATTCTTCCTGTCATGAAGTTTTAACCACTGGAGCTTTTCGCTGTAGGTAAGCGGGTTTTCCAGATCAGGTTCATAGCCCATGGCAATCTTGAACTTCTTTTTTAAAAACGCCTCATCACTAAGGCCGTTATATGCACCTAAAATGCACAGGTAATTAAATCGGGTCTCTTTGTCAAAAAGAAATCTTCCGACTCTTTTTACCGAATCAACCAATCTTCCCATAATTCTCAACAAGTCCTTACGTCTTCAAAATTTCCAATGAATATCTTACCACAACAGACAGGCAAAATAAAATAAGGCCGGAGCTCAATCGCTCCGGCCGGTAATGCTTAGTGATGTGTTTATCAAACAATACCCTGAGCCTTCATTGCCTCTGCAACCTTAAGGAAACCAGCAATGTTAGCACCTGCAACGTAGTTGCCTTCCATGCCGTACTTTCTTGCAGCGTCATCAATGTTGTGATAGATGTTAACCATGATCTGCTTAAGCTTAGCATCAACCTCTTCGAAGGTCCATGAAAGTCTCTCGCTGTTCTGGCTCATCTCAAGAGCTGATGTAGCTACACCGCCGGCATTGGATGCCTTACCGCAAACAAAGAGAACCTTGTTGCTCTGGAGGTACTCAGTAGCCTCGATAGATGTAGGCATGTTAGCACCCTCACATACAGCCTGAACGCCGTTAGCAACAAGCTGCTTAGCATCATCAAGAAGAAGCTCGTTCTGAGTTGCGCAAGGAAGAGCAACGTCACACTTAACTGACCAAACGCCCTTGCCCTCGTGGTACTCAGCTGACTTTCTTGCAGCTGCATACTCTGTAAGTCTTGCTCTCTTAACTTCCTTAACTTCCTTAAGAAGTGCTACATCGATTCCTTCAGGATCATAGATCCATCCCGTTGAATCAGAACATGTAACAACCTTGGCACCGAGCTGCTGAGCCTTCTCGATAGCGTAGATTGCAACATTACCTGCACCGGAAACTACTACTGTCTTGCCCTTGATGTCAGAGCCGTTGCACTTAAGAAGCTCCTCTGTGAGGTAAAGAAGACCATATCCTGTAGCCTGTGTACGAGCAAGTGATCCGCCGTATGTAAGACCCTTACCTGTAAGAACACCCTCGTATGTATCTCTGATTCTCTTGTACTGTCCGTACATAAATCCGATCTCACGTCCGCCTACACCGATATCTCCGGCAGGTACGTCAGTATCAGCACCAATATGTCTGAAAAGCTCTGTCATAAAGCTCTGGCAGAATGCCATTACTTCTCTGTCAGACTTGCCCTTAGGATCGAAGTCGGAACCACCCTTACCGCCACCGATAGGAAGACCTGTAAGAGAGTTCTTGAAGATCTGCTCAAAGCCAAGGAACTTGATGATACCAAGGTTTACTGAAGGATGGAAACGAAGTCCTCCCTTGTAAGGTCCGATTGCTGAATTGAACTGGATACGGAAACCGTTGTTAACCTGTACCTGTCCCTTATCATCAACCCATGGTACTCTGAAAAGAATCTGTCTCTCAGGTGTTACAAGTCTCTCAAGGAGAGCGTCCCTGCGATACTCATCTTCATTGGCTTCGATAACAACACGAAGTGACTCAAGCACTTCCTTAACTGCCTGATGGAACTCAGGCTGAGCCGGGTTTTTCTCTACAACGTAGTTGTAGACTTCATCTACGTATGACATAGCTTTACTCCTCCTGTAAATCATTAACATCAATAATTGTATACAATTATACACTTTGGTGGTTTAAAGCGCAAGAGTTTTTTTATACTTATTCAGCTGCGATTTCTTCGCTATTCTCCGCCATCAGAGCTGTTTTCATCAGAGTTGGAATCCGTGTTTTCTCCGGATGGTTCAACGCCACCATCCTGATTCTCCGGCGACTCACCACCGCTGTCCTGACTCTCGGATGTCTCTGTGCCACTGTCCTGACTTTCCGACGACTCTCCGCCGCTGTCCTGACTCTCGGATGACTCTCCGCCGCCGTCCTGACTCTCGGATGACTCTCCGCCACTGTCCTGACTCTCAGATGACTCTCCGCCCTCATTCTGACTCTCTGACGATTCTGTGCTATTATCCTGATTTTCCTCCACAGGAGCCTCATCCTCAGAAGGTATTTCCTCTGCCGGAGGAGCATAAGTATCCCAACGGTAGAAGAATGCATGATTACCTATCATGGTATAGTTCTTGATTCTGTAATAATCCGCCCAGTACTGGGTCATAAAGAAGAGATAATCCCCGATACGGGCTCCTGCCAAAACCTCCTGTGCTGCCCTTATACATGTGGAATTAGGGCCATTTGCGATGATAAACTCAACCTTTCCCGATCTGTAGGGAGCGAACTGCATAGGCTGCGTAATTACACCAATAACGCTGTTAGGAAATGCCGAGCTCTTTACCCTGTTCATGATCACAGATCCGACACCAAGCTTACCGGTATAAGACTCTCCGTCGGACTCCGCCTGTATTGTGGCTGCAAGCCATATGAGTTCAGACTCACTCGCATCATATGAACCGCCGAGGTTTTCATTTGAAAGAGCAAGGCGTTCAGCCAACTGCTGAGCCAGCTTGGCCTGTGCGGCGGCTGTCTGTGCTTCAAGGCTCTTCATCTTTTTATCAAGCTCTTTGAGCTGATCTTCGTAACTTGAGAGTTTATTCTTCTCATTTGAAAGGGAATTTCTGGTTGAAGAGAGCTGTCCCCTGACTTCATCTGTGAGATTTGACAGCTCTGTGTGCTTTTCATCAAGCTGATCCTGATAAGCATCAAGCTCTGCTTCCTTTTCCTCAACTTCTTTCTTCTGAGCCTCAATTTTAGCCTGAAGTTCCTGATACTCAGCTATTTTCGTGCGATCATATCTGACAATTGCATTTAGATATTCAAACTTGGTCAGAAGCTCACCAATAGACCCCGATTCCAAAAGAACCCGGAGTAATCCAGATGTTCCACCACTTTCATAGGTGGACTTTAGACGTTTTTTAAGAAGTTCATATCTGTCCTGTTCCTGTTTTTGAGCCTCTGAAAGCTCATTGTTCAGACGGACTATTTCAGAAGAGACCACGGCCATTGCAGCCTCAGCCTCATCAATTTCGGTATTAAGTGTTTCAAGCTTATTGGAATAACCGTTAATGGTGCTCTGAAGAGAGCTGCTTTGGTTTTCCAGATTGCTTACACTTTGCTGCGTCTGTTGTTTTTGTCCTTCAAGCGCACTGATTGCTTCCTTGGTCTCCTGAGTCTGCTTCTGAAGATTGGAGATGGCAGCCTGTGTCTCGGCCTCCGCCTCTCTCATCTCAGAAATAGCTTCATCATTTTCCTCAGCAAGGCTGACAAAAGAAAACTGATTAATCGTCAGTGCCAGAAGAATTATCCCCAGAATTAACCTCTTCTTCATACTCTCCCTGCTCCACAGCTTCCGAATTCTCAGCCGGAAGTTCAGCTTCTGTCGCTGTCTCTATCAATGTCACTGCCTCTGTCTCTGCTTCAGTCTCGGGCTCAGTCTCTGCATCAAGTGCAGTTACAGGTTCATTCACAGCTGCATTCCCACTCTCCCCCGGGAATACAATGTGGTTATTGTTCCTTATGAAATCCATCATGTTGAGAATCTTAAGTGTCTCGGCATGTGGAATTTCAGGACACTCAAGCCATCCCTCGGATATCGCCCTCACACAGGCTTCAATCTCGTACTCATAGCCTGTTTTCTGCCTGGGTCTCTTATAATATGCTGTCTTGTTGTAATTATTGTCATATACTGCAATAGCTTCGGGATTATTGATGTTTTCAACAACGATAAATCCCTTACTTCCGTAGATAACTCCGTTTCTGTCTCCGACAGAAAGAACGGTTGAATTAAGTACCGCCATTTTGCCATCGGAATATCTCAAAGTAATGCTGTCCTGCATGTCCATTCCAAGATTGTTGAAAGTGCATATTGATGCAATATCCTTGACATCATTTCCAAATACCATGGATGCAAAATGAAGACAATACACACCCAGATCAAGAAGGGCTCCTCCGCCCAGTTCCGGCTTTTGTATTCTCTCTTTATAAGCTATATTGTAACTGAGATTGGCTGTGAGCATAGTGGGCTCACCGATGACATTGCTGGCAAGGATCTCACATAATTTAGTCCTCATGGGCATGTATCTGGTCCAGATTGCCTCTGTAACAAGGACTCCCTTTTCCTCAGCAAATTTAAAGATCTGGTTGGCCTGATTCTCATTGAGCATGAAAGCTTTCTCGCAGATTACATTTCTGCCTGCTGATATGGCAAGCTTCACATTCTCAAAATGTTCCGAATGCGGAGTTGCAACATAAACGAGATCGACCTTGGGGTCGGAAACAAGCTCCGCATAGGAACCATAAGCCTTTTTAAAGCCAAATTCCCTGGCGAATTTCTCGGCATTTTCTATTGTTCGTGATCCAACTGCATAACATGTAACACCCTTGGTATCCTTAAGGGTCCTCGCCATTATCTCGGCAATCCTGCCTGTACCCATAATAGCTACCTTTAAACGTCCGAACATAGATGTTACCTCCTTAAAAGGAATTATGTATTTATCAGTCTTGCAGGAACTCTGATTTAACGTATCCTGTCTTATTATTATACTCTATTTTAGCCCATCCGCTGGCATATTGCTCTATAACGTTTACAGTGGAGCCTGCATAGATGGTTGTAATTGCCTCACTGTCAGTACTCTGCCCTTTGCGGAATTTAACTGAATCTGTAAGAGTCATCTTGCCGGTCTTCGCTGATGAAACCTTGGACTGATTCTCTGTTGAAGATTCTGAAGAAGCTGCAGCTGCTGACTCTGTTGAAGCTGATGATGCAGCAGAAGCTGCTTCGTCCTCTTCATCGGTGTTATCCTCTTCTCCACTGTCAACTACAGTCGTCTCCTCTGATACAACCTCAAAGAACTCTGTCTTAACATAGGCTTCCTTACCCTTGTATTCAACCTTACTCCAGCCGTTTGCAAGAGCCTCGAGCTCCTTAAACTCCTGTCCCTTTGTAGTCTTATCAAGAATATCGGCAGTCTCTGAATCAGAGCTTCTGATATTGATAACATCCGTAGCCTTGATGATCCTTGTTGTAACGGTAACTTTGCCCGGATCTGTTTCTTCCTCTGAGGAAGCCTCTGCTGCACTCTCCTCAGGTGTTGAGGTCTCAGAAGTAGCAAGCGCTTCACCGACTGAAACCTGAAGACCTGAACGCATCCTGGTAAGGAGCTCAGCAAGGGCCTCATCGCCGCTTACCATCTCATTATAGCTTGATGCAACTTTATTGTTCAGATCGATAACGTCTGCCTGAACATTGATCTGCTTGAGATAATCAAGTTCGCCTGCATCAACAACATCTCCGTTTATATAAAGATCTCCGTTTTCATCAGAACAGATGTATAAGATCTCAAGTCCCGGAACACGTCCTTCATAGTCATAGAGTTTAACCTCGTTATATACATAGGCCACATAGCTGCCTTCTACTGGTCCCGGCTTGGTGTAAACAGTTATGTTATCGATTGATTCTATATACTCTGATGCTGCAACTGCCTTGAGGATCTCAGTTTCATCAAGTCCCTTATAGATAGCTGCCAGAGTTTCCGCATCTCCGCTTGCTGATGCTGCGTAGTATTTCTCCACAAGAGCATTTATTTCAGGAGAAGTGTTTTCTTCCATTGCCACATCTGGAACTTCAAACACCGTGGACTCAGCCTCGGTAGCTGTACTTTCTGCAATCTCTGTTGCCCTGTGATTGGCACTTACTGCAATTACCACGGTCAAAACAACTGCTACCGCTAAAATAGCCGGCATCAGGAACTTCTTATTATCTCCAAGGATAGCAAATATATCCTTTTTTTCATTTCTCCAATTTGTTACATTGTTATTCTTTTTCTTCATACTAATAAAACCTCGAAAAATTGGTTTGGCGCATTCCACCAAAATGATTTTAATGGCAAACAAAGGTCAAGTCAAGTTGACACCGTCTTTACTCCTGTATAACACATAGGATACAGATAGTGACTCATCCTCATTTATGTGGTATCATAACTTATGTTGCACCCGTAGTCTAATGGATAAAACGTAGGCCTCCGACGCCTTTGTTGCTGGTTCGAGTCCAGTCGGGTGCACTTGCCAAAGAGCTGACGGAAATCCCGGCAGCTCTTTTTTATGCCATTAAGTATCAGTTATCTTTTACTATAAAGAATTTATCGCTTTCTCTGTCATACATGTAAAGGTTGTCACTTAATATCTCCTCGTTGGCTACTGTAGTTTTGTTGACTTCCCTGATGATCTCTCTTAAAGAGCCGGTTTCTGTACACATATTTGAATCCGGAATGACAATGCACTCATGGATCGACGATGGAATTATAAACAGGTTGCATTCATGATCATCGGCAAGGCCCTGTAACAGTCCCGGATAAAACACCACCCCTGCGCCGAGATTGCCGGCAGTATTGGAAATCACATAAATACCACAAAGCTCATCCATCTGACCGCTCATGCCTGTAACAGAACCGAGAAAATCCATAAGACCTCTGATCTTGGGTGGTGCAACCTTCGGAGCACTCTCCACCACATTTTCCCACAGCTCATCCTTTGATATCTCCCAGACATCAAGATAAGAATTCTCAATCATTACCGTTCCCGAACCAAGCCTTGGATGGTCAAACTTCGCAAGAGGCACCAGAGCCATGTCCAATACTCTCTTTACAGGCACATTTTCGAGTTTCTTTTTATTTTTCTTGTAATTCACCGCCTTATAGAAAAGATGCTTTGAAACCACTGAAAAATCATCAAAAAAGTCTATATTTGTATCTGTATAAGGAGCGCACTGTCTGTACATGTTAACTACATCATCAACAAGCGACATAAGCATAGTTCCCCTGTTATATTTCTCAAGCATCTGATCGATGTAGATTGTCGGAGCGATGCACTGTCCCTTTTTTTTGATGGTGAGAGCGTGATATACCACTCCGTTGTTCTTTAATACATCAGTGCATTCAATATCAATGCCCTCTCCTAATTTATCACTTACTTCTCTTGCCATTATCTGGCTGAATTTTTTAATTTCCATACCTGAATAATCTCCTTTTAAATCAATTTTTTGCAAAATAAAAGACAATAGTATCCCCGATAAAAATCGGAATTCCTATTGTCTTAGTTAGTTTCTATAAAAATATGAAATATACTGCGTCAGATATGGTTACGTATTATCAAACTCTGGAGAGATACTCACCTGTTCTTGTATCAATCTTGATTACATCTCCCTCGTTAACAAAGAGAGGTACTGCTACGTTAGCACCTGTCTCAACAGTTGCAGGCTTTGTAGCACCTGTAGCTGTATCACCCTTGAAGCCGGGCTCAGTCTCTGTGATTGTAAGCTCTACAAACATAGGTGGCTCAACTGCAAATACGTTGCCGTTGTAAGACATAACCTTGCAGGTCTCGTTCTCCTTAACGAACTTAAGAGAATCGCCGATCTGGTCCTTAGTAAGACCAATCTGCTCATAAGTCTCTGAATCCATGAAATTGAAGATATCGCCGTCCTGATAGAGATACTGCATATCCTTCTTGTCAATACGAGCTGCAGGGAATTTCTCAGTAGGACGGAATGTTGTCTCCTTAACGCCGCCGTTGATGATATCCTTGAGCTTGGTTCTTACGAAAGCAGCGCCCTTACCAGGCTTAACATGCTGAAATTCAATAATCT